>NZ_CP025407.1:2485500-2797000 GCF_002847285.1 Streptomyces sp. CMB-StM0423 | reverse complement strand
TGGGAGACGGGGGCCAGTCCATCGTGGTTCCAGGTCTGGGTGACGGTGTCGGGCCGCGGGCCGCTCGTCGTGCTCTGTTCGATGAGAGTCGCGCCGTCGTAGGTGAATAGGGACTCTTCGACGACGGTGGTTCCGTCGGCGGCGAGGCGCTGCTTTGCGCAGCGCCGGCCGAGGGGGTCGTAGCGGTAGCGCCAGACGGCGGCGTCCGGGGTTGTCGATTCGGTGAGATGGTCTTCGGCGTCGTAGGTGAAGTGCCAGGAATCGGGCTTCTTGGACAGGTTGATCTTCTGGCGCAGGACGAGGCGCCCCGCAGCGTCGTGCTGGTAGCGAAAGCGACCAGCACGGATCAGGGTGGTGCCTTCGTAGGAGCGTTCTCCGGTCGCGTCGCCGGCTGCGTGGTGGGGTGGCCATGCGGCGTGGGTCTGGTTGCCGAGAGCGTCGTATGCGTAGGACTCGTTCCAGTCGGCCGCTCCGACGGCTGTCACCCGGCCGGCAGGGTCGAGCCCGAAGTTTTGCTCACCGGCCAAGTGGTCGTCCAAGGCGCTGAGGTGCCCATCCGGACGGTAGGTGTAGCTGCGCTGCTGGATGAGGGTGGCTCCGGGGCCCGCCGCGAGGGACTGGTGGGCGAGGCGTCCGGCGGAGTCCCAGCCTGTGGTGAGGGTGATGCTGCCGGAACGGCGGGTGATCTCGCGTCCGGCCAGGTCGTGCTCGAAGGCCAGGGTGTGCCCGTCGGTGGTCACCTGGGTGCGATTGCCCGCTGCGTCGTAGTGGTACCGAGTCGAGGTGCCGGTCGGAGTGGTGCGGGTTACCAGATTCCCGGCAGCGTCCCGGACATAGGTAGTGGTGTGGCCGTTGACTCTCTCGGAAAGGACGCGGCCGATCTCGTCGAGTTCGTAGGTCAGGGTTGCGTCCGGTCCTGTCGCAGTCTTCAGGCGGCCGACGGGATCGTAACGGTAGTGGGTGACCTGCCCTTCGGCGTCCTTGGCGACTATTCGTCCGAGCGGATCCCGGGAATAGGTGATGGTCTGGCCGAGAGGGTTGGTACGGAGGGCGAGCCGGCCGGCGGCGTCAAGGGTGTAGCCGGTGGTGCGGTCGTCGTAATCCGACTCCCCGACCAGGCGGCCGGATGCGTCGTATCGGTAGTTCCAGGTGTTGCCCTGGGGGTTTGTCACCCGGACCAGGTGCAGACCCGCGTCATAGTCGAATGTGTGGCGTGAACCATCCGGATCCTTCCGCGCCGTGAGCAGGTCGAAATGGGTGTACTCGTACGTGGTCTGTCGGCCTGCGGCGTCGATGTGACTGGTGCAGTTGCCCTCTCCGTCGTAGCGCCACTTCTCCACGGCCCCGTCCGGGCCGGTACGGGTGGCCAGATGTCCTTCTGGTGTCCACTCCAGTCGTGTGGTGGCTCCGAGCGCGTCCGTGTGGGCAACGGGGCGGCCGAGGGAGTCTCGCTCGTAACGGCTTGTGCCACCGAGAGGATCGATGATTTCGGCCGGGAGGCCGGCAGGGTTGCACAGAACGGTAGTGCTGTTGCCGAGCGGATCGATGATCGCAGTCTGCCGGCCGGCGTCGTCGACTGACACCTGGGTTGTCGCCCCTGTGGCATCGGTCTCCCTGATCAGATTTCCGCGGTCATCGTATTCCCAGGACCAACTCGTTCCGTCGGGCAGGTGTACTGCGGCGAGCCGCTGGCGGGTGTTGTACTCGCGGCGAACCGTCGAGCCGTCGGGGTAGACCACTTCGACGGGCTGTCCGTGGGGGTTGGTGGTGTACCTGGTTGTGTGGCCCAGCGCATCGGTGCTGGACAGAGGGCGATGCCGAGCGTCGTATTCACTCCGTGTGGTGTGACCCAGCGGATCGATCTCGGCGACGATCTGGCAGTTGTCATTGATGACGAAGTGGGTCTTATGGCCCTCGGTGGTGGTCAGTACGGTGACGCGGTGATCGGGCCAGGCGGGGTGGGCTGCGTCGTACTCCAGGGTGATGGCGAGATGCCCCGCCTCGCCGCCTTCGGCGATACAGCGGTCGTGTTCGTCGTAGGTGTAGCGGTAGGAGCGATCGTTGCGGTCGGTCCAGGAGGTGATGCGCAGGCGCTCGTCGTAGGTGTAGCGCAGGGGGAGCCCGGAGGAGTTGATGTCGTCGGTGAGGTTGCCGTCCTCGTCATATCCGAAGCGCTTGATCTCGATATCCGATCCGTCCTCGGCGGCCCCGGCGAGGTGGAGAGCGCTGACGCGGTCGTCGTCGGTGGTGAGCTTGAGGTGGTAGCCGCCCGAATGGACCAGACCCGTGGGTGACCCGTCGGCCTCATAGGTGAAGTCGACGCTGTGACCGTTAAGGTCGACGATCTGCTCGATCCTGCATACGCCGTCGGCGTCGGGGGAGGCGAATCGACGGCTATGACCGGTGACGGGGTCGGTGACGCTGTAACCGCCGGTATCGAGACTTGCCAGAGGCCAGCACGGGCCATTCTCCGGCGTGGTCGGCTCGGTGTCGGAGGGATGGGCGTAGGCGAGCAGGCGGCCGTCACAGGTCGCGAAGACCACGCCCCGCTCATCGACTTCCAGGTGTTGATCGATGGTCGAGGCCCAGGTGGGGCCGAACCATCCTCCGGCCCGGTATGCGGAGGAAATGCGTCGAGTGAAGACCAGCGGGAGCAGGCCGGGGAGCCTGACATCGGTTTGGGGCAGATACATCGCGCCGGTAGCCAGGTCGACGGGGTCGGTGAGCTTGGAGACGACATTCTTGAGGCGGTTGTGCGCGCCTTGGGCGGCGTCGTCAAGCATGGTGCGGCCCCGCTTGGCCAGCCCGAGCACGGCGGCCCTCATGCCTTTCAGACTCTTCATCGCATTGAGCCCGCCCTTGAGGCCCTTGGCCAGGCCGCCGAGGGTGGTGAGGCCCTTCATGCCGGGGATGCAGTCGAGGGCGGCGAACGCTACGTCCCACAAGGAGGCTTCGCCGTTCAGGTACTTGATCAGGGTGTCTGCCAGCACCACGAGAGCCGCCGCGAGGACGACCCACGCGAGCGGCCCGCCGATGATCAGGACGACGATGCCGAGGACCGCGACGATGACCTTGCAGACGGTGACGATGGTGTCCCAGTTGTCCTTGACCCAGTCGACCGCCTTCTCCCACCACTTCCGGTTCTGAATACCGGCGTCGGAGGCGTCCTCCAGCTTGTCCTTCGCCTCGGACGCGGCATCCTCACGCATCTTCTTCGCGTCGGCCGCCATCTTCTTCGCGGCTTCGAGACCGGACTCGGCGTTGTCGACGGCCGTCTGCGCGGAGGCCCGGGCGGACCTGGCGTCGGTGGCGTTGCGGGTGGCGGCGCGTACCTCGGACTCGTCGGGCTTCTCCTTGCCCTCCTTTTCGTCGTACTCCTCGGTTTTCGCCGTGGCGCGCTCGACCCAGGAGTTGGCCGAGTCCAGCCGGCCGGTCGCGGACGACAGCTCGTTACGCGCCTCGCGGCCTCTGGCTAACGCCCTGTCGGCCAGGGACTGAGCCCGCTCCAGCTTCGGCCAGTACGCGGCGAGGGCATCACCGGCGAGGTCGTAGGAGCGCTGAAGCTTCTTGAGGTTCTTGGGGACTTCCTCGAACTCGTCCTGGAACGCCTTCGCCGTCTTGCCCGCCCAGCGAAGGAGCGCGTCCTCACCGGCCATGCCCTTGATCTGCCGCAGCGCGTCCGCCACGTCACCGGCGAAGTCATGCAGTTCACGGGCCAGTTGCTTCACCCGCTCCGGATCCCCGGGTGTGGGATCCTCGTCCAGGTCCAGCACATGCCAATCCGTAGGCCGATTTCCCACGTGCCTCTCCCCTTGCCGGTGCCCCTCCACAGCCGCAGCGCTGCCCATGCCACGCTAGCCACGGTCACGCGTTGAAGAGAAGTGCGATCCTGGCCTCGCCCGGGGGTTTGGGAATCACTAGCGGAGGCTGCGGCACGACTTCCCGCGCCCCCTTGGAGCGTCCGCGGTTTATAGGTTGGCCGGAGGAATCCGGTAGCACAGCGTGATGGCATGGCCAGACCAGAGGACATCGGTCAGGCACGTTGGACGGGGCGCGAGAGGGCCGTAGGCTGCCGCCGAAACCAGCCTCCGGCTGATGCCGGTGCCTGGGACGCGCTCACTCTCTCGCGGAGCGGCCAACCCAGTCGCTTTCTGGAGGCCCTGTTGGTGAGCTGACTCCACTCGGTCCGGGTCGGCGGCCCGGAGTGTGCCAGCGGGTCGCCGGGGTCGTGAAGTGACTGCTCATGGGGCCCTGTGTGATACTTCCTGGCGGTGCAGAGAGCGCCCGCGAGGGAGAGGACCGGGCTCGATGGCGACCGGAGAGGCGTCGGAGCCGGCGGCCCCCGCCGGGCAGGGCGGCGCGGCTGCCGCCGCCGGTGCGGGGCGGGGCGCCCAGGGGTCCGGGACCGTGCAGATCGTGGATCACGCGCTCATGGTGCTCAAGGCCATCGCGGAAGCCGACCACCCTCGTGGCGTGCGCGAGCTGAGCCGCGACCTCGCGATCAGCAAGAGCTCCACGCAGCGCATCCTCGCCTCCCTGGAGCGGGTCGGCCTGGCCGTCGCGGACGAGGCCACCCGCAAGTACGTCGTCGGGCCCGCCGCGCTCACCCTCGCCTGGAAGCACGCGGACAACAGCGACCTGGTCAGCGCCGCCACCGGCACCACCGCCCGGATCGCCGCGGTGACCGGCGAGACCGCCTGCATCTCCACCATCGTCGACGGCCGCCGCGTCACCGTGCACGAGGCCGAGAGTTCGCAGCCGCTGCGGCTCATCACCGGCGTGGGCCGGCCCTACTCGCTGTTCTCCGGCGCCACCGGCCGGGTCCTGATGTCCCTGCTGCCCGCGGACGAACTCCGCCGGCTGGTGGCCGGGCACGTGGCCGACGGTCCTGACGAGACGGCCGCGGACCGGATTCTGGGACAGGTCGCCGAGGTCCGGCAGAACGGTTACGCGCTGAGCCGCAGCGAGTGGATCGCCGGCGGCTGCGGGGTGGCCGTGCCCATCGGCACGCAGGGCAGCCTCGTCGCCGCCCTCAGCATCTACGGGCCCGAGGCCCGGCTCACCGACGAACGCATGGCGGAGCTGGTGCCGGCGCTGCAGAAGGCGGCGGCGGAGATCGCCCTCCGCTGGCGCCAGCCCGCGTAGCGCACGCTCCCGGCAACCCCGCGCTCGGCCGCCCCGTCCCAGCACCCCCGTCCCCACCGCGATTTCCGGCCGGTCCGGCGCCAGTAGGCGTCTGACCGGCCTTTTTCGTGCCCGCATCCTTCTGCCTCCACCCCATTGACCTGCCCAAAAGCTGAAGGTACGGTGTCCCAATCGCTCTTGGTACAGTGTCCCAGAAGTTGAGGTGAGCCCCTGATGTTGCTCGGCTGGCGTGCACGAATCGGGCAGATACGCCCCGCGACGGCGATCGAAGGAGCGGAGGAGTGGCGTGAAGTAGCCCCTACGGGCGTGGCGTTCGCCGACGCCCGGACCATCGTCCCGCGCGTCGACGCCGCCGGACTGCGGGAGATGATGAGCCAGGTCGTCGAGGCGTCGCGGCAGTTGGCCACCGCCAAGGTGGACCTGATCGTGCAGTGCGGCGCCCCCGGCACCTTCATCCCGGGCCCGGGCACCGACGAGAAGGTCACCGGCGAGATCACCGCCGCCACCGGCGTACCGGCGATCACGATGCAGCAGGCGACCAACGACGCCCTCCGCGCCCTCGGCGCGACCAAGGTCGCCGTCGGCACCATCTACACCGACGAGGTCAACGAGTCCCTGCGCACCTACCTCACCGCCCTCGGCTTCGAGGTGACGGCGATGGAGGGCCTCCAGCTCACCGACCCGTACGACGCCAGCGTGCACGACGCCGACAGCGCCTACCGGCTCGGCCGCCGGCTGCACAAGGCGGCGCCCGACGCGGACGCGCTCCTCATCTCCTGCGGCACCTTCCGGACCTTCGAGGTGCTGCCGTACCTCGAACTCGACACCGGGCTGCCCGTCGTGACGAGCAATCAGGCGTCCCTCTGGCGGGCCCTGCGCCACCTGGGGCTACGGGACGGGATGCCGGTCCTCGGCCGGCTCGGCGGCATCCCGGGCCTCCCCGGCTGAGCGCACCCCGCCGGCCTGTCGGCCCGTCGAACCACACCCCACCGCACCGCAGAGGAACAGGACCGTGCTCGTAGACGCACTGCAGTTCAACAAGCCCGCCCGCGAACGCTTCGAGGAGTGGCGCGCCGCCGGGCTCACCGCCGTGCACGTCACCGTGGCGATCTGGGAGGACTCCACCGAGACCATGCGGGAGGTCGGCCGCTGGCAGCGGCATCTCGCCGAGCACGCCGACCTGCTGCGCGAGGGCCGCACCGCCGACGACATCCGCGCCGCGGACCGCGACGGCCGCACGGCGGTCGTGCTCGGCTTCCAGAACAGCAGCCCGTTCGAGGACGACCTCGACCTCGTCGGCGCGTTCCACCAGGCCGGCGTGCGGATCGCCCAGCTCACGTACAACACCCAGAACTCCGCCGGGGCCGGCTGCTGGGAGGCGGACAACGCGGGGCTCTCGCGCACGTACGGCGTGAACCTCATCCGGGAGATGAACCGGGTCGGGATGCTCGTCGACATCTCGCACTGCAACGAGCGGACCTCGCTGGAGGCGATCGAGACCTCCGAGCGGCCCGTCATGATCACGCACGCCAACCCGCGCGCGTTCGTCGGCGAGGACGTCGAACTCGCCTTCCGCAACAAGTCCGACACCGTGCTGAAGGAGTCGGCGCAGCAGGGCGGCGTCGTCGGGCTGAGCATGTACCCGCGGCTGGCGCCGAACGGGCAGGCGTGCACCGTCGCCGACTTCTGCGACATGGTCGCGTACACCGCGGAGCTGATCGGGGTCGAGCACGTCGGCCTCGCCTCCGACTACTACGCGGGCCAGGGCGACGAGGAACTGCACTGGTGGCGCCAGGGGCGGTGGAGCCGCAAGCCGATGGTGCCGATCTCCGGCCAGGTCGACTTCCCCGAGTGGTTCGCCGCGGGCAGCGGCTACGCCGACGTGCTCGCGGAG
The DNA here is from genome assembly GCF_002847285.1 of Streptomyces sp. CMB-StM0423. NCBI lineage: Bacteria > Bacillati > Actinomycetota > Actinomycetes > Kitasatosporales > Streptomycetaceae > Streptomyces > Streptomyces sp. CMB-StM0423. Next base: position 2,789,961 of record NZ_CP025407.1, on the reverse strand, counting down.
CTGCGCCGGCGCGGGTTCGGCGAGGGGGAGATCGAGCTGATCTCGGGCGGTAACTGGGTCCGGGTCTTCGACGAGGGCTTCCGGCCGGGCCCGCAGGGCTGAACCGGCCACGGAGCAACCAGCAAGACGACAACCAGCAAGACGACAACCAGCAGGACGACAGGACGGCGGAGGGACGTGGTGTGCGCAATGAGGCGCTTTGACGCGGTCGTCGTGGGCGGCGGCCACAACGGCCTGGTGGCCGCGGCCTATCTGGGCCGGGCGGGGCTGCGCGTCGCGGTGGTCGAGGCGCGCGACCGCCTCGGCGGCCCGTGCGGCCCGTACGAGTTCCTGCCGGGACGCACCCTGTCGTTCACCAACTCGCCCGGCTCGCTCAACCCCGCGGTGGTCCGCGAACTGCGCCTCGCGGACCACGGTCTGCGGTTCGTACGGGCCGATCCCACCGTCGTGCACCGCTTCGCCGACCGCAGCTTCGTCGGCTGGCGCGACCAGGCCCGCGTCGACCGGCAGCTCGACGCCCTCGCCGCCGGCGAGTCCGGCCGCTACCGCGAGCTGATCGCGGGACTCGACCGCCTCGGCGCCGCCCTCGGCGTCTCGCTGGACGAACCGCCGCCGCCCCTGGACGAATTGCGCGGCCGGCTGGCGGACCCGGACGACCTCAAGCTCTTCACCGCCGTCTTCGACGGCAGCCTCCGCGGACTGCTGGCAGAGCGGCTGCACTCCGAGCAGGTCGGGGGACTGCTCGGGATGCTGGCGCTCAACGCCCAGCTCGTCCCGCCGTCGGCGCCGGGCACGGCGATCGGGCTGATGATGCGCCCCTTCGCCCGGGCGTCGGCGGCGGGGCTCCGCGGCCCCGGCGACGCCGAGCGCGTCGCGCTGCGCGGCTCCACAGGACTGCCGGTCGGCTCGATGAGCGCCATCGTCGACGCCCTCGAAGCGGACTGCCGCGCGCACGGCGTCGAGTTCCACACCGGTACGCCCGTCTCCCGCATCCTCCACGACGAGCGGGGAGTCCGCGGCGTGGTCACCGCGGCCGGCGAGGAGTTCGCCGCCGGCCGCGTCGTCGCCGCGGTCAACCCCGTCCACCTCTTCCGCGACCTCCTCGACGACGGCGCGCTCGGCCCGGACGTCCGCGCGGACGTGGCGGGGCAGCGGATGCGCGGCTCGGCGTTCAAGCTGGTGCTGGAGGTCGACTCGCTGCCCGCGTACGCCGGTCTGCCCGGGGACGCGGACCCGGAGTCCGCGCGCGCCTGCCAGTTCCGCTTCGGCGACTCGCTCGGTCACATCGAGGAGTCCGTCACCGCCGCCCTCGCCGGGCGGACCTCGGAACGCCCGCTGATGTGGGGCCTGATCCCCACCCTCACCTCGCCGGGTCTCACCCCCGGGGACACCCATCTGATCAGCGTCAACGCCTGGCACGCGCCGTACGCGCCGGAGGCAGGCGGCTGGGACGGGGCGCGCACCGAGGCGTTCGGGCGGCGCTGCGTCGCGGTGCTGGAGGAGCTGATGCCGGGCCTCGGCGACCGGATCACCGGCCACCGCTTCCTCGGCCCCGTCGAGATCGAGCGCGAACTCGGCCTGGTGGAGAGCAACATCACCCACGGCGACATGCTCCCCGCCGGCCTCTTCGGCGCCCGCCCGCACCCCGCCGTCGCCGGCTACCGCACCCCGCTGCGCGGCTTCTACCTCTCCGGCGCCGGCGTCTGGCCCGGCGGCTACGTCACCGGCACCCCCGGCCGCAACGCGGCCCGCGCCGTCCTCAGCGACCTGCGCGCCCCGGCCCACGACCCGGCCCACGACCCGACCGACGACGAGCAAAGGCGACCGGCATGAGGTTCACGCATCGTCCCCGTCCGCCCCGCCCGCGCCGCGCACCCCGCAGGGGCCTCCGCGCCGCCGCCGGCTGCGCCCTCGCCGCCGCCCTCCTGCTCGCCGGGTGCAGCGCCAACCCGTCCTTCGGCCGCGACTCCGGCACCCTGGTCATCGGCGCCGAGGGCGAGATCCCGCCCCTCGACCCGCATCGCATGTCCGGCACCGTCGGCCTGCGCATCGTCGACGCCCTCTACGACCCCCTCATCCGCGAGGACCTGAGCGCCCGTACGGACCGCGCCCCCGCGCTGCGCCCCGGGCTCGCCGAGTCCTGGAAGTCCGCCCCCGACGCCCGCGGTTACACCCTGGAACTGCGCAAAGGCGTCACCTTCGCCGACGGCGCCCGCCTCGACGCCGACGCCGTCAAGCTCAACTTCGACCGGATCATGGACGAGGACTCCCCGGTCCACGACGCCACCGCCGCCGGGAACATGACGTTCCTGACCCGCTGGATCGAGCGCGTCGAGGTCACCGGGCCGTACGAGCTGACCCTGCGCCTCTCCGAGCCCTACGCGGGACTCCCGCGGCTGCTCACCGACCGGCGCATGTCGATCGTCAGCCCCAAGTCGCTGACCGCGGGCAAGCCCGACGACATCGGCCTGCACCCGGTCGGCACCGGGCCGTTCACGCAGCGCGCCGCCGACCACGGCCGGCGCATCACCCTGGAGCGCAACACCGGCTACTGGGGCGGCAAGCCGCGCACGCCGACCATCGTCGTCGAGTCCGTCACCGACCCCACCACGCTCGCCATCGCCGCCGAGACCGGCGAGGTCGACGCCATCCTGAGCGCCGGGGCCCAGCAGGTGCACCAGCTCACCCACGACGACGCGATGCGCGTGCAGTACCCGGACGCGGCGAACCAGTACTTCCTGCGGCTCAACGCCCGCATCGCCCCCACCGACGACCCGGAGTTCCGGCAGGCGCTCAACTACGCCGTCGACCGCGAGGCCATCGCGACCCTCACCCAGGGCCAGGTCGCGCCCTCCACAGGACCGCTGCCGCGCGGCAACGAGGCGTACGACGAGGCGGCCGCGGAGACGGACGGGGCGGGCAGTTCCCCGTACACGTACGACCCGGAGCGCGCCCGGCAGCTCATCCGCGAGAGCGGCGTCGAGACGCCCGTGCGCCTCACGCTCCTCGCCCCCGACAGCGGCCCCGGCTTCTCCCAGGCGACCGAGATCATGGCGCTGCTGGAGCAGGACCTGAAGGCGGTCGGGGTGTCGCTGAAGGTGCGGTACATGGAGTTCGCGTCGCTGGTGGCCGAGGAGGGCAACGGCTACGACGACCGCACCCACGGCTCGTTCAACGGCTGGACCACGGGCGCCGACGCCGCGGACTTCCTGGAGCGGATGTTCAGCGGCCAGGCGCACCCGCCCGCGGGCGTCAACCGGGGCTGGTACGCGAACGACGACGTCGACGCGCTCTTCGACCGGGCCAGGGGCGAGCCGGACACCGCGAGCCGCATGGGGCTCTACCGGCAGGCCGCAGACGAGATCGCCGCCGACGCCCCCTGGGTCTTCCTCTACCAGGACCGGCTGCCCCGGCTCCTCGGCGACAAGGTCCGCGGCGTCGCCCCCGCCGCCTCCGTCTACGTCGACTACACCACCATCCGCCGCCGGTGAGGCCGGCGACAAGGAGAGAAGTGAGACAGGTGCCGAGAGAAGTGAGGGGAGAACAGCCATGAAGGCCACCGCGGCAGCACCCCCGGGAGCCGCGGGCGCGCCCGCCGCCCGCCCCCCGGCGCGGACGCGCACGCGCGGCCGGCTCGCCCGGCTCTCCGCCGGCAACGCCACCGCGTACCTCGGCGGCGGCATCGTCGCCGCCACCGTCCTCGTCGCGCTCCTGGCGCCCCTCATCGCCCCGTACGACCCGCTGGACACCGATCCGGCGGCCATCGGCCTCGGCCTCTTCAGCGACGGCCACCTGCTGGGCACCGACGAGGTGGGCCGCGACATCCTCAGCAGGCTCATGTACGGGGCCCGGATGGCGCTGCTCGTCGCGATCCTGCCGACGGTCCTGGCGCTGGCGGTCGGCGGCTGCATCGGCCTGTTCTCCGGCTATGTCGGCGGCTGGGTCGACAGCGTGCTGATGCGCGTCTTCGACGTGATGTTCTCCTTCCCCGGCATCCTGCTCGCGCTGGGCATCGGCGTCGCGCTGGGGCCCAGCACCACGTCGCTGATCGTGGCGGTGGTGGTCGTGACGATCCCCGAGTTCGGCCGGATCGTCCGCGGCAACGTCGTCTCGCTGCGGCAGGAGCAGTACGTGGAGGCGGCCTCGGCCCTCGGCTACGGGCACCGGCGGATCGCGTTCCGCCACATCGCGCCGAACCTGCTGGGCGGGCTGGTCGTCTTCGCCACCCTCCAGACCGGCCGCAACGTCATCCTCAGCGCCAGCCTCGCCTTCCTCGGCCTCGGCGCCCAGCCGCCGACGCCCGACTGGGGCCAGATGCTCAGCGGCGGCCGGGCGCTGCTGGTGACCTCGCCGCACGTCGCCACCCTCCCGGGGCTGGCTGTCGTCGTCCTGGCGGTGGGCTTCAACCTCCTCGGCGACGGTGTACGTGACCGGCTCGACCCGCGCTCGCGGCGGTCGCGGGCGGCGAAGGACGACGAGACGGGAGACGCGGCATGCTGACCTTCATCCTGCGCCGCGGGCTGCAGATGATCCCCGTACTCCTCGGGGTGACCGTCGCCACCTTCGGCCTCGGCCAGATCATCCCCGGCGACCAGGCCACCGCGCTCCTCGGCCCCACCTCGTCGGAGGAGGACCGCGCGGCGCTCCGCGCCGACCTCGGCCTCGACGAGCCCGCGGTCTCGCGCTACTTCACCTACCTCGGCAACCTCTTCAGCGGCGACCTCGGCCGCTCCCTGTCCTTCGGCCGCCCGGTCTCCGAGGTGCTGTCCGAGCGGCTGCTCAACACCCTGCTGCTCTCCGGCACGGCCATCGTCGTCGCCGCGGTGCTGGGCGTCGCGATCGGTACGTGGGCCGCGCAGAAGCCCGGCTCCGTACGCGACCGGGGGCTGACCGTCGGCGTGCTGTTCCTCAACTCGGTGCCGTCGTTCTGGCTCGGCCTGGTCCTGATCGTCGTCTTCTCGCTGCAACTGCGGATCCTCCCGGCCACCGGCATGACCTCCATCGCCGGCGGCGGCGCCGTCGACACGGCCGCGCACATGGTGCTGCCCGTCATCACCCTGGCCGCCTGGTCGCTCGCGGTCATCGCCCGCATGACCCGCTCGGCGGTGCTGGAGGTCATCGACAACGACTACGTGCAGACGGCCCGTTCGCGCGGCATCGGCGAGTTCCACGTCATCGTCCGGCACGTGCTGCCGAACGCCATGCCGTCGGTGGTCACGGTGATCGGGCTCCAGGCCGGGTTCCTGCTCAGCGGGGCGGTGCTCACCGAGACGGTGTTCTCCTGGCCGGGCGTCGGCCTCGCGCTCCAGCAGGCCATCTCCTCCCGCGACATCCCCCTGGTCCAGGGCGGAATCCTCGTCATCGCCGTCGCCTTCGTGCTGATCAACCTGCTGGTCGACGTGGCGCAGGCGTACTTCAACCCCAAGATCAAGCTCGCGTAGCGGGAGGCACCACCGTGAACGTGCTGGACGTAGCGCATCTCGAAGTCACCCACCCGGGCCACGGCCACGACTCCTGGCTGACCACCGTCCGCGACGTCTCCTTCCGCGTCGCCGCCGGCGAGTCGCTGGGCGTCGTCGGCGAGTCCGGGAGCGGCAAGAGCCAGACGATGCTGGCGGTCCTGGGCATGCTGGGGCGGGGCGGCGCCCGGGTCTCGGGCCGGGTGGAGTTCGACGGCACGGACCTCACCGCGCTCAGCCAGAAGCAGTTGCGCGCGGTCCGCGGCTCCGGCATCGGGCTCGTCTCGCAGGACGCCCTGTCCGCGCTCAACCCCGCCATGACCATCGGCAAGCAGATGGCCGAGCCGCTGATCCGCTACGACGGCCACAACCGCAGGTCCGCCGCCGACCGGTGCACCGAACTGCTCCAGCTCGTCGGCATCCCCGCGGCCCGCGAACGGTTGCGCGCGTATCCGCACCAGCTCTCCGGCGGCATGCGCCAGCGCGTGCTGATCGCCATGGCGATCAGCCGCGAACCCAAGCTGCTCATCGCCGACGAGCCGACCACCGCGCTCGACGTCTCCATCCAGTCCCAGGTGCTGCGGCTCATCGACCGGCTGCGCCGGGAGCTGGACATGGCGCTGGTGCTCATCACCCACGACCTGGGCGTCGTCGCCGGGGTCACGGACCGGATCGCCGTGATGTACGGCGGGATGATCGTCGAAACGGCGTCGACCGCCGAGCTGTTCGACGCGCCGGGCCACCCGTACACGCGGGCCCTGATGCAGTCCGTACCGCGGATGGACCGGAAGCCCGGCGACCGGCTCCCCGCCATCCCGGGACTGCCGCCGCACCCGTCGGCGCCGCCGCCCGGGTGCGCGTTCCAGCCGCGCTGCGCGCTGGCGCGGTCGGAGTGCGGGGACGGTGTCCCCGTGCTGGCGCAGCCGGAGCCGGTACGCGCCGGGCACCTGGTGCGCTGTCCCGTCAACGTCCCCGTACCGACCGGAGGAGCCGGCTCATGACCGCCTCGGACACCGCGCCGCCCGCCGCCGTCGTGACGGATCTGCGGGTGGACTTCCCCGTACGCACCGGGCTGCTGCGGCGCGTCACCGGCACGACCCACGCCGTCGCCGGCGTCTCCTTCACCGTCCCGGCGCGCAGCATCGTCAGCCTCGTCGGTGAGTCCGGCAGCGGCAAGACCACCACGGGCCGCGCCCTGCTCGGCCTGTCGCCCGTCACCTCCGGCAGCGTGCGGCTGCACGGCCGGGAACTGGGCGAGCTGCGCCGCGACCGGGCGCTGCCGCGGGTGGCGCAGATCGTCTACCAGGACCCGTACGCGAGCCTCAACCCGCGGATGACGCTGCGCACCATGCTCCGCGAAGTCCTCACCGTGCACCGCACGGTGGACCCGGGCGGCGTCTCCGGACGGGTCGCCGAACTCCTCGACCAGGTGGGCCTGCGCACGCAGTTGGCCGGCCGCTATCCGCACGAACTGTCCGGCGGGCAGCGGCAGCGGGCGGCGATCGCGCGGGCGCTGGCCGTGGAGCCGCGGTTCATCGTCTGCGACGAGATCGTCTCGGCGCTCGACGTGAGCATCCAGGGCCAGATCCTCAATCTCATCCAGGACCTGCGCCGGGAGCGGGACGTCAGCTTCCTGTTCATCTCGCACGACATGGGGGTGGTCCGGCACCTCTCCGACCACGTCGTCGTGATGTACGGCGGGAAGGTGATGGAGAGCGCGCCGTGCGCCGAACTGTTCGCGGCGCCCCGGCACCCGTACACGCGGGCGCTGCTGCGCGCGGTGCCGGTGCCGGACCCGCGGGCGGCGGGCGTACGGGACGACGACGGCACACCGGCCGACGGCCCGCGGGCCGAACCACCGGACCCGTCGGCCCCACCGCCCGGCTGCCGCTTCCAGGCGTCCTGCCCCTTCGCCACCGCCGAGTGCCGGGAGGGCGACTCCCCGCCGCCCGCCGCCGTCTCGGCGACCGGCCACATCGTTTCCTGCCATCACCACGACACCCCGGCCGTGCGCGCCGCCCTCGCCGAAAGGACCCCCGCACCATGACCCCCGCCACCCCGGCCGCCGCCGAGTACACCTCCCACACGGAGGGCGCCCGGCGCGCGCCCGCGGGCACGTCCGTACCGCTGACCGACCCGGCGACCGGCCGCGTCTGGGCGGCTGCCCGGCTCGACCAGGACGCCGTGGACGACGCGGTGCGCGGCGCCGCCGCGGCGTTCCGCGAAGGACCGTGGGGCACGCTGCCCGCGCACGCCCGTGCCGACCTCCTCCACCGGCTCGGCGACGTGATCGTGGACCACGCCGACGAACTCGCCCGGCTGGAGACCCTGGCGAACGGCAAGCCGCTGGCGGCCACCCGCGGCGAGGTGCGGGCGCTGGCGCGTTGGTACCGCTACTTCGCCGCCGCGGCCGAGACCCTCGACGACCGCCACCGCACGCTCGGCGCCACGACGGACGCGCTGATCCGGCAGGAGCCGCTGGGCGTCGTCGCGGCCTTCACGCCGTTCAACGGCGCCCTGTCGCTGGGCTCGTGGAAGCTGGCCCCGGCACTCGCCGCGGGCAACACCGTCATCCTCAAGCCGCCGCCGCAGGCCCCGGCCTCGTCCGTACGGCTGGCGGAACTGGCCCTCGACGCCGGGCTGCCGCCGGGCGTCGTCAGCGTCGTCATCGGCGGCGCGGAGGAGGGCGGGCGGCTGGTGGCGCACCCGGACGTGGCGATGGTGACGTTCACCGGCAGCACCGCGGTCGCCCGCACCCTCGGGGCGCGCGCGGCGGGCCTGATGAAGCGCTACGTCTGCGAGGCCGGCGGCAAGTCCGCCCACATCGTCTTCGCCGACGCCGACCTGGACGCCGCCGTGACCGCCGCCCGCCAGGGCGCGTTCTCGGCCGCGGGCCAGACGTGCGTCGCGGGCTCGCGGATCCTCGTACAGCGCGAGGTGTACGAGGAGTTCCTGAGCGGGTACGCGGCGGCGGTGCGGCGGCTGCGGGTGGGCGACCCGGCGGACCCGGCGACGCACGTGGGCCCGGTGGCGTCGGCGGCGCAGTTGGAGCGGATCGCGGGGTACGTGGACGAGGCGCTGGCGGGCGGCGCCCGCGCGGTGACGGGCGGGCGGCGGGCGCCGGTGTCACCGGACTTCAAGGAGGGCTACTGGTACGAGCCGACCGTCCTCGTCGACACCGCCCCCGACGCGGCCGTCTGCCGCGAGGAGGTCTTCGGCCCGGTGGTCACCGTCCACCCCTTCGACACCGACGACGAGGCCGTCGAGATCGCCAACTCCGTCGAATACGGCCTGGCCGCCGGCCTCTGGACCCGGGACCCCGCCCGCGCCCACCGCACATCCCGTCGGCTCCAGGCGGGCGTGGTCTGGGTCAACACGTACCGCCTGCTGCACTGGAGCGTCCCCTTCGGCGGCTACAAGCAGTCCGGCATCGGCCGCGAGAACGGCGTCGAGGCGGTCGCCGAATTCCTTCAGACCAAGTCCGTGGTCACCGAATACGGCACCCCGGCGGACCCGTTCGGCGCCTGACGCCATCCCCGTACGAGACGACAGGAGAGCCCCTTGGAATTCCTCATCAACATACGCATCACCTGGCCCGAGGGCATGGACCCGGAGCACAAGGACTCCGTCTCCCAGGCCGAACGCCGCCGTGCGGCGGAACTCGCCGCTGCGGGCCACCTGGTCCGCATGTGGCGGGTCCCGGGCCGCACGGACAACTGGGGCCTGTGGCGCGCGGCGGACCCCACGGAGATGCACGCGATCATCTCGTCGCTGCCGGTGTGGCCGTGGATGGACGTGACGGTCCACGCCCTGGCGGTCCACCCGGTGGACCCGAAGGCGGCGGAGGTGTAGGGGTCAGAGCTGGCGGCGGGCGAAGGCGACGAAGTCGGCCCAGGCGTCGGGGGAGAAGGTGAGCTGGGGGCCGGTCTTGTCCTTGGAGTCACGGACGTGAACGGCGGAGGGGCAGGCGGCGACCTCGACGCAGTCGCCGTCGCCGCCGCTGCTGTGGCTGGACTTGCGCCAGGAGACGGCGACTTCGATGCAGTCGCCGTCGGGGCTGCTGCTGTAGCTCGACTTGAACCAGGCCAGGTCACGGGTGCTCATAGGGCTCCTCGCATCTGCAGCAAGAGGCTCACGGAATCCTCGGAGGTGAGAGCCTGCGCACACATCCTGGCATACCGCTGCTGAAGCACGCTGATCTCTTTGAGGTCGGAGATGAACAGCCCACCGCGTTGGGCCTCGCTGTAGGCGTACCAGCGGTTCTCCGGAGTCTCCAGTAGTTGCATCGGGCCCGCCAGTCCGGCGTGTGTCTCGCGCACTTGGGGCATGATCTGGAGCTCAACGTTCGGCAACCCTGCGATCTCCAGAAGGTGGTCGATCAGCCCTCGGGTGACCTCCACCCCGCCCAATCGGCGCAGAAGCAGGTGCTCCTCCAGGATGAAGCTGAACGCCGTGTTCACCCGCTCCCGCAGAAGACTCTGCCGCTCCGCCCGTGCTTCCCATTGGTCCTCGATCTGTGCTGCGCTCAGGGGCGGCAACTGGTTCCTGAACGACGCGCGCGCATACGCTTCTGTCTGAAGCAGGCCGGGAATCACGCGGCTCTCGTACGTGTACAGCGTGATCGCCTCCCTCTCCAGCCTCGCCCACTCCCGGAACCACCGCGCCAGCCCAGGCCGTCGCGCCAGATGCGGTACCGACCTCCGCAGCGCCCCCGTGTTCCCCAGCACCGGCTCCGCCCGCTCCACGAAGTCCGGCGGCGGCATCCGCCGACCGCCCTCGATCGACGCCACCGTGTGCTTCGAGTACCGCACGCGCTCCCCGAGCTGCTCCCGGTTCAACCCCGCGTGTTCTCGCAGCGCCTGGACCACCGCGCCGAACGTCCGCATGCTGTCCGACGACTCCGGCTCGCTCCCGCAGCCATCGCCACCACCCGTCTCCTTCGTACCATCGGCCATCCCGGCCACCTCTCGCGCACCTGCCCCGTACCTCACACCCAACGCACCTATGCTCACGGACAGTTATGAGTACTGTCCACCCTCCGTGCGCGTACGCTCGCGCAGCGTACGCGCACAGAGGGTGGCGCCGCGTCACTCCTGCTGCGGCCCGGCCAGCTCCAGGCGGGGCCAGTCGGCCAGGTCGGCGAGCAACTGCCGGTCGTGGGTGGCGACCACGACCGCGCAGGGCGTGGTCGTCAGGGCCCGGGTCAGCTCGTCGACCAGGGAGGCCGACAGGTGGTTGGTCAACTCGTCCAGCATGAGCAGGTCGGGCTGTTCGGCCAGGCACATCGCCAGGTGCAGGCGCCGCTGCTGGCCCTGGGACATGCGGCCCACCGGCGTACGAAGTGCTGTCGCGTCCAGCAGGCCCAGCCCGCTGAGCGAGGGCCCGGTCCCTTTCAGCCCCCGGGACCGGAGCCGGTCCACGTGTGCCTCGTACGCCCGGTACGCGGTGTGCTCCGGGTTCCAGGCGGGGACCTCCTGGGACAGCAGGACCACCCGCGCGTCGTGGTGGACGTGCAGGCTGCCCCCGGTGGGGAGTAGCTGCCCGGCCAGCACGCCCAAGAGGGTGGACTTGCCCGCCCCGTTGGGGCCGGTCAGCAGCAGCCGGTCGCCGCCGCTGATCGTCACCTCGACCGGCTGGTGCAGGCGGCCGGTGACCGTGAGGTCCTGCCCGTGCAGGACCGGGCGTCCGGCCCGGGTGGGCAGGTCCGGGAAGGACAGGCTCCGGGGCGGCTCGGGGACGGTGATGCGGTGCCGTTCGAGGTCTTCCACGCGCCTGTTGAAGGTCTGCACGACCCCGGCGGCGCGCGTTGCGCGCTGGTGTTTTCCTGTTCCCTTGTCCGGGCGCCAGCCGGTCTGGAGGCGTCCGCGGGCCTCCTCGGCGGCCCGGGTGAGCTGGGCGTGTTCGGCCTGCTGGGCGGCGTACTCCTGCTCCCACCGCTCCCGCTCGCGGCGACGGCCCCCGACCCAGCCGTCGTACCCGCCCGCGTACAGGCGACCACGACCGTCCCGGCTCGGGTCCAGGTCCAGGAAGGCCGTGGCGACCGCGCGCAGCAGCGCCCGGTCGTGGCTGACCACGGCCACGCCCCCGGCGCGCTCGCGCAGGCTGCGTTCCAGGAAGCCCAGGGCTGCTGCGTCCAGGTGGTTGGTGGGTTCGTCCAGCAGCAGCAGATCGGTGGTCGAGCCCAGCACGACCGCCAGGCGCACGCGGTAGCGCTGCCCGACCGACAGGGTCGCCAGGCGCCGGTCGCGGTCGGTGCAGGCCCCAAGTCCTTCCAGGGCGACGTCGACGCGCCGCTCGGCGTCCCAGGCGTCCAGCGCGGTGGCGATCTCCAGGGCCTGCGCGTAGGCGTCGTCCGCGCCGGGCGCACCCTGGGCAAGTGCCTCGGTCGCGGTGTCCAGCAGGTCCAGGGCGGTCAGGGAGTCCCCGACCGCTTCTTTCACCAGGTCGCCCACCGTGCGTTCGTCCTCGACGTGCAGGGTCTGCTCGACGAGCGCCAGGGTTCCCGTACGAGCGACCGTGCCCGCGTCGGGCGTCAGCGTGCCGGCCAGGACGTGCAGCAGGGTCGTCTTGCCCCGTCCGTTCTCGCCGACGACGGCCAGCCGGGAACCGGCCGAGACCGTGACGTCGGCGCCGGACAGGACCGTGCGCTCGCCCAGGCGGACCGCGATCCCCTCGGCGCGCACGTGTGCGGCGGCGCCGGCGGGAAGGTCCCGGGACAGGGCGGAGAAGGGGGAAGAGGAATCAGTACGAAGCATGCGTGTTCTCTCAGCTCGTCATGGAGCCGGGCACCACGCGGGGGCCGCCCGGCAGAAGGCCAGGACGGCGGGCGAGAGATCAACCGGGTTCCGCCGCCGTCAGCGGCGGAACCAGGGCTTCATACAGAAAGACATGCCCCCAGAGTACGGGCGGGCCCGAGCGGGAGCGAATCAAATTACCCCTCACTCCGAGCGCAGCGCGGTTGCCGTGCGCGTGGCGGCGGCCCAGGTGGCGGGGAGCAGCGCGCCCGCGGTGGCGATCGCGAGGCCCGCCAGGGCCAGCAGGACCAGGTGCGCGGGCGGGTAGATCTCGACCAGGGCGTCCGGGATATTCGTGCCGACCGAGCGGCCCATCTCCGGGACCACGTAGTGGTGCAGTGCCACGCCCAGCGGGACGCCCGCCGCGCCTGCCGCCAGGCCGATGCCCGCGACCGAGGTGAGGACCATCGCGACCGTCTGCCGCGGGCTCATGCCCAGGGCCTTGAACACGCCCAGGTCGTGGACCCGTTCGCGGGTGTCGAGGACCACGGTGTTGAGGACGCCCAGGCAGGCCACCGCCACCAGCATCGCCGTCAGCATCGCGATGAGGGCCTGCATGGCGACGAGCACGGGGGAGTCCCCGTTGTGCGCCACGGCCATCGCCTCCGCGCCCAGCGGCTCCAGGGTCGCGTTGAGCGCCTTGACGTACGCGCCGCGGTCCGTGCCCGGGGCCAGGTCCACCACGTACTCGTCCGGCTCCCACTTCGGGACCAGGCCGGAGACGGAGGCGTGCGCGGTGCGTACGGCCAGGCCCTCGTCGTTGAGGTCGAAGACCTCGCCGACGATGCGGAGTTCGGCGGTGCGGTCGCCGTCCCGCAGGGTGACGGTGTCGCCGATGGCGGTGTTCGTGGCCTGGAGGAAGCGCGCCGGGGCCACCGCCTCGCCGGGTGCGGTGAACCAGCGGCCCGCCGCCATGCGGTAGCCGTCGGCGGGTGCCTTGCCGCGGTACGTGACCAGCGGCACGGCGCCCTTGCGGCCGGAGACGCCGACCTCGGTCCGGGCGGTGGCGAAGTGGTGTGCCGTCTCCGGGTGGGCCTCGATCGCCGCGGTGATCTCCGCGGGGGAGGCGCCGGAGGCGGGTCCGGCGGCCGGAGCCGGGGGCTGCGGGGGCGCGCCCGGGTCGCCTTCCGTGCCGCCGGGGGCGCCCGGTGTCCCCGGGGCGCCCGCCCCGGGCGGCGGCATCATCCGGTGCACCGTCACGTCCCCCGCCTCGTCCGGCGTCCCCTCCCGCTCCAGCGCCAGCAGCGACGTCCCAAGACCCACCGCGAACGTCACCGTCAGCGCCCCGAACGTCACCGCCGCCGCCATCGTCGCCGACCGCGCGGGCCGGGCGAACGGGCCCGCCAGGCCCAGCACCACCGCCCGCGGCAGCGGCAGCCGGCCCAGCGCCTGCCGCACCCGGCGCCCCCGCGCCGCCCGCGGCGTGCGGCCGACGCTGAGCGCCGCCGTCGTATGCAGCCGGGCCGCGCGCAGCGCCGGGCCCAGGGCCGTCGCCGCGACCAGGGCGAGGACCGCGGCCGGCACCGCGAGCGAGACCCACAGCGGGATGAGGACCCGCCCCGTGCCGTACGCGCTGGCGACCTCGTTCATCAGCGGCACGGACAGCGCGTTGCCCACTCCCGCGCCCAGCGCCGCGCCCGCCGCCGCCGGGATCGCCGCCTGCGCGATGTACGCCCGCGCGACCTGCGACGGCGTGAAGCCCAGCGACTTCAGCACCCCGATCCGCCGCGTCGCCGCGCCCACCGCGCCGCTGACGACGATGCTCACGATCAGCACCGACATCGCCAGCCCCAGCAGCGCGAAGGCGGTGACGAAGGGGATGAAGGCGGCGGTGTCCTCGTTCGCGGCCTGCTTGACGTCGAGGTACGACTGAGACCCCGTCAGCGCCCCCGCGGGGGCGGCCGCCGCCACCGCCTTGCGCGCCGACGCGACCTCGCCGCGCGTGTCCGCGTCGGTCAGCCGGTACAGCATCTGGCGGTCGGGACGGGCGCCTTCGGCGCTGAGTTCGCCGAGCTGCGCCGGTACGACCCAGCCGTCCGCGCTCTCGCCCACCGACTCGGCGATCCCGACGACCGTGAGCACCGGCCCGTCCGCCACCCCGTCCGCCTCCACCTGCGCGCCGAGCGCCATGTCCATCGACCGCGCGCCCGACTCGATCACGATCTCGCCGGGCGCCCGCACCCAGCGGCCCTCCGTGACGTCCAGGTCGTCCACGTCACCGCCCGCCGACTTCCGCCCCGCCACCGTCAGCGGCGGCGACTTGGCCCCCTCGGGCGCGGTGGTGACGCGCAGCCGCAGCGAGGTGATTCCGTACGGGCCCGAGGCCGCGGTGACGCCTTCGGCACCGGCGGTGGCGCGTACCTGCGCGGCCGTCGCCTTCGCGGCGTCGAACTCCCCGGTGAGATGGGCGCCGTGCTGCCGGGCGAAGGCGTTGTCGAACGGCGCCCGGGAGGCGACGAGCAGCCCGGTCGCGAGCACGGCCGCGGCGACGGTGAGCACCGTGGTCAGCACCATCACGGTGGTCTGCACGCGCCGCCGGCCCACCCCGGCGCGCACCACCCGGCCCAGGGCGCTCACCGGGCGGCCCGGGGGGAGTCGCCCTGCGCGGCGGAGATGCCGTACGGAGTCCCCGTACCGCTGACCGTGCCGCTGCCCGTACCGCCGCCGTCTCCGCCGCTGTCCCTCTCGTCGGCCGCGCTGTCCCGCGCGATCCGCCCGTCCACCAGTTCCACCGTCCGTGTCGCGCACGACTCCGCCAGCGCCAGGTCGTGCGTGACCAGCACGATCGTCTGCCCGTCCGCGTGCAAGTCCCGCAGCAGCTCGCGGACTTCCGCCCCCGACGCGGTGTCCAGCGCACCCGTGGGCTCGTCGGCGAGCAGCAGCGACGGGCGGTTCATCAGCGCCCGCGCCACCGCCACGCGCTGCCGCTCCCCGCCCGACAGCCGCCCGGGGTACGCGCGGGCGTGCCGCTCGATGCCGAGGTACGCCAGCAGCTCCGCGGCCCGCGCGGCGGCGCGGGCGCGGGGTATCCCGGCCAACTGGGCCGGGAGCAGCACGTTGTCGGCCACGGTCAGGTCGTCGAGCAGGTTGAAGAACTGGAAGACCATCCCGACCGACGCCCTGCGGTACTTCGCCGACGCGCTCTCGCTCAGCCCGTCCACGCGCAGCCCGTCGACGGTGACGGTGCCGGAGTCGGGCCGGTCCAGGCCCGCGATGAGGTTGAGCAGCGTCGACTTGCCGCTGCCGGACGGGCCGAGGACGGCGAGCGCCTGCCCGGTGCGTACGGCGAGGGTCACGTCGTCCAGCGCGGGCGGGCCCTCGTCGTACGTCCTGCTGACCCCGCGCAGGTCGATCAGTACCCCGGAACTGTGGTCGCTCCCGGTGCGGGCGGTGTGCGGTGGTGCGGTCATGGCGCGGGTCCTCCCCGGCTCGGCGGTCGGCGTGCGGCAGCAGACGCTAAGTGCGGCGGGGGCGCGGGCACGTCGGCCGCGGTGCGGAAGGTCCGTACCGCATCCGGCCGACGGCGGACGGCGTCATCCGCGCGAGGTAGGCGCGGGGTGGAGGCGGGGTGGGCCCCGCGGTGGATCCGGCGGCGGCGGGCGGGTTGGCACACTGAGGCGGTGACGTGGGCGGGCGGGGCCATCGGCCGGTACGGGCGCGGGGCCGGACGTGCGGTGGGGCGGGCGCGCGGGTGGTTCGTGCGCCGGGGCACGGGCCGGGAGGCGCCGGCGTACGAGAACGGCGGCGTGGGACGGCCGGCGAGCGGCGGGGCGGGTGAACGACGGCCGGTCAGCGGCCCGGTAACGGACCCGGGCGACCCGGCGGGCCGCGGGACGGCCCCCGGGCCCCGGCGCGCGGTGGCCCGGACGCTGCGCCGCGCCGCGAGCCGCGCGGCCGGCGGCGGATCCCGCCGGCCCGCCGCAGGCGGGGTCGCGCCGCCGCGGCCGTCCCGGTGGGTCTGGACCGCGGACGTCGCTCTCGCCCTCGTGCTGTCCGTCGGCACCGTCGTCGCCGACCTCGACCGCTCCTTCTACGAGCCGCGCGGCGACGGCCCGCAGCAGGTCGCCCCGCGACCCCCGCTGCCCGGCCTGCCGGGGGTGCCGGAGCCCGGTTCGCCGCTGTTTCCTGAGCCCGGTTCCCCGCAGGTGCCGGAGCCCGGCTCGTCGCTCATTCCGGAGCCCGGTTCGCGGGGAGTGCCTGAGCCTGGCCCGCAGGGGCCGGAAGAGCCGCCTCGCGAGGAGGAGTACCTGCCGCCACCCGTCATCGAGCACGTGCTCCCGCCCGTCCAGGGCTGGGAGTTGGTGCTCGGCGCGCTGACCGCCGTCCCGCTGGTCGTACGGCGCCGCTACCCGCTTGCCGCGCTCTGGGCGGTGCTCGGCGCGGCCGTCGCGTTCCACCTGGGCGAAGTCGCCCGCGGCGCGACGGCGTTCGCCTTCGCCGCCGGGGTGGTCGCGGCGTACAGCGCGGTGATGTACAGCCCGTACCGCAGGAGCGCGCTGGTGAGCCTCGTCGCCGGGGTGCCGCTGTTCGCGGTGGCGGGGGTGGTGCCGGAGGTGGGGCGCGGGTTCCTGCCGCTGCTGGTGCTGCTGCCGATCGGGCTGGCCGCCAACGCGATCCACACGTGGCAGCAGCGCGTACGCGCCCTCCAGGAGCAGCAGGCGGCGGCGACGCGGCTGGCGGTGGACCAGGAGCGGTCGCGGATCGCACGCGAACTGCACGATGTCGTCACGCACAACGTCAGCATGATGACGATCCAGGCGGGGGCGGCGCGCAAGGTGCTGGACACGTCGCCGGAGCAGGCGCGGGAGGCGATGCGCGCGGTGGAGGCCGGCGGGCGGGCGGCGATGGCGGAGCTGCGGCACGTGATGGGGCTGCTGACGATGGCGGCGGCGGACCCGGCGGCCGGCCCGGCGACCGCTTCCGATGCGGCGGCGTACGGCAGCACCGCCCGCGACGCGGACGGCGTCCCCGATCCGGCGCCCGTCGCGGGCAATCCCGCACTCGCCGTCGACCTCGCCCCCCAGCCAGGACTCGGCCAACTCGCCGCCCTCGCCGGGCGCGTACGCGACACCGGCGTCCCCGTCGAACTCTCCGTGACCGGCACCCCCGAGGCCCCGCTGCCCGCGGGCGTCGACCTCGCCGCGTACCGCGTCGTGCAGGAGGCGCTGACGAACGCCGTCAAACACGCCGCCGGCGCCTCGGTCGCCGTCTGTGTGGCGCACGCCCCCGGCGAGTTGCGCGTCGAGGTGACCGACACCGGCGGCCCGCCCGCCGCCCGCGCCGCGGCGGGCAGCGGCCGCGGGCTCATCGGGCTGCGCGAACGCCTCGCGGTCTACGGCGGTACGCTCCACGCCGCCCCGCGCCCCCGCGGCGGCTACCGCGTCCGCGCCCTGATCCCGCTCCAGGACCGGCCGCCCGGCACGCACACCTGACGCACCGGCGGGGTGACGCGCATGCCCCTGGCAGAGCCGGGGGCGCCATGCAGACATAATGACCGGCATGCGGATCTCGGCACGAGCAGACTACGCGGTGCGCGCGGCACTGGAGCTGGCGGCGGCGACGGAGGACGCCCCGGTCAAGGCGGAGGCCATCGCGGACGCGCAGGGCATTCCGCACAAGTTCCTGGAGAGCATCCTCGGCGACATGCGCCGCGGCCGGCTGGTCGTCAGCCAGCGCGGCGGCCGCGGCGGCTACCGCCTCGCCGCGCCCGCCGACGAGATCACCATCGCCGACGTCATACGAGTCGTGGAGGGCCCGCTGGTCTCCGTGCGCGGCGCCCGGCCGCCGGAGCTGTCGTACGTGGGGCCCGCGGAGTCGCTGCTGCCGCTGTGGATCGCGCTGCGCGTGAACGTGCGCAAGATCCTGGGGGAGGTCACGCTCGCGGACGTGGCGTCGGCACGGCTGCCGGGGTACGTGCACGAGCTGGCGGAGGACCCCGACGCGTGGACGAACCCCTGAGGGCGTAGCGCACGCGCCGCGCGCCGTGCGACAGTGGCGGTCGCGTCTCCCCCCACGGACACCCGACTCCGAGGAGAGACGTGCCCGAGAACCGGCACATAGGCAGGCGAGCGCTGCTCGCGGGCGCGGCCGCGGGCGGCATCGCCGCCGTGATCCCGCAGCAGGCGGCCGCACGGGGCCGCCGCGTCGTGGCCCGCCCGCTGGCCAACCCCGGCGGCTCGCTGCCGATGACGCTCCTGTCGTACGTCCACCCCTCCGGCCGGGCCGTGGGCCGCGCGCTGGGCCCGGACGGCGAGGAGGTGCAGGCGGCGTGGCACGGCTTGCGGGTACGGCGGCCGCGCGCGCTGCACGCCTCCGGTTCGTACACCCTCCAGGGGGTCAACGGGCACGGCGCGCTGGTCGGTTACCACTTCCTGCCGGACGAGAACCGCACCCAGGCGGTCGTCTGGGGCCGCGGGGGCACGCCGCGGCGGGTGCTGGCGGGCGACGACTACCGCGCGTGGGGCACGCACATCGACGACCGCGGCCGGGTGCTCGTGCAGACCCAGACGGAGTTCCAGGCCGACCCCGAACTCCCGCCGCGCGGCGGCCTGTACGTCCTGCGCCCCGCCACCGCCGCCGCTCCGGTACGCATCACGCCCCCGGACCCGGAGGCGGTCAACGCCGCCCCCGACGCGCTCGGCGCGGGCGGTCACGTCATCGCGGGACAGGTGCGCTTCATGGCCTGGTCGCGGGATCCGTTCCTCTGGCACGCGGGCAGGGTCACCGAACTCACCCGGCTCACCGGTGCGTACCGCCCGGTCTTCGGCGCGGGCGTCAACGCCCGCGGCGTGGTGGCCGGTTCCGCGGAGGGCGACACGGGGGAGTGGCGGGCGTTCGTCTGGGACGGCGAGCGGCTGACGGACTTCACCCGCTTCGACGGCGGCGCCAGCAGCGTCCCCCTCGACGGCCGCTTCCTCAACACCCGCGGCGAGGTCATCGGCCGCAGCACGGCCACCGACGGCCCGTTCCTCTGGTCCCCCCGCCGCGGCCTCAAGCCCCTCCCCACCCTCCCGGCAGCCCTCTACGGCACCACGGCCACGGCTCTCAACGACCGCGGCGACGCGGCCGGCCACTGCTTCACGGAGGAGGGCCAGCGCGCGGTCTACTGGCGCCACGGCCGCATCGTCGACCTGGGCCTCCCCCCGGGCGCGGTGGAAAGCGAGGCAAGCTGGCTCACGACCACCGGCGAAGCCCTCGGCACCGCCCAGTTCCCCGACCCCGAGGGCGGCACGGTAACCCGCGCCTACCGCTGGACGGTCCACTGACCCCGCCCGCCGACGGCCCGTGGACCGTCGTGGGCCGGTCGGGCGGGCGGCTCGTCCCGGGTCGTGAACTTCGCGAACTCCTCGACGCCGCACGCCGGTCGGGCGGTCCGCACGTCGACACCGTCGACGCCGCGCGCTGACGGCCTCAGCCGCCGAAGTCCGCCGCGTGGTCCCTCGCCCACTCCGCGAACGTGCGGGCCTTGTGGCCCGTCACCTCCGCCACCGTGTGCGTCACCGGCTCCGGGTGCTTCACCAGCTCGGCGTGGGCCTCCAGGATTCCGTCCGCGAACGACGGGGGCAGGCCCGCCGCCACGTACGCCTTGCGGGCCACCTCCGGCGGGGACTCCTCGAAGCGGATGTCGCGGCCCAGGGCCTCGCCGATCGTGCGGACCTGCTCGGCCTGCGTGAGGACTTCGGGGCCCGTCAGGTGGTACGTCGCCCCGGCGTGGCCCTCGTGCGTCAGGGCGCGGAGGCCGACCGCGGCGATGTCGGCCTCGTGGATGAGCGAGCGGCCCGCCTCGCCGTACGGGGCGTGCACCACGTCGCCCGCGCGGATCTGGTCCGCCCAGTGCAGGGTGTTGGCGGCGAAGCCGCCGGGGCGGAGCAGGGTCCACTCCAGGGGCGAGGCGCGCAGCAGGCGCTCGATGGCGGTGTGGAAGCCGAGGATGCCGTCGGGCTCCTCCTCGGGGTCGTCGGCCGCGCCCCAGGCGGAGACGTAGGCGATACGCCGTACGCCCCCGGCCACCGCCGCCTCCAGGACGGCCGGGGCGGTGTCGGCGGTGGGCAGCGGCCAGACGAGGAAGACCGCCGAGACGCCCGCGAAGGCCGGGCCCAGCGTCGCCGGGTCCGCGAGGTCCCCGCGTACGACCTCCACCCCCGCCGGGAAGTCCGCGCGGGCCGGGTCACGCACCAGGGCGCGTACCGGCAGGCCCGCCCAGTTCGCCTGCGCAACGGCCTGACCTCCTACTCGTCCCGTGGCTCCGGTCACCAGGATCATGGTCGCTCCCTCTCGTCGGTGGCTCCGCAAGCCTCCAACTTCAACCGCACTTCAGGTCAAGGCGACCCCCCATGGTGCACGTAACACCACCCCCCATTGGGGTCGTGCGCCCAGTGCCCGCGCCCGTCACCGTCCGTAGCTTCGTAGTCAGGCACAGGGAGTGCCGCACCAACGAGGGGTGAAGACGATGTTCGGACGCAAGGAGCGCCGCGGCACCGCCGGGGAGCACGTCGCCGGCGGCGCGCCGCACGAGGCGCTGCGGCTGGTCAAGGTGACCAAGGTCTACGGGACCGGGGGCGCCGAGGAGGCCGCCGTCACCGCGCTCGACGGGGTGACGCTGAGCCTGCCGGCCGGGTCCTTCACCGCCGTGATGGGGCCCTCCGGATCCGGGAAGTCGACGCTGCTGCAGTGCGCCGCGGGCCTGGACCGGCCCGACAGCGGCGTGGTGATGGTCGACGGCGCGGAGATGACCGGGGGCAGCGAGACGGAGCTGACGAAGTTCCGCCGCGAGCGGATCGGGTTCGTCTTCCAGCAGTACAACCTGCTGCCCACCCTGAACGTCGCGCAGAACGTCGTGCTGCCGCTCAAGCTCGCCGGCCGCCGCGTCGACCGCGCCCGGGTCCGCGAGGTGCTGGCCCGCGTCGGCCTCGCCGACCGGATGCGGCACCGGCCCGACCAGCTCTCCGGCGGCCAGCGGCAGCGCGTCGCCATCGCCCGCGCACTCGTCGCCGCGCCGAGCGTGGTCTTCGCCGACGAGCCGACCGGCGCCCTCGACACCCGCAGCGCCCGCGACGTACTGGGCCTGCTCCAGGAGACCGTGCGCGTCGACCGCCGCACCGTGGTGATGGTGACGCACGACCCGGTGGCCGCCTCGTACGCGGACTCCGTCCTCTTCCTCGCCGACGGCCGGCTGGTGGGCCAGATGAACGCCCCGACCGCCGACGCCGTCGCGGAGCGGATGACCCGCCTCGGCGACATGTACGAAGCCGGTGCCCAGCACGACCCGCGCAACTCCGCGCCGATGGGGGTCTGACCGATGTTCTCGCTCGCCATGCGCTCCATCCGGCAGCGGCCCGGCCGCTTCGCCGCGACGCTCCTGTCCGCCTTCCTCGGCGCGACGATCATCATGATGTTCAACTCGCTCCTCGACACCGCGGGCGCCAAGGGCGTCGACGACGTCAGCTCGGAGTCCCTGTCCACGGCCGCCATGGTCGTCGGCGGCTACGGCTCGCTGCTGGTCTTCTTCGCCGTCGCGTCCACCCTCACGGTCGCCGTACGGCAGCGCACCACCGAGATCGACCTGCTGCGCTCCACCGGCGCGACGCCCGCGCAGATCACCAGGATGATCGTCGGCGAGGCGGCGGTGGTCGGCCTCGCCGGGTCGCTGCTGGCGATCGTGCCCGGCATGCTCGGCGGCCGGATCCTGCTCGACATGTTCCAGGACAGCGGGCAGGTCGCCGACGACGTCGACCACGCCTTCGGCACCATCGCGCTGATGTCCGGCATCGACATCACGCTGCTGGCGTCGGTCGGCGCCGCGTTCCTCGCGGTGCGCCGGGCCACCAAGGCGCGCGAGCAGCACGCCCCGCGCCGCCGGCTGCGCACCTGGGGCGGCTATGCCGCGCTGGGCCTGGGCGCGGCGCTGTGCCTGACCGGGTTCGCCATGGGCGACGCGGGCCCCGAGGCCATGGCGCCGCCGGCGTACGGGGCGATCCTGCTGTCGGTCGGCTTCGCGGCCTTCTCGCCGGCGCTGCTCGGCGGGCTGCTGCGGCTCACCGGCGGGCTCCTGACGGCGTTCGGCGGCGGCAGCGGCTACCTGACGGTGCACGGACTGCGGCAGCGGGCCGCGCAGTTGTCCGGGGTGCTGATGCCGATGGTCCTCTTCGTGGGCATCTCGGTCGCGACGCTGTACATGCAGTCCGTCGAGAACGACCGCATCGAGGCCGCCGGGCTGACGCAGTCGGTGGACGACAAGAACCTGGAGACCCTGAACTTCGTCGTCGTCGGGATCATCGCGGTCTTCGCCTGCGTGATGCTGATCAACACGCTGTACGCGGCGACCTCGTACCGCAGCCGCGAGTTCGGCCAGCAGCGGCTGGCGGGGGCGACCCCCGGCCAGGTGCTGGCGGGCGTCGGCCTGGAGGGGCTGCTGCTGACGGTGACCGGGGTGTTCTTCGGGACCGTCGCGGCGGTGGCCGGGATCGTGCCCTTCACGGTGGCCCGCACGGACGACGTGCTGCCCTCGGCGGGGTACGGGATCTGGCTGGCGGTCGTGGGGGTGGCCGCGGTGGCGACGATGGTCACCGCGCTGGGCACCACCCGGCGGGTGCTGCGGACGCCGGCGGTCGAGACGGTCGCGCTGGCGGCATGAGGGGGCGCACGGAAGGGCCCGCCGACGGGGTCGGCGGGCCCTTCGGCGTGGGTACGGGCCGGGCGGAACGGGCTTACGGCGTACGGGCGTCAGGCCCGCGGCGGCCGCGGTGCACCCGCGGCGTACGGGAGTTGCCCCGGCTCCGGCCCGGCACCCCTACTCCAGCTCGCGCTCCGCGTACACGCGCATCGCGTCCCGTACGAACATCGCCGTCCCCTCCCCGTGCGCGTCGTAATGCGCGCCGAACCGCGGGTCGTCCACGTACATCCGGCCCACCCCCGCGAACGCCTCCGCGGACGGCCCCCGCCCCTGCCAGCCGGCGCTGATCCACTCGTACTGCCGCCGCGCGATCTCCTGCGCCCGGGCGCCGTCCGGCGCCTCGCCCGCGGCGTGCGCCGCGGCGAAGTCGCGGGCGATGTCCTGCTGGCGGCGCTGGAAGTCGCTCTTCTGCTCCTCGCTCAGCGCGCGCCACCACCGGTCGCTCCGCTCGTACGCCGCCTTCCCCCAGCGCTCCGTGACCTCCTCCTCGTACCGGGTGTGGTCGAACCCGTCGAGCACCTCTTCCGCCATGAGCGGCTCCCCTTCCGTCAGCTTCCGCAATGTGGTCCTCACCGACGCGATCTGCCGCCCGATGCGCCGCCGCTCCTGCTCCAGTAGTTGCAGGTGCGTGGCGAGCGCGGCCGCGGTGTCCTGCGGGCCGCCGCCGGCGTCGAGTACCTCGGCGATGGCCGGGAGGCCGAGGCCGAGTTCGCGGAGCAGCAGGATGCGCTGCAGCCGGACCAGGGCGTGCTCGTCGTAGTAGCGGTAGCCGTTGGCCGCCACGCGGCTGGGGCGGAGCAGCCCCACGTCGCCGTAGTGGCGCAGGGTGCGGCTCGTGGTGCCCGCGGTGCGCGCGATCTCCTGGATGGACCACTCCATGGCGGTGCAAGCTCCTCGGTCCGCAGTGCCCGGCCGGCCGGATGGCCGGCCTGCCGGTCGGTGAGCTTTCACCGTAGAAGTTGACGTAACGTCAAGGTCAATCGTCGAAGCTGTGCGGCACCAGCTCGAAGCCCACGGCGAGGTCGGTGCCGCGGAGCCTGCCGGTCTCGGCGAGCATCTCCCCGATGAGCTTGCGGGCGTATGCGCGGGGGTTCTCCTCGCCCAGCCCGACGATGTACGCGTGGTGCTCGGCCAGCGACGCGACGGCCCTGTCCCTGGCGTTCTCGGTGACCTCCTCGGCGTGCGTGGGGTAGGGGGAGCCGGCGACGGCGGTCCAGCGGACGCCGCCCCACGGCAGGAGGCCCTGCTCCAGCAGCTCGGGGAAGATCCAGCGGTTGCCGGCGTCGCCGACGGCGTCCAGCACACCGCGGCCGACGGCCCGGTGGTCGGGGGTGTTGCGGGGGGCGCCGGGGCCCGCTCCCCAGGTGTCGTGGTGGTTGATCGTGAGGATCAGCTCGGGGCGGTGCCGGCGGATCGCGGCGGCGAGGTCGCGGCGCAGCGGCAGGCCCTCCTCGATGACGCCGTCGCGGTGGTCGAGGAATTCCAGCGCGGTCACGCCCACGACCGCGGAGCTGGCCCGCTGCTCCTCCTCCCGCACCCGGGCGCACTCGCCGGGCTCCATCCCGTCGATCCCGGCCTCGCCGCGGCTGGCGAGCACGTACGCGACCTGCTTGCCGGCGTCGGTCCACTTCGACACCGCGGCGGCGGTGCCGTACTCCAGGTCGTCGGGGTGGGCGACGATCGCGAGGGCCCGGTGCCAGTCGTCGGGGAGGGGCGCGAGGGACGGGTGAGCGCTGTCTGTCATGCCGCCATGGTCACATGACGCGGTGTCACGTCCCCGCCCCCCGGCGGGTTCCGCGGCGGAACGAGCCGGGCGCACGGCGAAGAGGCCGACGGTACGGAGAAGACGGCAGAGAGAAGGGGACGGCGAAGAGGCGGTGCCGGGCCCGGACCCGGCACCGCCTCGTCGGGGCGGGTCAGTCCAGACCGCGGTCCAGGACCCGGTACAGCTCGCCGTCGTCGTCGCCGTCCAGCGACCAGACCATCGCGCCGCCCAGGTTGCGGTCGTCGATGTACTCGGCCTTCTGGGCGATGACCTTCGGGTCGTCGTACGTCCAGAACGTGCTGCCGTCGAAGAGCCAGGCGTGGCCGCTCTTCTTGTCGCGGTAGACCTCGTACTTGCCCGAAGCCGCGAACTCCTTCAGCACCTTGTAGTCCTCGAAGCCCGCCTCCCAGGTGCCGGGCGCGGCGCCCGCGGCGGGCTGGTTGAAGCCGGTGCCGCCGCCTTCGACGCCCTTCCAGCCGCGGCCGTAGAACGGGATGCCGAGGACCAGTTTGTCCCGCGGTGCACCGCGCAGCAGCCAGTCGTCGACGACCTGCTGGAGGCTGTCGTCGGGGGAGTGGATGGCGGACTGCTGGTTGGTGTTCTTCTCCCAGGCGCCGTGCAGGTCGTAGCCCTGGAGGGTGGCGTAGTCCAGCTTGGGGAAGAGCTTGCGGGTCTCGTAGCCCGCGTCCATGGCGTTGGCGTTCGCCGGCAGGAACGCGGTCAGCAGCAGGTGCCGGCCGCGGCCCTCGCGCGAGCGCTCCACCTGGTCGAGCTGCCGGCGGAACTCGGCGACGACCGCGGTGAAGTTCTCCTTGTCCTCGGGGCGGTAGACGGTGTCGACGTCACCGGGGTAGTTCGGCCACTCCCAGTCCAGGTCGATGCCGTCGAAGACGCCCGCCGCGCTGCCGGGGCCGCCGCGCCCGTCGACCCGCGGCAGGTTGCCCTTGATGAACAGGTCGATGCAGGAGGACACGAACTCCCTGCGCGACTCGGGCGTGCGGACCGCGTCCGAGAAGTACGTGGACCAGGCCCAGCCGCCGAGCGACATCATGACCTTCAGGTCCGGGTACGTGGCCTTCAGCTCCCGGATCTGGTTGAAGTTGCCCGCGAGCCGCTGCCGCGGCGAGTCGGCGCGGCCGTCGACGGACTCGGCGGCGGTCATCGTCCGCCGGTAGTCGGTGAAGGCGTCGCCCTCGCCCGGGATGTCGTCCTCGAAGCACTTGCCGTCCGGGCTGACGTTGCCGAAGGCGTAGTTGAGGTGGGTCAGCCGCGCGGCGGTGCCGCTGGTGGCGAGGTCCTTGACGAGGAAGCCGCGGTCCCTGGCACCCCACTGGGTGAAGTAGCCGACGCGCCGGGCCTCGTCCCGGCCGCCGCGGCCGCCCTGGTCGTCGTCGCCGTGCTGCCCTGCGGCGGCGGGGGCTTGGCGCGGGGCCTCTTCGGGGGTCGCGGCGGTGGCGCCGGCCGTGGTGAGGCCGGGGGTGACCAGGAGGGACAGCGCACAGCCGGCCACGGCCAGGCGGCGCACGAGTCTTCGGTGCATGGAAACCCTCTTCTCGGGAGATCGCGCTTCTCTCGGGTGCGCCGAACGCTATTGGCCTAGACCAATAGGGGTCAAGGGTTCGTACGGTACGGCGCACCCGGCCGCACGCCGCTGCTCAGCGCGATAATCGCCACGTTCTAGGGTGAAGCCGGACAGCGGCCCGAGCGGAGGGAGTACGGGCATGACCGCGGACACCGACCTCGGCACCCTCCTCGACGGCAACGACGTCGCCGGGCTCCAGGAATGGCTCGCCGACCACCCCCCGCACGTCGTCGCCGACGAACTCGCCCGCGCCGACGAGGTCACCGCCGTCTTCTGCTTCCGGCTGCTGGAGAAGGACCGCGCCGTCGAGGTCTTCGAGGAACTGGGCGCCGGCGACCAGCAGAAGATCCTCGAAGGGCTGCGCGACCGGACCTTCCGGCACGTTGTCGAGGAGATGGACCCCGACGACCGCGCCCGCCTCCTCGGCGAGGCGCCCGCCAACTTCACCCAGCGCGTGCTGGCGGGACTCAGCCCCCGCGAACGCGCCCTGACCGCCCCGCTGCTCGGCTACGAACAGGACGCCGTCGGCCGGTACATGTCGCCGGAGCTGGTGCGGCTGAAGGAGCAGTCCACCGTCGCCGAGGCGCTGGAACGGGTGCGCGCGCAGGGCCCGGACGCCGAGACCGTCTACACGCTGCCCGTCGTCGACGACCGCAGGCACCTGGTGGGCGTCGTCTCCCTGCGGGAGGTGGTGCTGGCCCCGCCGGGGCGGCCGCTCATCGAGCTGGTGGACACCGAGTTCCCGCGGGTCTACGCCACCGACAACGCCGAGACTGCCGCCCGCCTCATGCAGGAGGCGAACCTCCTCGGCCTGCCCGTCGTGGACAGCGAGGACCGGGTCGTCGGCATCCTCACAGTCGACGACGCCATCGAGCTGATCGAGGAGGCGGACACCGAGGACGTGGCCCGGCAGGCCGGCGCGGAACCCATCGAGGGACACTACCTGTCGGTCGGGGTCTTCCGGCTCGCCCGCGCGCGCATCATCTGGCTGTTCCTGCTGATCCTCGCCGCCACCCTCACTGCCGGCGTACTCCAGGCGTTCGAAGGGGAACTGGAGGCGGTGACCGCGCTGGCCGTCTTCATCCCGCTGCTCGTCGGCACCGGCGGCAACGTCGGCGCCCAGGCCGCGACCGGCGCGGTGCGCGCCATCGCGGTCGGCGAGCTGCGCCCCGGCGACGTGGCCCGGGTGGCGTGGCGGGAGTGCCGGGTGGGGTTCCTGCTGGGCGTGGGGCTCGGCATCGTGGGCATGGTGCTGGCGACGATCATGACGGACGGCCGGATCGCGCTGACCGTGTCGCTGTCCCTGATCCTGATCTGCGCGTGGGCGGCGTCGGTCGGCTCCGTGATGCCGCTGCTGGCCAAGCAGTTGGGGATCGACCCGGCGGTGATCTCGGCCCCGCTGGTGACCACGCTGGTCGACGCCACGGGGCTGGTGATCTACTTCCTCCTCGCCCGCGTGATCCTCGGCCTGTGAGGGGTGCCCGAGGGGCGCTGCGGGCGGGGTGCGAGCGGGCCGCGGGCGCCGCGGGCGGGCCCGTGAGGCGCGCCGCGAGCGTGCGGGCGTACGCCCCGGGCACCCCGCGCACACCCGCCGGCGAACGCACTCCGTAAAGCTCTCCCCCGGGGTTGCGGGCCCCGGGCGCAGGTTGCCAAGCTTTCGCGCGTGTTCAGGCCGGAACGGCGCAGGCCGGGGATGGCCCGGGGCCCGGACGGCGACGGTGGCGACGGGGGTGTGAAGAAACGGTGCCTCTAGGGGAGCAGCCCGCCTATCTGCGGGTCGCCGCGGATCTCCGCCGGAAGATCGTCAGCGGCGAACTGCCGCCGCACGCCCGGCTGCCCTCACAGGCGCGCATCCGCCAGTTGTACGGGGTCTCCGACACCGTCGCGCTGGAGGCGCGCAAGGTGCTGATGGCCGAGGGTCTGGTCGAGGGCCGGTCCGGGTCCGGCACGTACGTGCGCTCGCGGCCCGAGCCGCACCGGCTGGTCCGTACCGGCTACCGCGGCCTCGCCGACCTCACCCCCTTCCGCCAGGAGCAGGCCGACGAGTCGGTCACCGGCTCCTGGGAGTCGCGCAGCGCACAGGAGCCCGCCGGCGGGGCGGTCGCCGCCCGGCTGCACCTGGGAGCCGGCGACCCGGTGATGCGTACGCGCTACGTCTTCCGCTCGGCCGGCGAGCCCGTACTGCTGTCCACGTCCTGGGAGCCGCTGGCGCTCACCGGCCGCACCCCCGTGATGCTGCCCGAGGAGGGCCCGCTCGCCGGCCGCGGCGTGGTGGAGCGGATGGCGGCGATCGACGTCGTCGTGGACAACGTCGTGGAGGAGGTCGGCACCCGCCCCGGGCTGGCCGACGAGGCGCACGCGCTGGGCGCCCTGCCGGGGCGGCCGGTGCTGTGCATCC
This sequence comes from Streptomyces sp. CMB-StM0423, assembly GCF_002847285.1. Classification (NCBI taxonomy): domain Bacteria; kingdom Bacillati; phylum Actinomycetota; class Actinomycetes; order Kitasatosporales; family Streptomycetaceae; genus Streptomyces; species Streptomyces sp. CMB-StM0423. The sequence goes on along the minus strand of NZ_CP025407.1, from coordinate 2,761,291 downwards.
AGCGGACGTTCTATGCCTCCGGGCGGGCCGTCGAGACCGCGGACGTCATCGTTCCGGCCGATCGTTACCGGGTCAGTTACCACCTGCCCGTCAAGTAACCCGAGCCCCGGGCCTTGTCTCCCGTCTCCGCCGATTCGAACTTTCGGCCGAGAATGGTACTTCTCGTGTAAAGCCGTATGCGGGGAGTGAATGCCGGGCGTAAGCTCTGGCATATTCGAAAGGCAAGCAGGCGCCGGGGACCGTGATCGTCCCGCGTGCGTCCTGGGCACACATTCATTCCTGGGGTGGGCATTATGGGTGCGGGTGACAGCGGCGCCGCACGCCCGTGGGTCATCGTCCGCGAGGACGACAACGGCAACCATTACCGCGTCGGCCGCTATGCCACGCGTGACGAGGCCGAGCGCGTGGTCTCCCGTTTCAGCCCCGCCGACGAACGGCAGATATACCGGGTGGAGCGCGCCGGCCCGAGCGACGCCAACCCCGTGTAGCTTCACGTACGCATGCAGGTGATATTTTCGCCCAAAGCGGGTATGTAACTACCACTCCCCTCAAGTCGGGCAAATCCGACAGAACTCCGCTGGGATGTGGTAGGCGTGAGCAACCCCCCGTTCTTCCGCCACGCCGCCGTGACACCGTTCTCCCCGCTCCCCGATCCCGGCGCACTGACCGGCTTCCGGGATCCCACCGGAACCGCGGGGCCGCCACCCGGCTCCGGCCTCACCGGATCTGCCGGCCCATCGGACCCCGCAGGACCCGCCGGTCTCGCCGGCTCGCCCGGCCCCGCCGAGTGGAGCTTCCCCGCGGATCCCGGCTGCGTGCGCACCGCCCGCGCCGTCGTCCGCGACACCCTGCGCACCTGGCACCTCGACCCCGTGACCGACCTCGCCGTGCTGCTCGTCAGCGAGCTGGTCACCAACTCCCTGCGCTACGCCTCAGGACCCGTCGGCCTGCGCCTGCGCCCGGTCGGCGGACCCGACGCCGGCGGCGGCGTCCGCGTCGAGGTGTCCGACACGCTGCCGGTCCCGCCGCTGCTCCGTACCGCCGCGCCGGACGAGGAAGGCGGCCGCGGCCTGCTGCTCGTCGCCAGTGTCGCGGTGCGCTGGGGAACCCGCTGCGGCGGAATGGGCAAGACGGTGTGGTTCGAGCTGGGGTCCGCTGGTTAGAACGTACGAGGGAGGCTTCTTCGGCGTACGGAAGGGGGCGCACGGGGGCGTAGCGCCGGGTGCCGGTCGGGCACCACTTCGCAGACGTGGCGGTTACGGGGACCGGAAGCGGTGGGGCGTTCCGAACCCGTGACCCGACGACCATGTTCCGGATACGGATCTTCCCGCATACTCTGCGGTGCGTACCCGGAGCAGGATCAGCAAAGGGGGCGGTCGCGTGGGAGCACCGTTCTGGCAGAGCAGTCCGCCGGGCTCCATCTACGACCACATCAAGGTGGCCTCCTTCGCCCTTGACGCGGAGGGGCACATCGAGCAGTGGAGTGCCCGTGCCGAGGAGCTCCTCGGCATCTCCGCCGCCGAGGTGCTGGGCCGCGACGCCGTCGAGGCGCTGGTTCCGGAGGAGCTGCGGGCGGACGTGGGGGAGAAGGTCGCCGAGATCCTCGACGGCCGCGAGTGGACCGGTCTGCTGCCCTACCGCAGACCGGCCGGGCCCGACGGCACCGACGCCGGGCACCCCGCCGTCGACGGCATCGCCGAGCTGTACGTCATGCCCACCACCGGCGTCGGCGGCACCCGCGGTGCGGTGTGCCTCACCGTCGACGCGTACGCGCTGCGCCGTATCGAGACCGACCTCGCCGCCTCCCAGGCCGTTTTCGGCCAGGCCCCGATGGGGTTCCTGCTGTTCGGCACCGACCTGCGGCTCGTCCGCGTCAACGAGCGGGTCGCCGCCGCCTTCGGCGGCACCGTCGCCTCCCACGCGGGCCGCGCGCCCCGCGACTACCTCCCCCGCCCCGAGGCCGAGCGCGTCACCGCCGCGCTCAAGCAGGTCCTCGACACCGGCGAGCCCGTCACCGACATGCAGATCCTCGGGCCCACCCCCGAGGAGCCGCAGACCGGCTCCGTACCGGCACAGCGCGAGGGGCAGCCGGGCAGCCTCCGGTGGTCCATATCGCTGTACCGCGTTCACAGCCGTACGGGCCGGCCCATGGGCGTCGCCGCCATCGTCTCCGACGTCACCCGCCGCCGCCGGGCCGAGAGCGAGGCCGCCAGCACCCGCCGCAACCTCGCGCTGCTCAACGAGGCCGGCGCCCGTATCGGCAACTCGCTCGACCTGGAGACCACCGCGCGCGAACTGCTCGGCGTCACCGTGCCGCAGTTCTGCGACATGGCGTGCGTCGACGTCTACCAGAGCCTCCTCGACGGCGACGAGGGCCGCCCAGGGCTTGCCGACGGCAGCGCGGAGCTGCGCCGCGTCGCCTTCGCCAGCGCCGTCTCCGACGCCCCCGTCACCGCCGTCGGCTCCACCCACCGCTTCGACTTCCACTCCCCGCACGCCGCCGCGCTGCGCACCGCCCAGGTGCGCCGGGTGCCGGGCGGCGACAGCGGTCTGGTGCAGACGACGCTCGCCGTGCCGCTGGTCGCGGGGGACACCGTCGTCGGGCTGGTGCAGTTCTCCCGGGCCCGCGGCAGCGAGGACTTCGGCGAACGCGACGCCGCCCTCGCCGCCCAGCTCGCCTCCCGCGCCGCCGTGTGCATCGACAACGCCCGCCTCTACCGCCGCGAGCACTCCCGCGCCCTCATCCTCCAGCGCAGCCTGCTCCCGCCCGGCGACCCCGAGGCGGCGGGCCTCGACATCGCCTGCCGCTACCTGCCCGGCAACACCGCCACCGAGGTCGGCGGCGACTGGTTCGACGTCATCGAGCTGCCGGGACACCGCACCGCGCTCGTCGTCGGCGACGTCATGGGCCGCGGCCTGCGCGCCGCCGTCGCCATGGGCGAACTGCGCAGCGCCGTACGCACCCTCGCCATGCTCGACCTGGAGCCGGCCGAGGTGCTCGCCGCCCTGGACGAGATCGCCGGCGGCCTCGGCGGCGTCTCCGACGAGGTCTACCTGGCCACCTGCTCGTACGTCGTCTACGACGCGGTCACCCGGCGCTGCACCTTCGCCAACGCCGGTCACCTGCCACCCGCCGTCGTCGAACCGGGCGAGCCGCCGCTGCTGCTGGAGGTGCCCGCCGGGATGCCGCTCGGCGTCGGCGGCGAGCCGTTCGAGGAGGTCGAGGTCGAGCTGCCAGACGGCGCCCTCCTCGCGCTCTACACCGACGGCCTCGTGGAGTCCCGCGACCACGGCCTGGACGAGGGCCTGGAGGAGTTCCGCAAGGCGCTCTCCGACCCCGCACAGCCGCTGGAGGACGTCTGCGACCACGTACTCGACACCCTCTACACCCGGCACGGAGAGGACGACATCGCCCTGTTGATGGCTCGTATCCGCGGACTGCCCGCCGACACCGTCGGCGACTGGCTGCTGCCCGCAGAGCCGCGCTCGGTCGCGCTCGCCCGCGAACACGCCCGTACGCAGCTCGCCGCCTGGGGCCTGGAGCCGCTGACCGACACCACCGAGCTGCTCGTCAGCGAGCTGGTGACGAACGCGCTCCGGCACGGCGAGGGCGGCCGCAGCGGCGGCGGCGAGCCGGAGATCCGGCTCCGGCTGCTGCTGGACCGCACCCTGGTGTGCGAGGTCTGGGACAGCAACCTGGTCCAGCCGCGCCGCCGCCGCGCCGGGGACACCGACGAGGGCGGCCGGGGGCTGCAGTTGGTCAGCATGCTCAGCGAGAACTGGGGCAGCAGACGCACGCACCGCGGGAAGACGGTCTGGTTCGAACTGGCCCTGCCGGGCACGGGCAAGCAGGCGGAACTGGACGAGGACGCGCTGCTGTCGGCGTACTGAACCGGGCCGCGGGGGCTTGGTTCGTGCGGGCGCCGGGCTCGTTCCGGGCGGGCTCAGGCCGCGGCGCGGCCGCCGCCGGCCGGTGGCGGCTCGCCGTCCTTCAGCCGGGCCAGCCGGGCGTCGATCTCCGCCCGCTTGCTCAGGTCGTCCACCTGCTCGAACTGCCCGTCCAGGGACGAGTCCGCCGGCTCCGCCCGGCCCATCGTGCGGGCCTCCTCGCGGCGGATCTTCGCCTCGAAGCGGCCCAGGTCGGCGGTGGGGTCGGTGACGTCCACGCTCGCGACGGCGTCGGGCATCCCGTTCCGTGCCTCCGCCGGCTGCGCGCGGGCCATGAGCCGGTCGCGGCGGGATTCGAGGCAGGTCAGCTTCTCCCGCATCGCGTCGAGGTTGTACGTCAGCCGCTCCACCACCTCCGTCTGCGCGGCGATCAGCGGCTCGGCCGCCGTCGCCCCGTTCTCCGAGGTGAGCTGCCGCTCCAGCGCCGTGCGGGCCAGGTTGTCGAACGTCTCGGCCTGCGGGGCGTCGCCCCCGGCGCGTACCTCGTCGGCCTTGCGGCTGGCGGCGAGGGCCTGGGCGCCCCACTCGTCGGCGGCGCAGGTGTCCTCCTTGTGGTCCGCCTCCATCAGGCGCAGGTTGCCGATGGTGGTGGCGACGGCCAGGTCCGCCTCGCGGATGTTGTTGGAGTAGTCCCGGATGAGCTGGTCGAGCGTCTTCTGCGGGTCCTCGGCCTGGTCGACGAGGGCGTCGACGTCGGCGCGGGCGAGCTGGAGGGTGCGGCCGAGGACGGTCTGCTTGCCGGTCACGGGTCTCCTTCGGTCTGGTGGCGGTGCGTTGCCGGTCCCGGGCGGTGTGGTGGCGGTCCCGGGCGGCCGCGGGCGGTCTGGCGGGAGTGCGCGCGGGGCGTGAGCCGTCGCGTAGCCCGTACTCCCGGAAGCTCTAGAAGCGGCCTCCACCGCCCATCCGCCCCCGCGTGCCCCCGCCGCCGAAGGTGCCGGGACCACGGCCGAAGCCGCCCCCGAAGCCGGTGGCGCCCCGGCGTCCGCCGGAGCCGTCCCCGGAGCCGTCGCCGAGCATGCCGCCGAGGATGATCCCGGCGAGCATCCCCGTGCCCATGCCGCCGCGTCCCCCGCCGCCGTAGCCGCTGCCGGCCGGGCCGCCGAAGGGCCCGCCGCCGTACGAGCCGTCGAAGCCCTGCACGTCCTGCTCCGCCAGCCGGCGCGCCTCGCGGCCGAGTTCGTCCGCGCGCTGCGCGTGCCGGAGGGCGCCGCTCGCATCGCTGTCTGCCGGCTCCCCGGCCAGCCGGAGGTGGCGCTCGCCCTCGCCCAGGCGGGTACGGGCCGCGGGGCCGATGCCGCCGCGGTGGGTGGTGACGAAGTCCCGGGCGGCGGCCACCGAACTGCGCGCGCCGATCAGCGCCTGGTCGAGCAGCCGCCGTGCCCGTCGTTCCGTCTCCTCCCGGCCGTCGGCCGCGGCGAGCGACGCCGCCAGGGCCGCGTCCGCCGCCAGCACCCGGCGCAGCGCTGCCAGCGGGTCGTACCTGCCGCCCGCCACCTCCTGCCCCACCTCCGCCAGGACCGTCTGCGCCCGCGTGATCCGGCCCTCCGCGTCGGCGCCCGACTCGTCCGCGGGCGTGCCGCGTTCCACCTCCTGCGCGGCGGCGAGGTCCTCGCGGATGTCGCGCAGCGCGTCGGTGAGCCGGGCGGCGGCCTCGCGCAGCTCGTGCTCGCGGCGCTCGACGGCCGCGACGAGGGTGCCGGCCTGGTCGAGTGCGCTCTCCGCGGCCCGTACGTGGACGGCGGCGGTGGCCGGGTCGTCCGTGCCGAGGGCGGTGCGGGCGTGGGTGAGGTGCTCGCCGGCGAACTGCAGGCGGTCGCGGGCCGCGGCGGGGTTGCCGGCGACGGCGGCTGAGGCGGCGGGGTCGTAGCCGTCGGCCAGCACGGTGAGTCTGCTCTCGGCGGCGCCGATACGGTCCGGAAGGCGCCGCGCGGCGGCCTCGGCGGTGGCGAGGATCTGCGGCGCCCGGGTCACCATCGCGCGCAGCCGGTCGAAGGCGTCCGACTCGGCGTCGAGCCGGGCGTTGGCGTCGGTGCAGCGGGCGACGATCTCCTCCAGCATGTCGCGGCGGGCGTCGTCGTCCTCGGGGCGCGCGTCGTCGAGCGCCTGCCGGAGGCGGAAGGCGGCGGTCAGCTCGTCCCGGGCGTACCCGACGGCGTCGGCGAAGGGCCGCGTGGCCTCCTCGCCGAACTGGTCGGTGGCGAAGCCGAGTTCCTCCTGACTGGTGCGCACGGCGTCGTCGGTCTCCACGAGGAGCCCCTTGGCGCGGGCGTCGAGGTCGGGGGTGCTGGTGTCCTCGTGCGGCCAGTGGGGCGGGCCCCGGCGCCTGGCGCTCCGCCGCCGGGAGATGAACAGGGCGGCGGCCAGCGCGACGGCGAGCGCGGCGACAAGGGGCACCACGAAGTCGGTGGGACTGGCGTCACCCTGGGCGGACTCGCCGCGGGGCCGGCCGCCCGGGTCGGTGGGCCCGGGGGTGACGTCGGCGGGGGGCGCCTGCCGGCCGTCGAGCACGGCCGCGAACCCGTCCGCCGCGCCGATGGCTGCCCCGGCCCAGTCGTTCTGGCGCAGGGCGGGCTCGACGGCGCGGGCGTCGACGGCGTCGACGTCGCTCCGGGAGATGCCGGAGCCTTTGCGGGCGGAGACGGCGAACTGGCGGTCGCCGGTGGCGACGGCGAGGAGGACGTCGCGCTGCTTGAGCCCGTTCCTGTCGGCGGTGGCGTCGGCCCAGGCCCGGGGGGAGAGGGTGGAGAAGTCGCGTACGTAGGCGACGAAGAGCCGAACCCGGTGCTCGCGGTGGAGCCGATCGAGCGCCCGGACGACGTCGGGGCGCCGGTCGCGGAGGGCATGGACGCGGTCGGTGATCTGCCCGTCGGGGTCGAGGGGGACGGGGTCGGTGAGGGGGGCGGACGCGAGAGGCAGGGCGGAGGCCGGGAAGGCGACGGGCAGCAGCGCGAGGACCCCGGCGGCGAAGAGCCGGGCACCGAGCCGCCGAATCCGCATGCGCACGCCTCCGCACCATCACGCGCCGCGGTCCCGGCACGCCCTGTACGGGAGGTTATGTGCCTTTAGGTCGAATCGCACCCGGACCCGATGCGCATGTCTCTCCCCGGCCCAGGGAAGTGATCGACTCCGACCACTTCAGGGGTGTACGCAGTTACAACCTGGGCACCCCGGACGGCTCCGGTGACATCGCCGAAGGTCTCAACGTCGAGTTCCGCGTGTGTGCGCCAGGCATCCAGTGCAGCGATGCCTGGGTGTACGGAACGGCCTGAGCCGATCCACCGTGTGGACCGAGCACGGGCAGGGGCGGTTCTCGGGGGTGCCGCTCCTGCCCGCCGCGGGGCCCCGCAGGGGCCCCGCGGTCAGGCCGGTCTCAGCACCCCTTCGGCTTCTCCCACGCGCATTCGACGTCCGCCGGGCGCTCCGCACCCCGCGTCGTCTGCGACCGCGGCGCCGCCGCCTCCGTGCCCTCGCCGTAGCCCGCCAGGGTCGTCACCACCTTGTCCTCTATGTCCTTCACCGAGCCCGCCAGGTAGTTGTTCAGCACCACGCTGAACACCAGGTCCCTGCCGTCCGCATCCGTCACGTATCCCGACAGCGCCGACGCCCCCGTCAGCGAGCCCGTCTTCGCGCGGGCGTTGCCCTCCGCCGGGGTGTCGCACATGCGCGTGCGCAGGGTGCCGCCCACGAAGCGGTCCTCCGCGCAGGCCAGCGGCAGCGACTCGTACCAGGCGTCGAACCACGGCTCGTCCTGGACCGCCGTCAGCAGCTTGACGAACTCGCGGCCCGGGATCGTGTTGCCCCGCGACAGACCCGAGCCGTCGACCTGGCGCAGCGTGGACGTGTCGACGCCGATCGACTTCAGGTACGACGAGACGCCCCGCAGGCCCGCGCTCCACGTGCCGGCGTCCGCCGTCTCCACGCCGATCGTCTTCGTCAGGATCTCCGCGTGGCCGTTGTTGGAGAGCTTCATGAACGGGACCATCAGGTCCTTCAGCGGCATCGAGCTGTGGCTCGCGACCGTACGGGCCCCCGCCGGCGTCGCCCGCCCCAGCAGCGTCCTGCCCCCGACCTCGACCCCGTGCCGCTCCAGCGCGTCCCGGAAGACGGCCGCCGCGTAGCCCGTCGGCTCCCAGACCGAGATCCACTCCTTGGTGGCGTTCGCCTTCACCGGGATGTTCCCGCTGACGACGATGGTGTTCGTGCCGTGCTCCCGCGAGATGCCCAGCGTGTCGCGCTCGCCCGCCGCGACCGTGGCGCCCCGGTTGTCGATCTTCACGTAGTCGTTGGCCGGCGTCACCTTCACCACCGGCCGGTCGCCCGCCTTCTTGCCCGGGTACGCCTCCACCACCACCGTGCCGGAGTCGTAGTCCGTGTCGGGGGCCACGGTCAGCGCGGAGATCTGCATCGCGTAGTAGTCCGACTCGTAGTCGGCGGACCAGCCGTTGCCGACCCGTTCGGCGTCGAAGCGGGTGTCGTCCGCGACGAGCCGGCCGACCTCGTCCACCCCGGCAGCCGCGACCTTCGCGGCCAGCGCGTCGTAGTCGGCCGCCAGCATCGTCGGGTCGCCGGTGCCGCGCAGGTACAGGTCGCCGCCCGCCGTGAGGGCGTCGGTGGACCAGGTGTAGTCGGGGCCCAGCAGCTCCATCGCCGCCGCCGACGTGGGCAGCTTGGTGTTGGAGGCGGGGGTGAGCCGGGTGGCGGCGGACTGCTCGTACAGCGTCTCGCCGCTCGCCGCGTCGGCCACCACGACGGACGCCAGCGCGCCTTCCAGGCGCTCGTCGGCGAGGACGTTGTCCAGCGCCTGCTTGAGCCCGTCGTCGTCGGGGTCCGCCCCGGCCGGGGCGCCGCCGCCGAGGCCGAGGGCGAGGAGGGCCGCCATTCCGGCGGCGGCCGGCCAAGTCCACGTACGCGCCGCTGACTTCGGGCGTCTGGGGGATCTGCTCATGACAGTGGAGCATGGCGAACCATGACACGGGCAACAAGTACCTTGCTGCCCGTGTCATTGGTCCGACCGGTGGTATCCAGCCGAACGGCCGGACGGAACGCTAGTCCTTGCGGCGGAAGATCTTGCTCCCCAGCCACACCAGCGGGTCGTACTTACGGTCCGCCGCCCGCTCCTTGAGCGGGATCAGCGCATTGTCCGTGATCTTGATGTGCTCGGGGCAGACGTCCGAGCAGCACTTGGTGATGTTGCAGTACCCCAGGCCGTGCTCGTCCTGCGCGGTGGTCCTACGGTCCAGACCCTCGTCCTTCGCCGCGTCGAGCGGGTGCATGTCCAGCTCGGCGACGCGCATGAGGAAGCGCGGGCCCGCGAAGGCCGCCTTGTTCTCCTCGTGGTCGCGGACCACGTGGCAGGTGTCCTGGCACAGGAAGCACTCGATGCACTTGCGGAACTCCTGCGAGCGGTCCACGTCCTCCTGCTGCATCCGGTACTCACCGGGCGCCAGCTTCTCGGGCGGGACGAACGAGGGGATCTCGCGGGCCTTCTCGTAGTTGAAGCCCACGTCCGTGACGAGGTCGCGGACCACGGGGAAGGCGCGCAGCGGGGTGACCGTGATGGTCTCCTCGCGGTCGAACACCGACATCCGGGTCATGCACAGCAGCCGCGGGCGGCCGTTGATCTCCGCGCTGCACGAACCGCACTTGCCCGCCTTGCAGTTCCAGCGCACCGCCAGGTCCGGTGCCTGGGTGGCCTGCAGCCGGTGGATGATGTCGAGGACGACCTCGCCCTCGTTCACCTCGACCTCGAAGTCCTCCAGGCCACCGCCCCCGGTGTCGCCGCGCCAGACCTTGAAGCGGGCGATGTAGCCCGTGGTGGGTGCCGTGGTCACTCGGTCAGCTCCTCGTCCGTCAGGTACTTCACCAGCTCTTCCTTCTCGAAGAGGTCGAGCAGGTCGGGCCGGATCGGCGGCATCTCGCGCTTCTCCAGCCGGATCTGGCCCCGCTCCGGGTCCGGCACGTCCGCCGCGGGCAGCGCGCCGCCCGCCGGGTCGGCGAGCCGGCAGACCAGGTTCTGCTTGCGCCAGTCGCGGTCCATCGCCGGGTGGTCGTCGCGGGTGTGGCCGCCGCGGGACTCGGTACGCTCCCGGGCCGCGCGCGCGACGCACTCGCTGACCAGCAACATGTTCCGCATGTCCAGCGCGAGGTGCCAGCCGGGGTTGAACTGCCGATGGCCCTCGACGCCGGCGCCCCTGGCCCGTACGCGCAGGTCGCCGAGGCGGTTCAGGGCCTCGCTCATCTCCGCCTCCCGGCGGATGATGCCGACCAGGTCGTTCATCGACTGCTGGAGTTCCTGGTGGAGCGTGTACGGGTTCTCCGGCGGCTTGACGCCGCCGTCCCCGTCCGCACCCGCACCCGCGGCCCCGGCGCCGCCGGCGCCGGCCTCCGCGCTGAACGGGCGCAGCGCCTCTGCGGACGCCGCCGCGATCTGCTCCTCGTCGACCTCCGCGCGCCCGTCGGCGGAGCCCGCCGCGTCGCGCGCGTACTCGGCCGCGTAAAGACCCGCGCGCCGCCCGAACACCAGCAGGTCAGACAGCGAGTTGCCGCCGAGGCGGTTGGAGCCGTGCATGCCGCCGGCGACCTCGCCGGCCGCGAAGAGGCCCGGCACGCCCAGCGCCGCCGCCGTGTCCGGGTCGACGTCCACGCCGCCCATCACGTAGTGGCAGGTGGGGCCGACCTCCATCGGCTCGGCGGTGATGTCGACGTCCGCCAGCTCCTTGAACTGGTGGTGCATCGACGGCAGCCGGCGCTTGATCTCCTCGGCGGGCAGCCGGGTCGACACGTCCAGGAACACCCCGCCGTGCGGGGAGCCGCGGCCGGCCTTGACCTCGGAGTTGATGGCGCGGGCCACCTCGTCGCGGGGCAGCAGCTCGGGCGGGCGCCGGTTGTTGTCCGGGTCCTCGTACCAGCGGTCGCCCTCGTCCTCGCTCTGGGCGTACTTCTCCTTGAAGACGTCCGGGATGTAGTCGAACATGAAGCGCTTGCCCTCGCTGTTGCGCAGGACACCGCCGTCGCCGCGGACCGACTCCGTGACGAGGATGCCCTTGACCGAGGGCGGCCAGACCATCCCGGTGGGGTGGAACTGGACGAACTCCATGTTGATCAGCGACGCCCCGGCGAGCAGCGCGAGCGCGTGCCCGTCCCCGGTGTACTCCCAGGAGTTGGACGTCACCTTGAACGACTTGCCGATGCCGCCGGTCGCGAGCACCACCGACGGCGCCTCGATCACGAAGAACCGGCCCGACTCGCGCTCGTAGCAGAACACGCCGGAGACCCGGCCGTCGGGCGCCTTGAGGATGCGCGTGACCGTGTACTCCTGGAAGACCTTGATCCGGGACTCGTAGTCCCCGCCGGTCTTGAAGTCCTCCTGCTGGAGGGAGACGACCTTCTGCTGCAGCGTACGGATCAGTTCGAGCCCGGTGCGGTCGCCGACGTGGGCGAGGCGCGGGTACTCGTGGCCGCCGAAGTTGCGCTGGGAGATCTTGCCGTCCTTGGTGCGGTCGAAGAGCGCACCCCAGGTCTCCAGCTCCCAGACGCGGTCCGGCGCCTCCTTGGCGTGCAGCTCCGCCATCCGCCAACTGTTGAGGAACTTGCCGCCGCGCATGGTGTCGCGGAAGTGCACTTGCCAGTTGTCGCCCGCGTTGACGTTGCCCATGCTGGCGGCGATGCCGCCCTCGGCCATCACGGTGTGGGCCTTGCCGAAGAGCGACTTGCAGATCACGGCCGTGCGCAGGCCCTGCTCGCGAGCCTCGATCGCCGCCCGCAGCCCGGCGCCCCCGGCACCGACCACGACGACGTCCCACTGCTGCCGTTCGACTTGCGTCATTTTCTGTGCTTCGCCTTTCCCATCGGTCGGCTCGCTGCGCCTCAGAAGAGCACCGGGTCGTCGAATGCGCCCGAGGCCAGCAGGTATACGTACAGGTCGGCGAGCCCCACGCTGATCAGGGACGCCCAGGCAAGCAGCGCGTGGCGCTCGTTGAGCTTGCCCACCAGGCCCCAGGCGCGGTAGCGCACCGGGTGCTTGGAGAAGTGCCTGAGCCGGCCGCCGACGATGTGCCGGCACGAGTGGCAGGAGAGGGTGTAGAGCCAGATGAGCACGACGTTGATCCAGAGCACGATGGTGCCGAGACCCACGTGGCCCCACTCGTACTCGCTGTTGCGGAAGCCTAGGACCGCGTCCCACGTGAGGATCGCGGCGACCGCGATCGCGGCGTAGAAGAAGTAGCGGTGCAGGTTCTGCACGATCAGCGGGAAGCGGGTCTCGCCGGTGTACGTCTTGTGCGGCTCGGCGACCGCGCAGGCGGGCGGGGAGCCCCAGAAGCTGCGGTAGTACGACTTGCGGTAGTAGTAGCAGGTGAACCGGAAGCCCAGCGGGAAGACCAGGATGATCGCCGCCGGGGACATGAACCACCAGTCGCCGAAGAGCGCGAAGTTGGGGCCGTTCTTCATGTCCACGCAGTCGGAGCCCAGACACGGCGAGTAGAAGGGCGAGACGTAGGGCGCCGCGTAGTAGTCGGCGTTGCTGAGCGCGCGCCACGTCGAGTAGACGATGAACGCCATCAGGCCGGCGAAGGTGGCGGTCGGCTGCACCCACCAGCGGTCGGTGCGCAGGTGGCGCGCCGCGATCGCGGCACGGCCCGGGGCGCGGACACCGCCCGGCTGGTCGGGGGTCGGTGGGCGTTCGGTTGTTCCGGTGGCCAAGGTTGTCTCCGGCAGGAGGGGATGGAGTGGGGTCGGTGATGGACGGGGTGCGCCTGCGGACCAGGGCCTGACGGGACCCGGGCGCGCGGACGCGGGGCGGGGGTGGCCGGGCTGCCCGCTAGGGGGCGTGCCGGCCGCCGGCGCCGAGTCCCTCGTCGTCGGCGTCCCGCCACAGGGTGTGGTCGTACGGCTGGTCGGGGATGGGGACCAGGGTCGGTCCCTCCTTCTCCGGGCCCTGGGCGGAGACCTCGCGCAGCAGGGCGAGGGACTCACGCAGGTGGTCGGCGTCGGTCCGTACGCGTCGCAGCTCCAGCGCGCCGGTGCCCATGCGCCGCTCCAGGCGGCTCACGGTGCGTACGAGATCGTCGACGCAGCGCTGCGCTGCGGTCAGTTCTTCGTTCAGGGTCATGACATGCCCTCACGTCTTCGGTCGGGCGGTGCTGACGGTGCCCCGCACGCGTCTTCGCGCACAGCGAAGACGCGCTCAGGGCGCTGTGGGGGGAAGTGTCGCGCGTCTCGCGCTCGCTTGGGAAGGGATCTGCAGATTTCCCCCTCCGGGGGTGACGTACGGGGCTGGATCCTGCCGATCCGTACGGAAAACACACGGTCCGCGGTCCCCACGGCTGGGCCGGACGGGTGGAGTTGGGCGGCGCGCCCGCCGTGTCGCCGCGGAGTGCGGGGCGGGCTCGTTTTAGGTGGCGGGACAAGAGAAGTGTGATGAACGGCCAATGACGCCGAAAGTGTGTATCGCGGAGGTATCGCACATGTCCCTTCACAGCCGCAGGCGCTACACCGCCGTGCTGCTCGCCGCGGGCGTCACCCTGCCCCTGGCGGGCTGCGACACCTCCCCGAACGGCGCCGCCGGCGCCGCGCACGACATCACCGCCGTCTCGCGCGAGCAGCTCCGGCCCGGCGGCACGGTCCGCTGGGCCGTGGACGAGGCACCGGAGACGTTCAACGTCTTCCAGGCGGACGCGAGCGAGGCGACCGACCGCGTGGCGGGCGCGGTGCTGCCGCGGCTGTTCACCCTCGACGCGCACGGCAAGCCGACCGCCGACCCGGACTATCTGGAGAGCGCGGAGGTCGAGGACCGCAGCCCGAAGCAGCGGGTGGTCTACCGGCTGAACCCGAAGGCGGTGTGGAGCGACGGACGGCCGATCGGGGCGGAGGACTTCGAGGCGCAGTGGCTGGCGCTGAACGGCGAGGACACCGCGTACTGGACGGCGCGCAACGCCGGTTACGACCGGATCGAGTCGGTCGAGGCGGGCGACGAGCCGGGCGAGGTACGGGTCGTCTTCGACGAGCCGTACGCGGACTGGGAGGCGCTGTTCTCGCCGCTGTACCCGATGAGCGTGACGAAGACGCCCGAGGCGTTCAACGACGGGTCGAGGACGGGGCTGGCGGAGGTCGCGGGCCCGTTCACGATCAAGGACGTCGAGGACAAGAAGAAGGACGGGAAGAAGGGCGAGAAGTACAAGGACGGGAAGAGGGCGGACAAGGAAGAGAAGGAAGAGAAGGGCGGGAAGAAGAAGGACGGCAGGAAGAAGGGGAAGCGGGACGAGAGCGAGCCGACGTCGGTGACCCTCGTGCGCAACCCCCGCTGGTGGGGCGACCGGGCGCTGCTCGACCGGCTGGTCTTCCAGGAACTGCCGCGCGGCGCCGGGCGGGAGAAGGAGCTTGACGCCGGCCGGCTGAACGTCGCCGAGGTCGAACGGGACGAGGCCCTGGAGGCCGCCCGCGCCGAGAGGGCCGCCAAGGCCACGGTGGAGGTCTCCAAGACCGACCGGGCCCAGGACGGCAAGCCGCTGGACCTGGTGACGCTGCCGAAGGCCGCCCCCCGCCCGTACACCGTGCACCGGGCGCTGGAGCCCGCGTACACGCAGCTCGCGCTCAACGGCAGCTCGGGCCCGCTCGCCGACGAGCGGGTACGCCGCGCCGTCGCCCGCGCCGTGGACCGCGGCACCCTGGCGCGCAGCGTCCTCGGCCCGCACGGCCTGCCGTCGAAGCCGCTGGGCAGCCACCTGCTGATGCCGGGCCAGCCCGGCTACAGCGACCAGAGCGCCGCGCTCGGCCCGCAGGACGTGATCGCGGCACAGAAGCTGCTGGCGGAGGCGGGCTGGAAGGGCGGCCCGCGGTCGGAGGAGGCGGAGGCGAAGGGCACCGGCGCCCGCGACCGCGCGGACGGCGCGCGGTCCGGCGACGACAAGCCGGCAGGCGCGGTGCTGCCGACGTACGACGTGCCGCTGTCGGTGACGCGGCCGGCGGAGACGCAGTACGTGGCGCTGGGCCGGCAGGCGGAGCTGTGGGCGGCGGCGGCGAAGCACGGCAAGTCCTCTCAGGCGTACAAGGAGGCCGTGAAGGCGGCCCGGCTGGCGCGCACGGCGCTGGCCGAGCGGGAGACGAGCGTGGCGCAGCCGCCGCGGCAGCGGCCGTTCGTCAAGAACGGCAAGCCGCTGACGCTCCGCTTCGTGGTGCCGGAGGGGCCCGGGACGGAGCAGTTGCGGTCGGTGGCGTCGCGGGTGGTGCGGATGATGGACAACATCGGCGTACGGACCGAGGTGGTGGAGGCCGGGGAGCAGGGCTACTTCAAGGACTACATCGCGGCCGGCGAGTACGACATCGCGCTCTACTCCTGGCCGGGCACCCCCTACCCGGCCACGGACGCCCGCCCGATCTACGCCAAGCCCGTACCGTCCCCCGACGGCTCCCTGGTCGTCGAGCAGAACTACACCCGCGTCGGCACGGACGAGATCGACCAGCTCTTCGACCAGGCGGGCTCGGAACTGGACGACGAGGTCGCCCAGGAACTCCTCACCCGCGCCGACGCCCGCATCTGGGCGGCCGCCGGCTCGATCCCCCTCTACCAGCGCCCCCAACTGGTGGCCACCACCCGCAACCTCGCCAACGCCGGCGCCTTCGGCTTCACCACCCCCCGCTACCAGGACATCGGCTACCGCAACTGACGCGCCCCCGGGCCGGCCGGTGGGGTCCGTACGCGCTGCCCCGCTGGCTGTCGGCGAGGACGACGGGGAGTGCACAGACGTCTGCGAGGTGTGCACGCCGGCGGCGCCGTACCCGGCCTGATCGACCTGCCAGTGTGGTGGTACGCCGGCCCGGGGGCAGCGGGAGCGGGCCGGGGTGTTGCGGCGGCGGCTCGTGGCGTGTGGCTGGGATCCGGACGAGGGCTGAGGGCAGGCCCGGGGCGGGGCCGGGTGGCGCAATGCGGGGGGCGGGTGGAGCGGGCTAGCGTACCGGCGCGCGTGGGGGTGGGGGAGGGGGACCGTACGATAGGAAGGCCGTGGTCGAATCGCCCGGCTGACCCCCTCTAGTTCGGGAGCACCGCCCAGTCATGCCGACGCGCCAGGACATTCGCAACGTCGCCATCGTCGCCCACGTCGACCACGGCAAGACCACCCTGGTCGACGCCATGCTCAAGCAGGCCGGCGCCTTCGCCGAGCACCAGCTCCAGTCCGTCGACGACCGGGTCATGGACACCGGGGACCTGGAGCGCGAGAAGGGCATCACCATTCTCGCCAAGAACACCGCGGTGAAGTACCACCCCAAGGGCGGCGACCCGGTGGTGATCAACATCATCGACACCCCCGGCCACGCCGACTTCGGCGGCGAGGTCGAGCGCGGCCTCTCCATGGTCGACGCCGTCGTGCTGCTGGTCGACGCCTCCGAGGGCCCGCTGCCGCAGACCCGCTTCGTGCTGCGCAAGGCGCTCCAGGCGCGGCTGCCCGTGATCCTCTGCATCAACAAGACCGACCGGCCAGACTCGCGGATCTCCGAGGTCGTGGACGACACGTACGACCTCTTCCTCGACCTCGACGCCGACGAGGAGCAGATCGAGTTCCCGATCGTCTACGCCTGCGCGCGTGACGGCGTCGCCTCGCTGACCCAGCCGGAGGACGGCACGGTGCCGGCGGACAGCGACAGCCTGGAGCCGTTCTTCTCCAGCATCCTGGACTACGTCCCGGCCCCGTCGTACGACGAGGGCGCGCCGCTCCAGGCGCACGTGACCAACCTCGACGCCGACAACTTCCTCGGCCGCATCGCGCTGCTGCGCGTGGAGCAGGGCGAGCTGAAGAAGGGGCAGACCGTCGCGTGGATCAAGCGCGACGGCACCGTGCAGAACGTGCGGATCACCGAGCTGATGATGACCGACGCGCTCACCCGCCGCCCCGCGCAGCTCGCCGGGCCCGGGGACATCTGCGCGGTCGCCGGCATCACCGAGATCATGATCGGCGAGACCCTCGCGGACCCGGAGAACCCGGTCGCGCTGCCGCTGATCACCGTCGACGAGCCGGCGATCTCCATGACCATCGGGACGAACAACTCGCCGCTGGTCGGCAAAGGAGTCGGCGGCGGGAAGAGCAAGGGCCACAAGGTCACCGCCCGGCTGGTCAAGGACCGCCTCGACCGCGAACTCGTCGGCAACGTGTCGCTGCGCGTGCTGACCACCGAGCGCCCCGACGCCTGGGAGGTGCAGGGCCGCGGTGAGCTGGCGCTGGCGATCCTGGTGGAGACGATGCGCCGGGAGGGCTTCGAGCTGACCGTCGGCAAGCCCGAGGTGGTCACCAAGGAGATCGACGGCAAGGTCCACGAGCCCGTCGAGCGCATGACGATCGACGCGCCCGAGGAGCACCTCGGCGCGATCACGCAGCTCCTCGCCGCCCGGAGGGGCCGGATGGAGACGATGACGAACCACGGGTCCGGCTGGGTCCGGATGGAGTTCGTCGTGCCCTCGCGCGGGCTCATCGGCTTCCGTACGGAGTTCCTGACGCAGACCCGCGGCACGGGCATCGCGCACTCGATCTTCGAGGGGCACGAGCCGTGGTTCGGCGAGCTGCGGACGCGCAGCAGCGGGTCGCTGGTCGCGGACCGGACGGGCGCGGTGACGGCGTTCGCGATGACGAACCTCCAGGAGCGCGGGACGCTCTTCGTCGAGCCGGGCACCGAGGTGTACGAGGGCATGATCGTCGGGGAGAACTCCCGCTCCGACGATATGGACGTCAACATCACCAAGGAGAAGAAGCTCAGCAACGTCCGGTCGTCCACGGCCGACATCGCCGAGTCGATCGTGCCGCCGCGGAAGCTGTCGCTTGAGCAGTCGCTGGAGTTCTGCCGCGACGGCGAGTGCGTCGAGGTCACGCCGGACACGGTGCGGATCCGCAAGGTGGTGCTCGACGGGCGCGAGCGCGCGCGGGCGGCCTCGCGGGCGAAGCACGCGTAACGCGGCCCGGCGGGCGGAGCCGGTACGCCGGCGGGCGGAGCCGGTACGCGCGGGGCGTACCCGCGGCATCTGAGACGCGGCAGGCACACGCCGCACGGACGCGCGGCGCGTACACCCTGAATCCCGCCACTCCCCGGACCGGCGCGCGGCGCGCGCTCCATCCGGGGGGTTGTGCTCCCCCGATGGCGTGCCCCCGGAAGCGCGGGCGCCCCTTATGGGGTCTTATGTCACTTAAGTGATACTAGGGACCCCTGGGAGGCACCCTCATGCGCCGAGCCACCCGCGCCTCATGGACCGCCTGCGTCGTGTGCGCCGCACTCGCCGCGACCGGCTGCGGCAGTGACAGCGGTGACGGCAGTTCGTCAGGCGGCGGCGGAGGCACCTTCACCGCGCAGTGGGGCGACCCGCAGAACCCGCTGGAGCCGGCCAACACCAACGAGGTCCAGGGCGGCAAGGTCCTCAAGCTGATCACCCGCGGGCTCGTCATCTACGACCCGAAGACCGCCGAGCCGAAGAACATGCTCGCCCAGTCCATCAAGAGCGACGACCAGAAGAACTGGACCGTCAAGCTCAAGAAGGGCTTCCGGTTCAGCAACGGCGAGCCGGTCACGGCCGATTCCTTCGTGGACGCCTGGAACTACGCGGCCAACATCAAGAACCGCCAGGTCAACGCCACCTTCTTCCGGTACATCGACGGCTACGACAAGGTCCACCCGACCGCGGAGGGCTCCGAGCCGAGCGCCCAGAAGCTCTCCGGCCTGAAGGTCGTCAACGACCGGACGTTCACCGTCAAGCTGTCGCAGGAGTTCTCCATCTGGCCGGAGACCCTCGGCTACCCGGCCTTCGCGCCGCTGCCGAAGGCGTTCTTCGACAACCACGACGCATGGCTCGACAAGCCCATCGGCAACGGCCCGTACAAGATCGAGTCGTTCTCCAGGGGCACGTCGATGAAACTCGTCAAGGACGGCAAGTACAAGGGCGACGACGCGGCCAAGAACGACGGCGTCGAGCTGAAGGTCTACACCGACCAGAACACGGCCTTCACCGACCTCCAGGCCGGCAACCTCGACATCTCCGACGAGCTGCCCGCCGGCCAGCTCGCCAACGCCAGGAACGACCTCGGCGACCGCTTCATCAACCAGAAGGCCGGCATCATCCAGACCCTCGCCTTCCCGCTCTACGACGACGCCTGGGGCGGCGCCGACAACGTCGACCTGCGCCGCGGGATCTCCAAGGCGATCGACCGCGACCAGATCACCAAGCAGATCTACGACAACACCCGCATCCCCGCCAAGGACTGGACCTCCCCGGTCATCGGCGCGAAGGGCGGCTTCGACGACACGATCTGCGGCGACCTGTGCACGTTCGACCCCAAGCAGGCCAAGAAGCTCATCGACGGCGCCGGCGGCCTCCCCGGCGGGAAGGTGACGATCTCCTCCAACGTCGACACCGGCTCCCACCGGGAGTGGATGGACGCGGTCTGCAACAGCATCAACAAGGCGCTCGGCAAGGAGAACGCCTGCGTCGTCAACCCCATCGGCACCTTCGCGGACTTCCGCACCCAGGTCGTGGACCGCAGCTTCAAGGGCCCGTTCCGTGCGGGCTGGCAGATGGACTACCCGCTGATCGAGAACTTCCTGTCGCCGACGTACGTCACCGGCGCCTCCTCCAACGACGGCGAGTACAGCAACAAGAAGTTCGACCGCCTCATCAACCAGGCCAACGCCGCCGAGAGCACCGCCGCGGCCGTCAAGAAGTACAAGGAGGCGGAGCGGCTGCTCGCCAAGGACGTGCCGTCGATCCCGCTCTGGTACCAGAACGGCATCGCCGGCCACTCCGACCGCGTCACCGACGTCACCCTCGACCCCTTCAGCGTCCCGAACTACCCGGACGTCAAGGTCAAGTAGTGCACGCGCGGCGGTCCGCCGCGGCCGGCGCGGGAGGGGCGGACACGCCAGGAGAGGAGGGGCGCCCATGGGCCGCTACGTGATCCGGCGGCTGCTGCAGATGATCCCCGTGTTCATCGGCACCACGTTCCTCATCTTCTTCATGGTCTACGCGCTCGGCGACCCGGTCGCCGCCATGTTCGGCGACCGGGCGCCCGACCCCGCGACCGCGGCGCAGATCCGCCGGGACCTCCACCTCGACAAGCCGCTCTGGCAGCAATACCTGCTCTACATGGGCAACATCTTCTCCGGCGACTTCGGCCAGGCGTTCAACGGCCAGCCGGTGCTGGACCTGATGCGCCGCGCCTGGCCGATCACCGTCCGGCTCGCCCTGCTCGCCGTCCTCTTCGAGATGCTCATCGGCGTCACCCTCGGCGTGATCTCCGGGCTGCGGCGCGGCCGGGCGGTGGACACCGGGGTGCTCTTCGCCACCCTGGTCGTGATCTCCATCCCGACGTTCGTCACCGGCTACGTGCTGCAGTACCTGCTCGGCGTCAAGTGGGGCTGGGTCAAGCCCGCCGTCTCCTCCGGGGCGCCGTGGAACGAACTGGTGCTGCCCGCGGTGGTGCTGGCGCTGGTCTCGCTCGCGTACACCACGCGGCTGACCCGTACCTCCGTGGCCGAGAACGCCCGCGCCGACTACGTCCGCACCGCCGTCGCCAAGGGCCTCCCGCGCCGCCGCATCACGGTCCGCCACCTGCTGCGCAACTCCCTGATCCCGGTGGTGACCTTCCTCGGCATCGACATCGGCAACCTCATGGGCGGCGCGATCGTCACCGAGCGGATCTTCAACATCCAGGGCGTCGGCTTCCAGCTCTGGCAGGGCGTCCTGCGCCAGAACGCGCCCACGGTGGTCGGCTTCGTCACCGTCCTCGTCATCGTCTACCTGCTGGCGAACCTGGTGGTGGACGTGCTCTACGCGGTCCTCGACCCCCGGATCCGCTATGCCTGAGCGCTACGAGGAGAAGCAGCGGGCGGACATCGGGACCCAGGAGGCGGAGTCGCT
This sequence comes from Streptomyces sp. CMB-StM0423, assembly GCF_002847285.1. Classification (NCBI taxonomy): domain Bacteria; kingdom Bacillati; phylum Actinomycetota; class Actinomycetes; order Kitasatosporales; family Streptomycetaceae; genus Streptomyces; species Streptomyces sp. CMB-StM0423. The sequence continues at coordinate 2,740,455 of NZ_CP025407.1, read as the reverse complement.
GCCCGGCAGCGACGTCCTCCAGGCCGAGGCCGGCGGCGCCCCCGGGACGGACCAGCCGGCCCACAGCCTGTGGTCCGACGCCTGGCAGGACCTGCGCCGCAACCCCGTCTTCGTCGTCGCCGGGCTGCTGATCCTCTTCCTGATCTTCGTCTCCCTGTGGCCCAGCGTGGTCGCCACCGGCAGCCCGTACGACTGCGACATCGCCAAGCGCAACCTCGGCGCCGAGTCCGGCCACCCCTTCGGCTTCGACAGCCAGGGCTGCGACGTCTACAACCGCACCGTCTACGGCGCCCGCGCCTCACTGACCGTCTGCACCCTGGCCACCCTCGGCGCCGCCGTCCTCGGCACCGTACTCGGCGGCCTCGCCGGCTACTTCGGCGGCTGGGGCGACGCGGTCCTCTCCCGGATCACCGAGGTGTTCTTCGGCATCCCGATCCTGCTCGGCGGCCTGGTCTTCCTCTCCGTCATCAAGAGCGGGTCCGTCTGGCCGGTGATCGGGCTGATCGTGCTGCTGGGCTGGCCGCAGGTGGCGCGGATCGCGCGCGGCTCGGTGATCACGGCCAAGCAGAACGACTACGTCCAGGCCGCCCGCACCCTCGGCGCCTCCACCCGGCGCATCATGATGCGGCACGTGCTGCCCAACGCCGTCGCGCCGATCATCGTCGTCGCCACCATCGCCCTCGGCACGTACGTGGCGCTGGAGGCGACCCTGTCGTTCCTCGGCGTCGGCCTGAAGCCGCCGACCATCTCCTGGGGCAGCGAGATCTCCACCGCATCCACCCAGATCCGCAACGCGCCGCACGCCCTGCTGTGGCCCGCCGGGGCGCTGAGCCTGACGGTGCTGGCGTTCATCATGCTCGGCGACGCGGTGCGCGACGCGCTCGACCCGAAGCTCAGGTGAGGTGTACGTGACCGCGCTGCTCGACGTCCGCGACCTGCTAGTGGAGTTCCGCACCCGGGAGGGGGTGGCGAAGGCCGTCAACGGCGTCTCGTACAGCGTGGCTCCGGGCGAGACGCTGGCGGTGCTCGGCGAGTCCGGCTCGGGCAAGTCCGTGACCGCGCAGGCCGTGATGGGCATCCTCGACTCGCCGCCGGGGTTCGTCACCGGCGGGCAGGTGCTCTTCCAGGGCGAGGACCTGCTGAAGCTGGGCCGCGAGGCGCGCCGCAAGGTGCGCGGCGAGCGGATGGCGATGATCTTCCAGGACGCGCTGTCGTCGCTCAACCCCGTGCTCACCGTGGGCTATCAGCTCGGCGAGATGTTCCGCGTGCACCGCGGCGCGAGCAGGGCGGAGGCGAAGGCCCGGTCGATCGAGCTGATGGAGCGGGTACGGATCCCGGCCGCCCGGGAGCGCGTCAACGACTACCCGCACCAGTTCTCCGGCGGCATGCGGCAGCGCATCATGATCGCGATGGCGCTGGCGCTCGGTCCTGAACTCATCATCGCGGACGAGCCGACGACGGCGCTGGACGTGACCGTGCAGGCGCAGGTGATGGACCTGCTGGCGGAGTTGCGCGAGGAGACGGGGATGGGGCTGATCCTCATCACCCACGACCTGGGCGTGGTCGCGGACGTCGCCGACAAGATCGCGGTGATGTACGCGGGCCGGATCATGGAGACGGCGTCCGTCCACGACCTGTACAAGGCACCGGCGCACCCGTACACCCGCGGGCTGCTGGACTCCATCCCGCGTCTCGACCAGAAGGGCCAGGAGCTGAGCGCCATCCGCGGCACGCCCCCCAGCCTGCTGGCCATCCCGCCGGGCTGCCCCTTCAACCCCCGCTGCCCGCGCGCCCAGGACGTCTGCGTGACGGACCGCCCGCCGCTGTACGAGGTGACGGACGACGACGGCCGCCCGCTACCGGGCCGGGGGAGCGCGTGCCACTTCTGGAAGGACCAGCTTCATGACCAGCCCTGAGGTGGCCGAGGCGCCGGCGGAGGCGCCGGGCGAGGAGCCGATCCTCGAAGTGCGCGACCTGGTCAAGCACTTCCCGCTCACCCGGGGAATCGTCTTCCGCAAGCAGATCGGTGCCGTACAGGCCGTCGACGGCGTCTCGTTCGACCTGCGGCGCGGCGAAACCCTCGGCATCGTGGGGGAGTCCGGCTGCGGGAAGTCGACCATCGCCAAGATGCTGGTCAACCTGGAGCAGCCCACCGCCGGCCTGATCCGGTTCAAGGGCGAGGACATCACCCGGCTCTCCGGGCGCGCGCTGCGGGCCGTGCGGCGCAACATCCAGATGGTCTTCCAGGACCCGTACACCTCGCTCAACCCGCGGATGACCGTCGGCGACATCGTCGGCGAGCCGTACGACATCCACCCCGAGGTGGCGCCGAAGGGCAGCCGGCGGCAGCGGGTCCAGGAACTGCTGGACGTCGTCGGGCTCAACCCCGAGCACATCAACCGCTACCCGCACCAGTTCTCCGGCGGGCAGCGGCAGCGGATCGGGATCGCGCGCGGGCTCGCGCTGCGGCCGGAGATCATCGTCGCGGACGAACCGGTCTCGGCGCTGGACGTCTCCGTGCAGGCGCAGGTGGTGAACCTGCTGGAGCGGCTGCAGAACGAGTTCCACCTGTCGTACATCTTCATCGCGCACGACCTGTCCGTGGTTCGGCACATCTCGGACCGGGTCGGGGTGATGTACCTCGGCCGGATCGTGGAGTCCGGCACCGACGAGGCGATCTACGAGCACGCCACGCACCCGTACACGCAGGCGCTGCTCTCGGCGGTGCCCGTGCCGGACCCGGAGGCGCGGGAGAGCCGGGAGCGGATCCTGCTCAGCGGCGACGTGCCGTCGCCGGCGAACCCGCCGTCGGGGTGCCGGTTCCGTACGCGGTGCTGGAAGGCGCAGCCGGTGTGCGCGGAGAAGGACCCGGCGCTGGACGTGCCGCCGTGGTTCCGGGACGCGGAGGGGGCGGTGGCGCACCCGTCGGCGTGCCACTTCGCGGCGGAGTGGGAGGACGAGGAGGGGCCGGGACAGGCGGCCCCCGGCGTGGGCGGGTAGGCCGACGGGGCGATCTGCCGTCGGTAAGTAAGTCGGGTTAGTCGGTTTTATCACGTATCGGTGTCATCGTGGGCGTCGGCAGCCGATGCCCCGTCACCGAGTAGAGGGACACCCACCATGAAGCGTTTGTCACGCCGTCGCGCCCACGTGCTGAGCGGGGCGCTGCTCGCCGCAGCGCTGGGCGCGGGGCCCGCCCTCGCGGGCGTCCTCCCGCAGGCCCACGCGACCGAGGGCCCGGTGGCCGGGGCGCACGGGCCGGGGGGCGGGGCGGAGGCTCCGGACACCGCGGAGGACATCGAGGCCGGGTTCGCGGCGGCGGAGGCGGAGCTTGAGGCCGAGGCGCAGGAGGCAGGGGCGTGGGGTCCGGACGACGACTGCGAGGAGCCGGAGACCGGCGGCGGTTCTCCGGGCGGCGGGGGCGAAGAGTCCGGCCCGGGTACGGAGCCGGTCGAGCCGGGCCACGACGGGGGTGAGGTGCCCGGTGCCGAGGCTCCGGGGGCGGAGGTTCCGGACGCCGAGGGCCCGGCGCCGGAGGTCCCCCCGGCCGAACTCCCCGACGCCGAACTCCCCGACACCGAGGCCCCGGACACCGAGGTCCCGGACTGGGAAGCCCCGGATACCGAAGTTCCGGACACCGAAGCCCCGGGCCCTGAAGCCCCGGATACAGAAGCTCCCGACGTCGAAGCTCCCGCGGCCGAGCCCCCCGCTGCCGAACCGCCCGGCGCCCCCGACGCCGAAGCCCCCGGGCCCGAACTCCCCGGCGCCGAGCCCCCCGCGTCCGACGTACCCGCGCCTCCGGCGCCGGACGAGGAGCAGCCCGCGCCCGGCGGCGGGGCGGACGGGGAGGGCGACGGCTTCGAGCCGCCCGACAGCCACAACCCGCCCGCCGACTACGACGACGCGGGCGAGAAGCCCGACGAACTGCCCCACACCGGCGCCGACATCTGGCTGCCGCTCGCCTCCGGCATCGGCGGTCTCGCCGCCCTCGGCGCCGGTGCCGTCGTGGTGGCCCGCAAGCGGCGCGCCCACGCCTGAGACGTCGTCCGCCCGCGCGACGACGGGCCCCGCGGCAGCGCCGCGGGGCCCGTTCCCGTACGTCGTCCGCCCGCGGCGGTCACGCGATGTCGATGACGCCTACCCGCTTCTCCGGGTCGGTCTCGCGCAGCGGGCCCATCATGGCGCTCGCCACGTCGTTCGGCGTGATCTCCGTCGTGCTGCCGTCGCCGCGCTGGACCATGAGTCCGGCGAAGGTGCTGCCGTACAGCTCCTCCAGCTTCTCCAGGTCGAACTTCGGCGCCAGCTTGCCGTCCGGCGTCGCCTGCATCGTCAGGAACTCGGAGATCGAGCGCTCCGGGCTGAACTGGATGTAGGCGTCGCCCGCCTGCACCGTCACCATCCCGGACATCGCCGTCTCGGCGAAGCCGTTCATCGCCGTGTCGAACTCCGCCTGGCTGACGGCCGGTTCCTGCTGCGAGACCGGCAGCGTCACCGGCTTGTTCGCGCCGCCGGCCGCGCGCTCGTCGAACGCCTCCTCCACCGCGCTCATGGACTTCTCCACGTCCACGGCCTCGTGCGGCTCGCCCTTCACGGGCACGGCCTTGCCGTCGACGAAGCGGATCATGCCGTCCCGGCCGCCGCCGGCCTCGTCGGCGATCTCCTGCAACTGGGCCCGCAGCTTGTCGGTGTCGTCGACCATCGCCGGGTCCACCTCGCGGGAGCCGCCGAAGAGCGAGCCGATGACGGACACCGGGTTGTAGTCGCTGCCCATCGCCGAGCGGACGCTCTCCGCGGTGTCGATGCCGAGGCCGGCCGACTGCGGCGTCAGCTCCTGCTCCTGGTCGCCGACGCGGAGCACGATCGGCGCCTGCGTGCGCTTCTCGACGGCCGCGTCGAGCTTGGCCACCGCCTGGTCGCGGGAGCTGCCGCCGATGTCGACGCCGAGGACCGTCGTGCCCTTCGGCACGTCGTCGTTGTTGAGGACGAGCCCCGCGCCGTACGCGATGCAGAGCACGCCGAAGACGCCGGCGCCGGCCATCACGGCGAGCTTCTTGCGATCGCCGCGGGCCCGGCCCGACGGGCTGCCGGAGCGGGAGCGGGCGGCGGAGGCCGGGGCGGGCGGCGGCACCGGCGGCCCGTCGCTGCCCGGTGCCGGTACGGGCCCGGGGGGCGGCACGGCACCGGGAGGCGGCTGCCCGGCGGGGTTGAACCCCGGTACGGGCGCGGCCCCTTGCGGGTACTGCGAGCCGTCCGGTCCCGCCTGCGGGAGGCCGTGCGCCGGGGTGTGCCCGGGACCCGGGCCCTGCGGTCCCGCCTGCGGTACGCCGTGGGCCGGGGTGCGCCCGGGGCCCCGCGGCACGCCGTGCGCCGGGGTGGGGTCAGGGCCCGACGGCACCGCGGGGATGCCGCCGACGGCGGTGTCGCCCATGCCGCCGGTGGGGGCCTGCGGCGCGGCGGAGCCGCGCAGGGTGCGGCCGGCGGCCGGTCCCGCGGGCTTGAGCGGCATGCTGCCGGTGGCGGGGCCCGACGTCGGCCCCGAGGGCACGCCCCCGGGCGGGCCGCCCGGTGCGCCGAGGCCGCCGCGCGGGGTGCCGCCGGCCGGAGTGGGCCGTACGGGCAGGGCGTTGGCCGGGTCGTCCCCGGCGAAACCGTGGCCGCTCTCGCTCACCGGTACGTCCACCGTGCCGGTGTCACCGGGCGCCGGGTGCGGCTGCGGGACGCCGGCCGGCGGGGTGTCCAGCGGCGGGCCGGCCTCGCCGGGCGGCGCGAAGGCGGGGAACTGCATCCCGGCGCCGTCCGTCGTGCCCGTGGGACCCGAGGGCGGCGTCATCGGGGGCTGCGCGGTCATCGGGGGCTGCGCGGGCGGCGGTGCCGGCGCGGCCTCGGGTGCGCCCTGGGCGGGCGCCGGGTCCTTCGGCGCCTTGCGGGGGGCGAACCAGTCGCTCGTCCGCGGCTTGGCGCCGTCGGCGCCGTCCTGCCCGTTCGCCGCCGCGGCGGCCTCGGCCGGTCCTGGCGCCGGTGCGGGGATGCCGGCACCGGAGGTGCCGGGCTCCTCCGCCCCGGCTTCGAGGGGCTGGCGGACCACGACGGGCGGGATCGGCCGGGAGCCCGGGATATTGATCCGGATCCGGGTCGTCAGCGTCGTCTCGGTCGCGGGAACGCCCGCGCCGCCGTCCCGGCCCGGCCCCGTGCCCGGAGCGGGCGCGGGGGGCGTGGCGGTCGGCGAGTCCGGTCCCGCGTACGGCGGGGTGCCCGACGGATACGCGGCGTCGCCGCGTCCCTCGGGACCGGATGGCGGACTGTCATTCTCTCGGCTCACGGCAGGTCTCCCGTAGTGCTCCGCCGCCCGTCATGGCACCCGCGGGCAGCTCGGCGGCGCGCACCACCATACTTGTCCGCTCCGACACTGAGGCCCGACAACCGCATTCGGCCACCCGCGCGAAGGCGTACTTGACAGCAACCGATGCCCAACAGAGCACGTCACTCGGGGAGTCGGGACGGCGGTTCTGCAACTGCGAGGAGCTGCGGCAGGGTGGTGCAGATCACAGCGGTCAGCATCCCGCCGAAGAGGAAGAGCGACGGCCCGAGTCCGGAGGCGAAGGCGAAGTCGCCCTCGGGGCGGTTGAGGGAGATGACGAAGATCGCGATGAGCCAGCCACCGCCCGCGGTGAAGCCCGCGCCGCGGCCCCCGGTGGCCACCCCGGCGCCGTAGCAGAGCCCGCCGACGGCGGCGAGGGCGAGCAGCAGCCCGCCCGGTGACCAGGCCCCCTGGACGAGTGAACCGGCGAGCCCGCCGAGGGCGCCGAGCACCAGGGCGGCCAGATACGTGAATACGCGCCCGAGCGTGATCGGCCGCGCGAGGGCGCTGCCGGGCGGCGGGGCCGCGGGGCGGCGCGCGGGGAGCTCTTGGTGGTGGCGCCGGCCCGGCCGCGCTTCTCCGCGCCCCCGGCGCCCGCGCTGCCCGTGCTCCGGCCGCCCCTGCGCGCGCCCCTGTCGCCGGTGCTTTCGCTGCCCGCGCTTCCGCCGCGGCCCGTTGGCCCGTTGGCCGGGCCGCCGTCGCCCGCGCGTGCGCGGTTCGTGCCGCTGTTGCCCTGTTTTCCACCGCTCGCGGCCGACTTGGGGCGTACGGACCGCTTCTTGGCGCTCACGCCGCCACCTCCGCGAACAAGTCGGTCTCCACCGCGCCCGGATCGCGCCGCGCGGCCTCCGCGCCGCCGGCGAGCCGGAACTGCTCGGTGGTCAGGATCGGCTGGCCCAGCCCGTTGGAGAGCGCGAAGGCGCCGCCGGCCACGGTGATCTGCGTCTCGTGCGCCGCCATCGCCCGCGCCTTCGCCGCCGCGTACGCGCCCCCCGCCACGGCCGACGTGACCTCGCCGTCGTCCACCACGCCCGGCAGGTCCGCGACGGTCGCGGTGCCGGGGAAGTGGTGGCCGGCCGCGGCCAGTTCGGCGAGGCCCTTCTCCGCCGCGCTGCGCGCGATGCAGGTCCAGTAGATACGGGCCACCGCCCACGGCTCCGCGGTGTCCGCGCCGTACGACGCGGCCGCGGCCAGTTCCGCGGCGCGGGTGGCGACGCGGTGGGCCTGGACGTGGTCGGGGTGGCCGTAGCCGCCCCGCGGGTCGTACGTGACCAGCACCTGCGGCCGTACCCCGCGGATCACCGGCACCAGCAGCCCCGCCGCCTCGTCGACGCCGGCCGACCAGAATGTGCCGGGACGCCCGTTCTGGTCGAGGCCCTGCATGCCCGAGTCCCGGAACCGCCCGGGGCCGCCCAGGAAGCGGTGGTCGGTGACGCCCAACGCCCGCATGGCCGCGGCGAGTTCACCGGCCCGGTGGGGGCCGAGCGCGTCGTCACGCTCGGGTCCCAGACGGGCGAGGGCGGGCGGAATGACCTCGCCCTCCTCGCCCCGGGTGCACGTCACCAGGGTGACGAGGGCCCCCTCGGCGGCGTACCGCGCCATGGTGGCGCCGGTGGTGATCGTCTCGTCGTCCGGATGCGCGTGTACCAGCAACAGCCTGCGCCTCGGAAGCTCCCTGCTCATGGAGGAAGCCTAGACGAGCGTACGGAAGGTCCCCCCGGTCAGAAATCGATGCTCTCGATCATCCCTGCCACGTTCTGTGTCACATCGTCGATCGTCGGCGCCATGGAAGAGCTGGCGAGGTAGAAGCCCAGGAGGATGCACACGACAGCGTGCCCGCCCTTCAGGCCACTCTTCTTGATGAGCAAGTAGACGATGATCGCGAGCAGCAGCACTAGCGAGATCGACAGAGCCATTCGGCTCACCTCCCGGAACCTGCGGTCGGGTCATCTGACGGGCCACGTGATGCATGCCCGTCGCGCGCACGCATCATAACTATCGGTGCCCGTGCATCGTTCGGCGCACCGGCGCATGAAGGGGTCGCACGCGGGAGGCCGTCGCGAAGCGGTGGCCGGGAGGCCGGAGAGCGGTGGAGCGGCTGTTGCCGGGGCGGTCACCAGGGGGGCTGGGAGGAAGGTTCCTGCCAGCGGGAGAGGGGCTCCGCGACGGGGTCGCGCTCCCCGCGCCCCGCGAGCGCGAAGAGGATCACGAAGCCGGCGAGCAGCAGTCCGATTCCGGTGCTCGCCTGCAACTGGTGCTCCGTGCTGAGGGCGCCGAAGTTCTCGAAGACCTCGTCCTTCAGATACCGCGAGGTGTCGGCCGCGCCCCAGCCCAGCACGAAGGCGCCGGCCGTCATGCCCAGCGGGCGGGAGAGCGGGGCGCGCTTGGCGGCGGCCACGGCGGCGACGAAGCACACCGCGGCGGTCGCCCACTTCCCGTACGCGAGCGGGGGCTGGAGCAGCGCCCACGACGTGTACTCGCCGGTGAGCCGGTGGCCGTACGCGTCCCAGCCGCCGCGTGCCGCCTCGCGCAGCTCCCACGCCACGAACGCCACCGCGGCGACGGCGAGGAAGGCCATCCCGGTGGCGGCGGCCCCGCGGGCGGGACGGCGCGGCGGCTGCCCGTCGGGCAGCAGGTAGTCGGCGCCGGTGCCGTCCGCGGGCCGCCGGCCGGCGGCGACGGAGATCAGCAGCACCGCGCCGAGCGTGACGGCGACGCCGGCGGAGAGCAGCGCACGGTTGCGCAGGTCCTGGTCGACGCCCTGCATCCAGTCGGCAGTCAGCGTCCACAGCGCGGGGGCGCGCAGCGCGATCGTGGCCGCGCCGGCCGTGGCGAGTGCGCCCGCGGCGGACGTGGAGTGCAGGGCGGTGATCCCGGCGACGGCGTACACGCCGACGAGGACGGGGTCGTAGAGAGAGGTGCCCCAGGGGCTCTCGGGGGCGGCGTCGGGGGAGCCCGCCCAGGCCCACCACAGGTCGGGCAGGCTCGCCGCCACGTCGACGTCGCGGCCGATCCACAGGAGCGAGAGCAGAGCGAGGAGCGCGCAGCACACGGCACCGAAGACGCGTGCGCCGCGCCCCAATATGTGTCCTTGTTCCATCGCCGGAAGACCCCCGATACGCAACCGTGCGCCTTTTGGGCCCACACGGCACCCAGGTCTACACCTCTCGGCAGCCCCGGACAACACCTCCGGCAAGACCGGCCGGGCGGCGGCGGCCGGCGGCCCGGATCCCGGCCGGATCCGGCGCGCAGACCGGACCCGGCCGGGGGACGGCACCCGCACGGCCGTACGCTCCCCAGAGTGTCGCGTTCGTATATCGGTGATGCGACAGACGGGTTGCCGACGTGTTAACGACCTTCGATGCGATATGTCGGACATGTCGGTCACTAAGGCGGCTTGTCAAGCACGTACGGACCTCAATCTGCAAAACATACGCTCAAGAAGCGATTCCGCACCTCAGCTTCCCCCGTCACCCCCTTGACTAGGGGATGAATCGGTTGCGAAAGTCCCGTCAACCACCGCAGCGTGCACGGGCGCTGCGGCACACCCGGTTCGGGAGCAATCACCTATGGACAGTCCGGTCCCGGCCATGGCGGAGGCGCCCAAAGGCGCACCGTACGACCCCGCAGGACTCGAGCGGGGTTCGGCCGGCCCTGGTGGGCAGCAGACTGCCGAACACATCGGCAAATCGCCCGGTCAGCTCATGTGGCAGCGCTTCAAGCGCGACCGCGCGGGGGTCATATCCGCGTATGTCGTCGGCTTCTTCGTGCTGGTCGCGATCTTCGCACCGCTGATCGCGAAGGCGTACGGGAAGTCGCCGTACACGCTGTACAACTCGGCCACAGGCAAGCCCGAGCTGTTCGACGCTCTCGGCTACCCGATCAAGCCCAACGGCGGCATCAGCGGGGAGTTCTGGTTCGGCCTCGAACCCATCCTCGGCCGCGACGTCTTCACGCTGCTGATCTACAGCATCCGCACCTCGCTGGCCATCGCCGTCGCGGTGACGATCCTGACCGTCGGCATCGGCGTCCTGCTGGGCGTGGCCGCCGGCTTTACCGGCGGTCGTACCGACACGCTGATCGGCCGGTTCACCGACCTGATGCTGGCCTTCCCGAGTCAGTTGTTCTTCGTGGCGTTCATGCCCGTCATCACCGCGATGTTCGTCGCTCCCGAGGACGCGACGCCGACCTGGCTGCGGATCACGGTCCTCATCGGGGTGCTCGCGGCGCTGAACTGGATGCGCATGGCGCGCATCGTGCGCGGTGTCGCGCTGTCGATGCGCGAGCGCGAGTTCGTCGAGGCCGCCAAGGTGAGCGGGGCGTCGAACTGGCGAATCATCCGCAAGGAGATGCTGCCGAACCTCGTCACCCCCATCCTCGTGCAGGGAACCTTCGAGCTGCCGCTCGTCGTGACGAACGCCGCGGGACTCTCGTTCCTCGGCGTCGGCCTGGTGAACCCGACCCCCGACTGGGGGCTGATGTTCGCGCGGGCCGCGGACGTGTCCGAAACCGTTCCCACGTTCATGTTCTTCCCCGGCGTCGCCATCGTGATCTTCGTGGTCGCCTTCAACCTGCTGGGGGACTCCGTCCGCGACGCGTTCGATCCGAAGGCCGCGCGCTGACGTTCGTACCGCCGCCAGGGTGCGACCGCCGTGGCACGGGTGTGAACACGCACACAGCAAGACAAGACCGACAGACAGGGTGGTAGACAGTGACTCTCAGGGGTGTACGCAGATCGCACGCCATTGTGGCGGCGCTCGCAGCCGGGGCCCTGGCCCTGAGCGGCTGCAGCAGCGGCTCGGAGAACACCGACTCGCAGCAGGACGACAAGAAGAAGGCGGCGGAGCAGCAGGCGCAGATCCCGTTCGGTGACGCCAAGGCGTCCACCGGGCCGGCTGCCGAGGTGAAGGGCGCCCAGGAGGGCGGCACGATCCCCGTCATGCAGCGCGACAGCTACGCGCACCTCGACCCGGGACAGATATACGTCTCGGACGAGGGCGCCCTGGCGCGGCTGATCCACCGTGGGCTGACCGGCTACAAGGCCGACTTCAACGGCAAGCAGACCCTCGTCGGCGACCTCGCCACGGACAGCGGCAAGCCCTCCGACGGCGGCCGCACCTGGACGTTCACGCTCAAGGACAACATCAAGTGGGCCGACGGCACGGACATCACGTCCACCGACGTCCGGCACACCTTCGAGCGCCAGTTCGCCGAGTTCATCAACGACGGCCCGGTCTTCATCCAGCAGTGGCTGGCCAACGTGCCGGGCACCGAGTACCGCGAGCTGCTGCCCGACGGTCCGTACAAGGGTGACCACCTCCCGGACTCCATCCTGGAGACGCCGGACGACAAGACCATCGTCTTCAAGTTCAAGGACCCGAAGCCGGACCTCCCGTACGCCCTGGCGATGCCGGGCTACTCGATGGTCTCCGAGGCGAAGGACACCCAGGAGAAGTACGACAAGGACCCGATGACGGCGGGCCCGTACAAGATCGAGTCCTTCAAGACCGGCAAGTCGATGACGCTGGTCAAGAACGAGAACTGGGACCCGGCGACCGACTCGACGCGGAACGCCTACCCGGACAAGTACGAGATCACGTTCAACATCCAGTTCGAGACCTCGGCCGAGCGGCTGATGGCCGACAAGGGTGTGAACAAGAACTCGATCAGCTTCACCAACAACGTGGACGCCGCCACGCTGCCGAAGCTGAACAAGGACGCCGAGGCCCAGAAGCGCTCGGTCAACGGCTACCAGCCGTACGTCGCCCAGATGGCCATCAACATGGACCGGGTCAAGAACAAGAAGGTCCGCGAGGCCATCGCCTACGCCCTGCCGATCCAGCCCTACCAGCAGGCGTTCGGCGGCCCGCAGGGCATGGAGCTGGCCGGCGGTCTGATCAGCCCGACCGTCTCCGGCTACGAGGAGGGCTTCGACCCCTTCGGCAAGCTGAAGAAGCCGCTGGGTGACCCGGCCGCAGCCAAGAAGATCCTGGAAGAGGCCGGCGAGACCGGTTACAAGCTCACCTGGGGCTACATCAACACCCCCGAGGGCCAGAACTACTCGCCCACGATGGAGAAGACCCTTGAGGAAGCGGGCTTCGACGTCCAGCGCAAGGAGATCGCGGCCGAGACGTACTACGACCAGATCGGTCTCGTCGAGAACGAGTTCGACATGTACGTGAGCGCGTGGGGCGCCGACTGGCCGTCCGCCAGCACCGTGGTTCCGCCGCTGTACGACGGCCGGCAGATCCAGGACGGCTCGTCGAACTACTCGCACACCAACGACGAGCACATCAACACCGAGATCGACCGGATTCAGAAGATCTCGGACCCGGCCGAGGCGGCCCAGGAGTGGAACAAGCTCTCCCAGTACGTGGTGGAGGACCTGATCTCCAACATCCCCATGACGTACTACAAGCAGATCCAGCTCTACGGTTCGAACATCGGCGGCGTGCAGTACGACGACGTCATCGGTGACATCGACCTGCGCAAGATCTACCTCAAGCAGTAGGCACCACCTCCGGTACGCGGGGCCCGCCCGATCGGCGGGCCCCGCGCACCACCCTTCAACCCACGTCGCCGCTTTGTCCTTCGAAAGCAGCCCACAGTCATGCTTCGTTTCCTGATTCGCCGGACAATCGGCGCATTGATCATCCTGCTGATCCTCAGCGCGGTCTGTTTCTTCCTGTTCTTCGCGATCCCGCGTGACCCCGCCCGCATCTCCTGCGGCGAGAAGTGCACTCCGGAGAACCTGGAGCTGATCCGCAGGGCCCTCGGCCTCGACGACCCCGTTCCCGTGCAGTACTGGAACTTCCTCTCCGGCATCTTCGCCGGCCGTTCCTTCCCGACGGGTGAATGCCCGGCGCCCTGCCTGGGCCGCTCGTTCGTGCACGACGAGAACGTCCTCACGCTTATCCAGGACCGCTTCCCCACGACGCTGTCGCTCACCATCGGCGCGGCCATCGTCTTCCTCTTCTTCGGCGTCGGGGCCGGCATGATCGCCGCCTGGCGGCGCGGCACGGTGCTCGACAAGTTCGTCAGCGGCAGCTCGCTGATCATCGGCTCGCTGCAGATCTACTTCATCGGCCCGCTCGTCCTGTGGGCGCTGGTGTACAGCACCGGACTCTTCGGCGACCCGGCGTACAACGCCTTCACCGACAATCCATGGAAATGGGCGGTCGGACTGATCCTGCCCTGGGCGGTGCTCTCCACGATCTTCGCGTCGAACTACACCCGTATGGTGCGGTCCACGATGATCGAGCAATTGCAGGAAGAACACGTCAGAACGGCCAAGGCCAAGGGCATGTCCAGCGGTACGGTCTTCTTCCGCTACGCCTGGCGCGGTGCCCTGATCCCGGTCGTCACGATCTTCGGCATCGACCTCGGCTCGCTGCTGGGCGGCGCGATCATCACCGAGTTCACCTTCTCGCTGCCGGGTCTGGGCCAGCTCTCCATCGATTCCGTGTTCAAGGCGGACCTGCCGGTGCTCATGGGCATCCTGCTGTTCTCGTCCACCATGATCATCCTCATGAACGTCATCGTCGATGCGGCATACGCCTTCATCGACCCGCGCATTCGTCTGTCCTAGGAGAAGAGCAGTGACCACCCTGACCAAGGAATCGGAAGGTTCCGCGCCGTCCGCGGGCGGTGCCTTCCTCTCGGTGCAGGACCTGCGCGTGCAGTTCACCACCGAGGACGGCGTCGTCAAGGCCGTCGACGGTCTCTCCTTCGACGTCGAGCGCGGCAAGACTCTGGGCATCGTCGGCGAGTCCGGCTCCGGCAAGTCGGTCACCAACCTGACCGTGCTGGGCCTGCACAACCAGATGTTCACCAACGTCGAGGGCTCCATCAGCCTCGACGGCGACGAGCTGATCGGCGCGCCCGAGCGCAAGCTGGAGAAGCTGCGCGGCAACAAGATGGCGATGATCTTCCAGGATCCGCTGACCGCGCTCTCGCCCTTCTACACGGTCGGCCGGCAGATCGCCGAGCCGTACCGCAAGCACATGGGCGTCTCCAAGCGCCAGGCGCACGCGCGGGCCGTGGAGATGCTGGACAAGGTCGGCATCCCCAACGCCAAGCTGCGCGCGGACGACTACCCGCACCAGTTCTCCGGCGGCATGCGGCAGCGGGCCATGATCGCGATGGCGCTCGTCTGCAACCCGGACCTGCTGATCGCCGACGAGCCGACCACCGCGCTCGACGTGACCGTGCAGGCGCAGATCCTCGACCTGATCAGGGACCTCCAGGACGAGTTCGGCTCCGCGATCGTCTTCATCACCCACGACCTCGGCGTCATCGCGAACGTCGCGGACGACATCCTGGTGATGTACGCGGGGCGCGCCGTGGAGCGGGGCACCACCCGCGAGGTGCTGCGCAAGCCGCAGCACCCGTACACCTGGGGCCTGCTGAGCAGCATGCCGCGGCTGTCCTCGGACGTGAACACCCCGCTCACGCCGATCAAGGGCTCGCCGCCCAGCCTGCTGAGCCCGCCGCCGGGCTGCCCGTTCCACCCGCGGTGCGGGTTCGCCGGCGAGGTGGGCGGCACGGCCTGCAGTACGGACCGGCCGGCGCTGCCCGACGGCCGCGGGGCCGCCTGCCATCTGAGCGCCGGGCAGAAGCAGGACATCTTCATCGAGCAGATCAAGCCCCGGCTGGGCTAGGGAGACTGACCACCATGAGCAAAGAACTCACCCTCCCCGGCCCCCGGGACGACACCCCGACCACGGCCGGCGAGGAACTGCTCACCGCGGAGGGGCTCACGAAGCACTTCCCGATCATGGGCGGCTTCCCGATCAAGCGACGGGTCGGCGCGGTGCAGGCGGTCGACGGCATCGACCTGGAGGTACGCGCGGCCGAGAGCCTCGGCCTGGTCGGCGAGTCCGGCTGCGGCAAGTCGACGACCGGGCGGCTGCTCACGCGGCTGCTGGAGCCGACCGGCGGCAAGATCACGTACCGCGGCCAGGACATCACGTACGCCAAGCGCAGGCAGTTGGCGCCGATCAGGTCCGAGATCCAGATGATCTTCCAGGACCCGTACTCGTCGCTGAACCCGCGGCAGACCGTCGGCACCATCATCAGCAGCCCGATGGAGGTCAACGGGATCGCCCCGCCCGGCGGGCGGGAGAAGCGGGTCCGCGAGCTGCTGGAGACCGTCGGCCTCAACCCCGAGCACTACAACCGCTTCCCGCACGAGTTCTCGGGCGGCCAGCGGCAGCGCATCGGGGTCGCGCGGGCGCTGGCGCTGAAGCCGAAGCTGATCGTGGCGGACGAGCCGGTCTCCGCGCTGGACGTGTCGATCCAGGCGCAGGTCGTCAACCTGCTGCAGGAGCTGCAGCGGGAGATGGGCATCGCGTTCCTCTTCATCGCGCACGACCTGGCGGTCGTGCGGCACTTCTCGCAGCGCGTCGCGGTCATGTACCTGGGGAAGATCGTCGAGGTCGGTCCCCGGGACGACATCTACGCCCGGCCGCGGCACCCGTACACCCACGCCCTGCTCTCGGCCGTTCCGGAGGCGACCCTCTCGGAGGACGAGGAGGACACGCCGCGGGAGCGCATCCGGCTGGCGGGCGACGTGCCGTCGCCGATCAACCCGCCGTCGGGGTGCCGGTTCCGTACCCGGTGCTGGAAGGCGCAGGACGTGTGCGCGGAGAAGGAGCCGCCGCTGGTGCAGATCGGCGGCAACAACGCGGGGCACCTGACCGCGTGCCACTTCCCCGAGGAGCCGACGGTGGAGCGGGATGAAGAGGTCATCCTGGACAAGGCGCTGGCCGCGCTGGAGGAAGGTTCGAGCGCGGCTCCGGTGAAGGAGTAGCGCGCAGCCCGTCCGTTACGGAGGCCGGTGCCCGGGGCACCGGCCTCCGTGCGTGTACGGGCGTGGCGCCGCGGGTCAGTTGAGGCGGGCGCGGGCGGCGCGGGCCTGGCGGCGCAGGTTGTCGGCGGCCTGGGGTTCCATGGCCGCGATCACCGAGGCGTACTCCTCCAGCTCGGCCGCCCCGGTGACGAAGTCGCCGCGGGCGATGAGGAGCTGGGCCCGCTCGTGGCGCAGCCGGGCGGGGTGGCTGGGGAGCAGCAGGGCCAGCTCGACGGCGGCGAGCTGCACGTCGGACTGCTCGGGGCGGCGGGCGGCCCAGGCGCGGATGTTGTTGAGGATGCGCAGCACGATGGCGAGCGGATCGGCGGGTACGAGCATCGCGGGCGACAGCGGCTCGCCGCCGGTGGCCTCGGAGACGAGCAGCTCGGCGTCGGCGGGGGAGAGGAGCCGGCCGCCGTCGAAGGGATCGGCGAGGACGGGGGCGCCCGCGGCGGCGCGGCCGGTGAGGGGCTGCCCCGCCGGGGTCGGCCCGAAGCCGACGACGAAGTGCCCGGGGAGGGCCACTCCGTACACCGGGGCGCCGGCGCGGCGGGCGACCTCCATCCAGATGACGGAGAGCATGATCGGCAGCCCGCGGCGGCGGCGCAGGACCTCGTGCAGTTGGGACGACTCCAGCCGCCGGTAGTCGCCGGGCGTCCCGTGGAACCCGTACCGCTCCCCGAGCAGCTCCGCGGCGGCCCGCGCCCACGCGCGGGGCCCGCCGGGTGCGTACGGCAACTGCCCGGCCAGCTCGTCCAGCTCGATCTGCACGGCGTCGATGCCGCGCTCGTCGAGCCCGGGATCGGTCTCGGCCCCGACGAGCAGACAGAGCAGCGCGAGATCGGGCCGCGGCACGCGAGCCTCCTCCGCGAACCGGGCCCGGTGATCGACTCCGGACGTACTCATGCCCCCATTGTGCGACGCAACAGGGAGTACGTCCCGCGCAAACGTGCGACAGGTGTGAAGGGAGGTAGGCGGTGGGAAGCCCTCGCGGGCCGGGCGGCGGGTGTCGCCCGGCCCGCTGTCCGCTACGGCGTGGGGTGGTGGCGGTAGTGGTAGGTGTGGTGGGTGGTGAAGCCCAGGGCGTGGTAGAGGGACAGGGCTGCGGGGTTGTCCGGTTCCACCTGGAGGTACGCCGCCGAGGCGCCCTCCTCCAGGGCGCGGGTGGCGAGGGCCGCCATCACCGCCGTGGCCAGGCCCCGGCGGCGGTGGGCCGGGGCGACCTCGACCGCCGCGAAGCCCGCCCAGCGGCCGTCGACCACGCAGCGGCCGATCGCCGCCGGGGTACCGGACGGATCCGCGCCGGACGGATCCTGGACCGTCGCGAACCACACCGACGGGCCGCCCTCCAGCACCGTACGGGCCGCGGGCGTCAGCTCCGCCGCCCGGTTGTACAGCGAGAACCACCCCGCCGACGTCGTACGGGACAGCGAAACCCGCCCCGCGTCCTCCCGGTCCGCCACCGGCGCCAGCTCGCCGATCTGCATCAGCGCCGCCCGCCGCACCGTCCACCCCCGCGCGTCCAGCTCCGCCGCCAGCGGCTCCGCCGTGTCCGCCGCGCCCGTCGCGACCTGCACCAGCGCCGGCAGCCCCCGCTCCCCGTACCACCGCGTCACCCGCGCCAGCGCCGCGTCCAGCGGCAGCCCGGGGTCGCCCAGCGGCAGCACCGAGTTGGCCCGGCTCGTGAAGCCGGCCGAGGCCCGCAGCGTCCAGTCGCCCAGCCGTTCGCTCTCCACCGGCGGCCAGCCCCGCGCCGCCACCCGGGTCAGCTCCGCCGCCGTCGCCGCCGGGCCGCGCCGCCGCGCCGGCGCGGCCGGTACGACCTTCGCCGCCACCACGGCGGTCTCCGGGATCCGGACGACCTGGCCGTTCCGCCTGGTGAGACGCAGTTCGCCGGCGTCCCAGGAGGTGAGCACACCGACCGCGTCAGTGAACCGCGCGTCCCCCTCGCAGGCATCTGTCAGTCGCCGTACCGAAACGCGTTTTCCCACGTCAGCGCGGGTGATACGGATTTCGAGCCGAGCCCCAGTGGTGAATTCCACAGCTCTCCACGCCCCTCTTGTTCGCTCCGTGCCCGGGAACGGAGATACTAGGTGCGGGCATCGACACGCCGCGCTCCCGCGCCGCCAGCCTGATCGAGGAGGAACGACAGCGTGACCTACGTCATCGCAGAGCCTTGTGTGGACCTCAAGGACAAGGCCTGCATTGAGGAGTGCCCCGTCGACTGCATCTACGAGGGCCAGAGGTTCTTGTACATCCACCCGGACGAGTGCGTCGACTGCGGTGCGTGCGAGCCGGTCTGCCCCGTGGAGGCGATCTTCTACGAGGACGACACTCCGGAGGAGTGGAAGGACTACTACAAGGTGAACGTCGAGTTCTTCGACGACCTCGGTTCGCCCGGTGGCGCCTCGAAGCTCGGCCTCATCGAGCGGGACCACCCGATCGTCGCGGCCCTCCCGCCGCAGGAGCACGACGAGTAAGCACGAGCAGGACCCAGAACCACGGCGATACGCATTGCCCCCGCCCCGTCGGCCCCGGGCTGATCGGCGGGGGCTGTTGCGTCGATTGAGGACAGTGAGAGTGCGACCCGTCACCGCCCGGCTGCCCGTCTTCCCCTGGGACCGGCTGGAGCCGTACAAGACCGCCGCCGCCGCCCATCCCGGCGGCATCGTCGACCTGTCCGTCGGCACCCCCGTCGACCCCGTTCCCGAGGTGGTCAGGGCCGCGCTCGCGGACGCCGCCGACAGCCCCGGCTACCCGCTCGCCTGGGGCACTCCGGCGCTGCGCGAGGCCATCGCCGGCTGGTTCGGCCGGCGGCTCGGGGCGGAGGTCGGGCCGGACGCGGTGCTGCCGGCGATCGGCACCAAGGAGCTGGTCGGCTGGCTGCCGACGCTGCTGGGGCTGGAGCCGGGCGACCAGGTCGCGTATCCGCGGCTCGCCTATCCGACGTACGAGATCGGGGCGCTGACGGCGCGGGCCGAGCCCGTGACGTACGCCGATCCGGTCACGGACCTCGACCCGGCGCGGGTGAAGCTGCTCTGGCTCAACACCCCGTCGAACCCCACCGGGCGCACCATGGACGCGGCCGAGCTGCGCCGCGCGGTGGGGTGGGCGCGGGCGCACGGGGTGCTGGTCGCCTCCGACGAGTGCTATCTGGAGCTTGGCTGGGAGACCGAGCCGGTGTCCGTGCTGCACCCGTCGGTCAGTGAGGGCTCGTACGAGGGACTGCTCGCCGTCCACTCGCTGTCGAAGCGCTCCAACCTGGCCGGCTATCGCGCCGGGTTCGCCGGCGGCGACGCGGCGCTGGTGCGCGAGCTGGTCGCGGTGCGCAAGCACACGGGGATGATGGTGCCGAAGCCGGTGCAGCAGGCGATGATCGCTGCGCTGGGCGACGCGCGGCACGTGGCCGAGCAGCGCGAGCGCTATGCCCGCCGGCGGGCCGCGCTTCGCGAGGCGCTGACGGGAGCGGGCTTCCGGATCGAGCACAGCGAGGCGTCGCTGTATCTGTGGGCGACGCGGGACGAGCCGTGCTGGGACACCGTCGCCGAGCTGGCGAAGCTGGGGATCGCGGTGGCGCCAGGCGAGTTCTACGGGGCCGCCGGCGAGCGGTTCGTACGGGTCGCGTTCACGGCCACCGACGAGCGGGTGGCCGCCGCCGTGGAGCGGCTGGCGGCGCTGCGGGGCTGAGGGCGCCGTCGGCGCCGCCGCCGTCCCGGGTGACCCCGGGAGCGCCGACGGCACGACCCGCCGCGGCGCTGACGGGCCGCCGGAACCGCGGAGGACGGCTCCGCGGGTACCGGCGGCCTCGTGGGTCAGCCGGGCAGGCTCAGAGGCCCAGGCCCGACGTGGGCAGCTCCGGGGTCAGGTTCCCGGCGGCGTCGCCGACGGCGCCCTGGCCCTGCTCGACGGTCTTGCCGGTGGTGTCCTGGACCGCGCCGAGGGCCTTTTCGGTGGTCGGGCCGGCGCTCTCGCCGAGCTGGTTCGCGGTCTCGGTACCGGTGGTGAGCACCTGGCCGCCGGTCTGGGAGGCGGTCGCGGGCAGCGCGCTGGTGTCCAGCGCGCTGACCGGGGTCAGGCCGTTCGTGCTGGGCAGCTCGACGGCGCTTGCGGCACCCGCGGCGCCGACGACCGGGGCGGCACCCGCAGCGACGACGAGTGCGACCCGGGCGAGGTGGCGCTTCAGGGGGTGGGACATGGTGCTCCTTTTGCGGAGGGCTACTGATGGGCATGTCCGCCGTGCGGACGCTGTGACTACCGCGTGAGGAGCCGGAAGGTTGCGGTCGCCCTACGTAAAGAGTTGGTAATGCGTCGCATAATCTGCTTCGCCAGAAAACTGGGCAAAGCGGGTCGGTGCGAGCACCGTTCGACGGGTCGGGGACCCGTCCCCACCGGGCATTTGTCGGATCGTGGAAAAGAACGCGGAATGGCGTCGCGCCGTCAGCCTGCGTTGACCGGCTTCCCCCGTACGGGTCTGCGGGTGCTACGGCTCGGTGACGATACGGACCGACGCCGCGCCCGCCTCCGCGTTCGCGCCCTCGACCTCGCGCCAGCCCGCAGACGACTCCTCGGCCCGCCACTCGCGGCCCGCGAAGGACACCTGCGCGACCCGCAGCCGCGGCGCCTGCGCCACCGCCCAGTGCGCCAGCTCCCAGCCGCGGCCCGCCGCGTCCGCGCCGCCGCCCGCGCCGTCCCCGGCGACCGGCAGCACCAGCACCTCCCCGGCGCCGGCCCCGTTCGCGCCCCCGGACCCCTCGCCCGAGCCGCCCGCGCCGGACGCGTCCGGCTCCGGCAGCACGCCGGCGCCGAACTCCCGCTTCAGCGCCTCGCGCAACAGCGCGGGGTCGCCGGAGCGGGTGTCGCCCTTCGCCGTCGTACAGGTGAAGGCGCCGCCGTCGCGGCCCGTCAGCGCGGCGGCGAGCCGGGCGGCGGCCGGCTCGTGCTTCGCGTACGCCTGCGGGAAGCCGCTGCGCTGCACGCGCTGCGCGGCCTCGGTGAGCGGCAGCCGGGAGTAGCCGGGGATCTCCGCCAGGTGCTCGTAGAACTTGCCGGTGGAGTACACCGGATCGAGGATCTCCTCCTCCGTGCCCCAGCCCTGGGACGGGCGCTGCTGGAAGAGCCCGAGCGAATCGCGGTCGCCGTGCTCGATGTTGCGCAGCTCCGACTCCTGCATGGCGGTGGCGATCGCGATGGTCACCGCGCGCTCCGGCAGCCGCCGGGAGGACGCCACGGCGCTTATCGTCGCGGCGTTGGCGGCCTGCTCAGGATCCAGCTCGTACGCCTCGCCCTCGCCCTTGCCGCGCACCTCGCAGCGCGGCGCGGGGCCGCCGCCGGTGTTGAGGTGGACCAGCAGGTACGCGCCCACGCCGCCGAGCACCGCGAGCGCGACGAACGCGCGGAGGAGGCGGCGGCGGAAGACGTCGGAGGCTGGCACGGGCCCACCGTAGCGTTCGCGGCGGACAACCGCGGCCGCCGGGAGCGCGGCGGGGGGTGGTCCCCGGTGGACGTACGCGGCGCGTACGGCGTGCGTACGGCGCGAGGGGCCCGGCGCACCGGGCCGTAGGGTCGTCGGCATGGACTTGACGCTCGATGCCGCACGGCTCACCGCCCAGCTCGTCGACACCGCCTCCGTCAGCGGCGACGAGAAGCACCTCGCCGACGCGGTCGAGACCGCGCTGCGTCGACTCGGCCATCTGGAGGTCGGCCGCGACGGCGACGCCGTCGTCGCCAGGACCCGGCTGGGCCGCGCCGAGCGCGTCGTGCTCGCCGGGCACATCGACACCGTGCCCGTCGCCGGCAACCTGCCCTCGCGCCTCGACGGCACGTACGAGGACGGCGTCCTGTGGGGCTGCGGCACCTCCGACATGAAGGCCGGCGTCGCCGTCCAACTGCGCATCGCCGCCACCGTGCCCGCGCCCAACCGCGACCTCACCTTCGTCTTCTACGACAACGAGGAGGTCGACGCCTCCCGCAACGGCCTGCGCCGCCTCGCCGAGCGCCACCCCGACTGGCTCGCGGGCGACTTCGCCGTGCTGCTGGAGCCGTCCGACGGCGAGATCGAGGGCGGCTGCCAGGGGACCCTGCGCGCCGTCCTCCGTACGGAGGGCGAACGCGCCCACTCCGCGCGGAGCTGGCTCGGCACCAACGCCATCCACGCCGCTGCCCCCGCGCTGGCCCGGCTCGCGGCGTACGAGTCGCGGCGCGCCGTCATCGACGGCCTGGAGTACCGCGAGGGCCTCAACGCCGTCCGCGTCTCCGGCGGCGTCGCGGGCAACGTCGTGCCGGACGTCTGCGAGGTCACCGTCAACTTCCGCTACGCCCCGGACCGCTCGGAGGAGCAGGCGATCGCCTTCGTACGGGAGTACTTCGACGGCTGCGGCATCGCGGAGATCACCGTCGAGGACAGCTCCCCCGGCGCCCTGCCGGGCCTGGCCCACCCCGCCGCCGCCGCGTTCACCGCCGCGGTCGGCGGCACCCCGCGGCCGAAGTACGGCTGGACGGACGTCGCCCGCTTCACGGCCCTCGGCGTCCCCGCGGTGAACTACGGCCCCGGCGACCCGAACTACGCGCACAAGCGCGACGAGCACGTGCACACGGCCCGTATCCACCACTGCGAGGAGCGGCTGCGCGCCTGGCTCACCGCCTGAGCGCGGGCCGTGTCACCGGCTGTTCCGCCGTGGTTTCTGCCGGGGTTCACATGGCTTCGAGCGGCTTCGCCTAGCCTGGGGCCCGGAGATCGCCGTACGCGGAGAGCCGTACGGGGGAGACTCGTAGCCGGACACGAGTCAGCACGAGGAAGGGAGCGCGCCCGTGGCGAACCGCGAGGAGTTCCAGGAGCAGCGGCTCGGCCCCGTCATCCGCCGCCGCAGCCGCATCCAGCGCGGGACGATGGACCAGCACCTGCTGGACACCCGGGAGCGCGCCGCGGAGTACGTGCACGAGGACCCGTGGCGGGTGCTGCGGATGCAGGCGGAGTTCGTCGAGGGGTTCGGTGCGCTCGCCGAGGTGGGGCCCGCGATCAGCGTCTTCGGCTCGGCCCGTACGGCGCCCGGGAGCGCCGAGTACGCGCGTGGCGTCGCGATCGGCAAGGGGCTGGTGGACGCCGGCTTCGGAGTGATCACCGGCGGCGGGCCCGGGGTGATGGAGGCGGCGAACAAGGGCGCGCTGGAGGCCGGCGGACTGTCCGTGGGGCTGGGCATCGAGCTGCCCTTCGAGCAGGGGCTCAACAGGTACGTCGACCTCGGCGTGAACTTCCGCTACTTCTTCGTGCGCAAGACGTGTTTCGTGAAGTACTCCCAGGGGTTCGTGGTGCTGCCGGGCGGCTTCGGCACGATGGACGAGCTGTTCGAGGCGCTGACCCTGGTGCAGACGAAGAAGGTCACCCGGTTCCCGATCGTCCTCTTCGGCAGCGAGTACTGGGGCGGGCTCGTCGACTGGCTGCGCAAGACCGTCGTGGACGGCGGCAAGGCGGCGGAGCGGGACCTCGACCTGTTCCACATCACGGACGACGTGTCCGAGGCCGTGGGGCTGGTCACCAAGGAGACGCCGTAGGTCCGGTACCGGGCCGGTAGGCGAGCCCGCGGCGGCCCCGTACGGAACCCGCTAGGCGAGCCCGCGGCGCGCGACCGCGGGCGGGCGGTGGCCCGCGATGGCGGCCACCATGTCCAGCACCTGCCGGGTCTCGGCCACCTCGTGCACCCGGTACACCTGCGCCCCCAGCCAGGCCGAGACCGCGGTGGTGGCGAGCGTGCCGACCAGCCGCTCCTTGACCGGCCTGTCCAGCGTCTCGCCGACGAAGTCCTTGTTCGACAGCGAGACCAGCACCGGCCAGCCCGCCGCCGTCATCTCGCCGAGCCGGCGGGTGGCCTCCAGCGAGTGCCGGGTGTTCTTGCCGAAGTCGTGCCCGGGGTCGATCAGGATGCCGTCGCGGCGTACGCCCAGCGCCACGGCCCGCTCCGCGAGCCCCAGGGTGACCCGCAGGATGTCGGCCATCACGTCGTCGTACGCGACGCGGTGCGGCCGGGTGCGCGGCTGCACGCCGCCGGCGTGGGTGCACACGAGCCCCGCGCCGTGCCGCGCGGCGACCTCGGCGACCAGCGGGTCGACGCCGCCCCAGGCGTCGTTGAGCAGGTCCGCGCCGGCCGCGCAGGCGGCCTCGGCGACCTCGTGCCGCCAGGTGTCGACGCTGATCACGACGTCCGGGTGGCGGCGGCGCACCTCGGCGATGAAGCCCGCCGTGCGGCGCACCTCCTCCGCCGCCGACACCTCCTCGCCGGGGCCGGCCTTCACCCCGCCGACGTCGATGATCGCCGCGCCCTCGGCGACGGCCTGCTCGACGCGGGCGAGCGCGGGCTCGTCGCGGAACGTGGCGCCCTGGTCGTAGAAGGAGTCCGGGGTCCTGTTGACGATCGCCATGATCACCGGCTCGTGCGCGGCGAAAGTGCGCGACCCCAGTCGCAGCATGCTGCCTCCTCTGACGCCCTCCGGGGCGGCGGCCCCGGGCTCCTGCCCGCGACCTTAGCCCGCGGGCGCGGCGGGGCGGGGTGCGGCGGGCGGGGCACCGGAGCTGTGCCGGTGCGGTGCCGGTGCGGTCCGTGCGCCGGGCCGCGGGGGCTGTCACAGGGCCCGGCTATGGTGGGGCGCAGCCACCCGGCGTACCGGGCGCGGCCATCCGGCGCCCCGGCTGTCCACGGGGAGACATCGTGTTCTGGTTCATGCTCATCGCCATGGTCGCGGTCGTCGCCGCGGTCACCGTCGTGCTGGCGGGTAACGGCGAGGAGGAGCTCACCGAGCCGCTGCCGGACCGGCTCCACGACCCGCTGCCGCCCGACCGCCCGCTCGGCCGCGCCGACATCGACGCGCTGCGGCTGCCGGTTGCGCTGCGGGGGTACCGCATGGACGACGTGGACGACGCGCTGGACCGCGTCGCCGCGGAGCTGGCGGAGCGGGACGCGCGCATCGCGGAGCTGGAGGCGGCCCTGGCGGGCGCGCACGCGGCGGCGTACCGCGGGGGACGGCCCGGCGGCCAGGGGTACGAGGACGCGCCGCCGGGGCCGGCCTTCGGGGGTGCGGGCGGGGTCGCGGCCCCGGAGGGCCGGAGCAACGGCGGTATGGACCTGGGCACCTGGGACCTGGGCGGGCGCGGCAACGGCGGTGCGGACCGGGTGGAACGGGACCCGGGCGGCCTGAGCAACGGCGGCACGGACCTGAGCGGCCGGGATCCGCGCGGCCCGGACCCCGGCGGTGCGGAGCCGCGCGACGGCCTGGACGGCCGGGCATGAGCGCCGAGGGCGGGGCCGTGGCCGGGCCCGACGGGCTGCTGCGCTGCCCCTGGGGGCTGTCCGCCGAGGACTACGTCGCGTACCACGACGAGGAGTGGGGCCGGCCCGTACACGGCGACGACGCGCTCTTCGAGCGGCTGTCGCTGGAGGCGTTCCAGTCCGGGCTGTCCTGGCTGACGATCCTGCGCCGCCGCGCGGGCTTCCGTGCCGCCTTCGCCGGCTTCGAGATCGCCGCGGTGGCGGAGTTCGGCCCCGGGGACGAACAGCGGCTGCTCGCCGACCCCGGCATCATCCGCAACCGGCTGAAGGTGCAGGCCACGATCGCCAACGCCAAGACCCTCGCCGCCTGGACCCCCGGCGAACTCGACGCCCTGATCTGGTCGTACGCGCCGGACCCCGCCGGCCGCCCCGCGCCGCGCACGCTCGCGGACGTACCGGCCGTCACCCCGGAGTCGAAGGCGCTGGCCAAGGAGCTGAAGCGGCGCGGCGTGCGGTTCGTCGGCCCCACGACGGCGTACGCGCTGATGCAGGCGTGCGGCCTCGTCGACGACCACCTCGCGGACTGCCACGCGCGGTAGCTCGAAGGGCGGCTCACGGCGGCGGGGGCGCCCCCGCCGCCGTACCGGATCAGCGGCCCGTGAAGCGCGGCTCCTCCTTCGCCACGAACGCCTCCACCGCGATCCTGTGGTCCTCCGAGGCGCCCGCGCGGGACTGCAGCTCCGCCTCCTTCGCCAGCGTCTCCGCGAGCCCGTGGCCCGCCCCGTACGCCAGCGACTCCTTGATCGCCGCGTACGCCCCCGTCGGCCCCGCCGCGAGCCGGCGGGCCACCGCCGCCGCCTCGGCGGCCAGGTCCGCCGCCGGTACGACGAGGTTCGCGATGCCCAGCGCCAGCGCCTCGGCCGCCGGGATCCGGCGCGGGAAGAGCAGCAGGTCGGCGGCGCGGCCGTGGCCGACGAGGCGGGGGAGGGTCCAGGAGACGCCGGAGTCCGCGGTCAGCGCGACGCCCGCGAAGGAGGTGTTGAACGACGCGGTGTCGGCCACCACCCGGTAGTCCGCCGCGAACGCGAAGCCCGCGCCGGCCCCCGCGGCGACCCCGTTGACGCCCGCGACCACCGGCTTCGGCATCCCGGCGAGCGCGGCGGCGATGGGGTTGTAGTGCTCGGTGACGGTGTCCATCGCGTGGTCCGTACGCTGCGCGGCGCGGGCCGCGGCGAGGGTGCCGATGTGCTCCTTGAGGTCCTGCCCCACGCAGAACGCCCGCCCGGCGCCGGTGAGCAGCACGGCCCGTACGGCGTCGTCCGCCGCGGCCTCCCGCAGGGTGTCGCGCAGGGCGTTCTTGGCCTCGGTGTCGAGGGCGTTCATCGCGTCCGGGCGGTTGAGGGTGACGGTCGCGAGCCCGTCGGCGACCTCGTACAGCACGGTGTCCGCCATGTTCTTCCCTTCGCTACGCCCCAGGGTCACCGGGGCTCTGCCGCGTCTCGTCCGGTGCCGTCAGCATGGCGGAGATCACTGCTCCGCGACATGTGACGTGCGTCAAATGGAAACGCGGCGCGCCCCGGCCGGGAAGGGCGCAGTATCGCATCCCTCTGGCGGGAATTGGGAGGTTTTGCGGTCGCACGTCGTCGAGAGTATGCGGACCGATGTTGGTCATCAGGACCGGCAATGCGGGATAATGGGCGAGAAGCACTGTGTTCGATGCCGGTGGCGACGAGCCTGTCCACGGGCCGTCGAAGCTTCTCAACGAAGAGCTGGTTTCAGGAAGGGGAACGAGCATGGCGGCCATGAAGCCGCGGACGGGCGACGGCCCGCTCGAGGTGACCAAGGAGGGGCGGGGCATCGTCATGCGCGTTCCGCTCGAAGGCGGCGGGCGGCTCGTCGTCGAGCTGACCCCCGATGAAGCCGACGCGCTCGGCGACGCCCTGAAGAAGGTCGTCAGCTAGTCGGACCGAGGTCCGGAAGAACCCTGTATGCGCCCCGGCCACGCGGTGGCCGGGGCGGATCGTCCTTCAGGACCCGGATCCCCTCCCGCGGGGGGCACCGGCAGGACCGGTGCCGTCCGGGCACTCTGCCCGTACGCCCGTGACATCCGTCACGTCCGGCGGGTCCGTCGCGCCCGTCACACCTCGCGCTTGACGGCGCACAGCAGCCCGTCCCCCACCGGCAGCAGCGCGGGCATCAGCTCCCGGCTCTCCTTCACCGCGCGCAGCAACTCGCGCACCTTCTGCACCTCGTCGGGCTGGGCCGCCGAGTCAACCGTGCGCCCGTCCGCGAAGACGCCCTCGAAGCACACGACGCCGCCGGGCCGCAGCAGGCGCAACGATTCGCCGAGATACTCCAGGCACTCCAGCGGGTCGCCGTCGCAGAACACCATGTCGTACGAGCCGTCCGCCAGCCGCGGCAGCACGTCCAGCGCCCGGCCGACGATGATCCGCGCCCGGTTCGCGGCGAACCCCGCCGCCCGGAACGCCTGGCGCGCGAACTGCTGCCGCTCCGGTTCCGGGTCCACGGTCGTCAGCACCCCGCCGGCGCGCATGCCCTGCAGCAGGTGGATGCCGGAGACCCCGGTGCCGGTGCCGATCTCGACCACCGCCTTGGCGCCCGCTGTGGCCGCCAGCAGCCGCAGCGCGGCCCCGGCACCCGCGGACACCTGGCGCAGCCCCGCCTCCAGGGCCCGCTGCCGGGCCCAGTGCAGCGCCGCCGTCGCGGAGCCCTGCGCACGCGTCGCAGCCGCCGGGTCGCCCGGGGTCACCCCGGCCCGGCCGCTGTCGGCGTCCGCGGCACCGTCCGTGCCGTACGCCTCCGCGAACGACCAGCTCGCCAGCCGGTTGCCGGTAATCGCCTTCTCCTGTTCCCCGTTGGCACCTGCACCTGCATCCGTCGCAAGCGTGACTGTATCCGCTGCCCCTGGGAACCTGCTGGCCGGACCGTGCGTTGGGGGAGACGGAAGTGATACGGACGAGGTAAGGATGCCGGCGGGGATGGTTCCGCTGAATGCGGGAAAATACCGGTCGGATGAGCTTATCCGGAGCTAACGGGCGAGGTGGATATGGTAGGGGGCCTACTGGACACCACCAGAGCCACCAGGGGAGGTGCGGCCGCGTCCGGCGAAGGGGGCACCCTTCGGCGATTCCGCCGAGGGTCCCGGGCACCGGATGAGCCGAAATCCGTGACCGACAATGCTGACGACCGCAGCCACGCCACCGACACCGTGACCGTTGCCGGATTCTCCGCGTTCCCGGCCGATGACGCGTCGTCCAAGGGGTGGACTCCGCCTTCGTGGGAGGAGATCGTCAGCACCCACAGCGGTCGCGTCTACCGTCTTGCCTATCGCCTCACCGGGAACCGGCACGACGCCGAGGACCTCACGCAAGAGGTCTTCATCCGCGTCTTCCGGTCGCTGTCGACGTACACCCCGGGGACGTTCGAGGGCTGGCTGCACCGCATCACCACGAATCTCTTCCTCGACCAGGTGCGGCGCAAGCAGCGCATCCGGTTCGACGCGCTCGGGGACGACGCCGCCGAGCGGCTGCCGAGCCGTGAGCCGTCGCCGCAGCAGCACTTCAACGACACGCACTTCGACGCGGACGTCCAGCAGGCGCTGGACACCCTCGCGCCCGAGTTCCGGGCAGCGGTGGTGCTGTGCGACATCGAGGGCCTGTCGTACGAGGAGATCGCCGCCACCCTGGGCGTCAAGCTGGGCACGGTCCGCAGCCGGATCCACCGCGGCCGTTCCCACCTGCGCAAGGCGCTCAAGCACCGCTCCCCGGAGGCGAGGGCCGAGCAGCGCTCGCTCGCCGGGGCGGGGCAGGGCGCCTACGGCCCGGACGAGGAGGGCGGAACGCTGTGAGCAGCGTGGGCGGGCTGTCGCCCGCCGAGCAGCACCTGGGCGAGGCGCTGGCGGCGCTGGTCGACGGGGAGCTGCCCCACGACTCGCGGGACCGCGTGCTCGCGCATCTGGCGACGTGTCCCCGGTGCAAGGCAGAGGCCGACGAGCAGCGTCGGCTCAAGAGCGTGTTCTCCGCCGCCGCCCCGCCGGCGCCCTCGGACGGGCTGCTGGCCCGGCTGGAGAACCTGCCGGGTGTCGACCTCGACGACGCCGCCCGCCGGTCGCCCTTCGCGGGCGGAGCCGGCGGCAACGCGCGTCCGGGCGGCAGGGCCGGAGGCGCCCGCCCGGCCAGGACCGGCGGCTTCGGCGGCGGCATCCTCGGCGGCGCCGTGCTCGACGGCGGCCCCGGGTTCCCGATCCACGAGGCCGAGCGGCCCTCCGTCGCCCGCGGGCGGCGCTTCGCGTTCGCCGCCGCAGGCGCTGTCTCCTTCGCCGCCCTCGCCCTCGGCGGCGCGCTGCCCATCGAGTCGGCCGTCGACCCCTCGGGCGGCTCCCCGGCGGTCACCCCCGGGGACCGCGGCGAGCCCGCGCGCTACTCGTACGACCCCCAGCTCTCCACCTCCGGCGGTGCGCAGGACGCCGGTCCGGTCCAGCCGTACAGCACGCAGAGCGGCTCGCTGCAGATGGCCGCCTCCGCGACGGCGGCCACGACCGCGACGCCGCAGCCGCCGCTGCTCTCCGTCTTCGCGGTGACCGAGCCGCCGGCGTCCGCGCCGCCCGCGTCCGGGCCGCAGACCGCACTGAGCGGGATGAACACCCCGTCGCCGCAGTGACCGCCCGCGGGGGACGGCGGGACGTCGGCCCCGGGGCGATGCGCGCGACCGCATGCACCTGATTGAATCGCTAGGGCCTGCCCGGCGGGTGAGCAACAACTGCGGGCCGCGACGGTCCGCGCCCAGTCGCATGCGGAACGTGTGGGGAGAACATGGACCAGGGGAAGCCGAGTTGGTGGAGGCAGGAGCCCGGCGAGCCTCCGCGCGAGGCCGAGTCGGACACCGCCGGACCGCCCACCGACTCCGACACCTACGCGCAACCGGCGCCCCCGCCGGCCGACGCGGGCCCACCACCGGGATACGACCCGGAGGTGGACCAGTTGCGTCGGGTCCGGGAGGCGTTGCGGGAGTGGCGCGACGGGGAGGACGACTACCACCGGGACCGGAGCCGCTCCTCTGCGGGGAGCGCGGCGGACGGCGGTGCTGCGGACGCGGGTGCTCGTACGGGTGGCACGGCGGATGCCTCGATGCCCCCGGCGGCGGGTGTGGAGACTCCGGCCGACGGCTCGGCGATCACCGCGGGGGGCGGCGGTATGCCAGCCCAGGACGCAGGTGCGGACAGCGCGGTGGAGCAGGGTGCGGACGGGCGGGACGTGACGGCGACGAGCGGGCAGCCGGCTCCGGGGAGCGGCGCTCCTGCGGGCACGGGGACGGACGCCGCGTCGGTGCCGGAGCGGGCAGAGGCTGCCGGGGCGAGTGAGCCGGGTGGCACGCCGCGCGCGGACGACGCGGCCGTTGCGAGCGCGGACGCTGCCGCCGACTCGGTCACGGCCGCGGATCTTCCCGCTGCGCGGGTCGCGGAGACCGGCGGGCCGGACGCGGGCGCGCTCCCGACGCGCCCCCGGGCGGGCGATACGCCGGGCCCGGCGGCAGCCGCGGACCGGGCCCCGGAGACCGATGGTCCGGGCACGGAACCGGGTGCGCTCCCGGCCGGGACCGGGACCGCCGATGCGGAAAGCACGGCGGCGGAGCCCTCTTCGTCCGCTGTGGGGCAGGACCGGGACGGTGCCGCGGCGGACGCCGGGGGCTCGGGGGAACGGCCCTGGGAGGTCGGCGTGCGGCCGTACCCGGGTGCTTCGGAGACCGGGGCCGGCGGCTCGTCGGGCGGCAGGGACATACCCGCCGCGGTGTCCGCCGTGGCGGGCGCCCGCGCAGGCAGAGCCGCCCTGCCGGAGCACGACGAACGGGACACCCCCGGGACACCGCCGGAGCCCGCAGACGCCCCGCAGAGCGCCGCGGAGCCCCCGCGGCCGGCCACCACCCCGGCCGGTGACCGCGTGGCCGCCTCCGGCCGGGAGGACCCCGCGAAGACACCGGACGACGCCGCGGCGCCGGCGGGCTCCGCCGGGCGGTCCGACGACACTGCCGCGTTGCGGACGGGCACTCCCGAGTGGTCCGGCGACGCGGACGGCTTCGGCCCCGCGCCTTCGGACGCATCGCACCGCGAGGTGGCCGACCGGCCGCCCGCCGCTGCCGCCGGGCCACGCGAGGGCGTAGAGGACGACGACACCACACAGCTCGCCGTCATCTCCGACTCCGACGCCGGGCCCTCCGGGGATGTCCCGGGCCCGCGGCGGTCTCCGGCCGACGCGCCCGTGCCACCCGCCGCCGCGGCGGCCGGTGGCGCCGCACCCGCCGGAACCCGCCACCCGGGCCCGCAGGGCGGCCACCCCGGCCACCCCGGTGCGCCCGGCGGCCCCGGGCCGCAGCCCCGGCCCCGCGCACCGTACGGGCCCGGCGCCCAGGCCCCCGTACCCGGCGCGACACCGCCCGGCGGCGTACC
Organism: Streptomyces sp. CMB-StM0423; assembly: GCF_002847285.1. Lineage (NCBI taxonomy): Bacteria > Bacillati > Actinomycetota > Actinomycetes > Kitasatosporales > Streptomycetaceae > Streptomyces > Streptomyces sp. CMB-StM0423. Next base: position 2,708,530 of record NZ_CP025407.1, on the reverse strand, counting down.
CCCGGGCGAGTACGGCCCGCAGGGCTCCGGGCGGCCCCCCGGCGCCCACCCGCCCACGGCGTCCGGCATGCCGGGACCCGGCGGCGCCCCCGGGTTCGAAGGGCCCGGGCGGCCCCCCGGCGGGCCCGGCGCGCCCGCACCGTTCGGCGCCTACCCGCAGGGCGGTCAGTGGCAGCGCTACGACCCCTGGGCGCCCGCGCACGCGGCACACGCGCCCGAGCGGCGCAAGGGGCGCATGGCGACCCTCGTCGGCGCGCTCGTCATCGCGCTCGTCGCCGGCGGCATCGGCGGCGCCATCGGCAGCTACATCGAGCGCAACGGCACCCCCGGCCAGCTCGAACTCGACCAGTCCTCCGCTGCCGACGACGACGGCGGCAAGCGCCCGCCCGGCAGCGTCGCCGGGATCGCCAGGTCCGCGCTGCCCGGGGTCGTGACGCTGCGCGTGAGCGGCGTCGCCGAGCAGAGCACCGGCACCGGCTTCGTCCTCGACAAGCGCGGGCACATCCTCACCAACAACCACGTCGTGCAGCCCGCCGAGGAGGGCGGCGACATAACGGTGACGTTCAGCGGCGGCGAGTCCAAGTCCGCCGAGGTCGTCGGCGGCGACGCCGGTTACGACCTGGCCGTCGTACGCGTCAAGGGTGTTTCGGGGCTGAAGCCGCTGCCCCTCGGCAACTCCCGCTCCGTCGCCGTCGGCGACCCCGTCGTCGCCATCGGCGCCCCGTACGACCTGCCCAACACCGTCACCTCCGGGATCATCAGCGCCAAGGAGCGCCCCATCACCGCGGGCGGCGAGCAGGGCGACGGCAGCGACATCTCGTACGTCAACGCCCTGCAGACCGACGCCCCCATCAACCCCGGCAACTCCGGCGGCCCGCTGCTCGACCTCGAAGGCCGCGTGATCGGCATCAACAGCGCCATCCGCGCCGCCGACAACGGCAGCGGCGAGCCGCAGACCGAGCAGGGCGGCAGCATCGGCCTGGGCTTCGCCATACCGGTCAACAAGGGCAAGGACGTCGCCGAGGAGCTGATCAACACCGGCAAGGCCACGCACCCCGTCATCGGCGTGACGCTCAACATGCAGTACACCGGCGACGGCGCCCAGGTCGGCACCTCCGCGGAGGAAGGCGGCACCGAGCCGGTCACCCCGGGCGGCCCCGCCGACAGCGCGGGCATCGAGCCGGGGGACGTCATCACCGGCGTCGACGGCGAAGCCGTGCACAACGGCGAGGAGTTGATCGTCAAGATCCGCAGCCGCAGCCCCGGCGAGGACCTGAGCCTGACCGTCGAGCGCGACGGCGAGGAGCTGACCGTCGACGTCACCCTCGGCGAGGGCGACTCCTCCGACTGACCCTGCCAAACGACCCCAAACACCCGCATCGGCCGCGGTGGACCAGTCCACCGCGGCCGATGCGGTACTCCCGGGGAGGCGGGGTCGCCAGGTACCGTGAGAGTCGCCCGGACCTGCCGGCAGCGGGCCGACGGACAGGACAGCAAGGAGTGCCAGGTGTTCTTCGACATAGGACCCCTCGAGCTGATCGCTCTCATCATCCTGGCCACGATCGTCTTCGGCCCCGACAAGCTGCCCAAGGTCATCCAGGACACCATGCGGTTCATCCGCAAGGTCCGGGAGTTCTCCGACACGGCCAAGGAGGACATCCGCAAGGAGCTGGGCCCGGAGTTCAAGGACTTCGAGTTCGAGGACCTGAACCCGAAGAACTTCGCCAAGAAGCACCTCCTCGACAACGACGACCTGGGTCTGAAGGAGATCCGCAACGGCTTCGACCTCAAGAAGGAGGTCGCCGAGGTCGGCGAGGCGGCGCGCACCGTGGGGGACATCGACGATGACGGTGCCGCGGGCGGCAAGCGGCTGAGCCTGACGAAGGACAGCGGCGGCGGCAAGGACGCCAAGAGTGACGCCGCAGGTGAGGCCAAGGGCACGGCCACCGCCGAGCGCCCGCCGTACGACGCGGACGCCACCTGATCGGCTCACATATCAGACCACCTGCCTGTCCTAGCGTATGCAGGTGGATATCCTCCCGTGTGTCTGGGTGAGCGCCCGGCATGCGGTGTGCCAGGCGGGGCGTGCGCCCCGGCGGGGGGCGACCGCCGACTGACAGGTCCAGGCCATGAGGAGGCACCACGCTGATGGAGATGACGAGCGAGGCGGAGCCCGGGGGGACGGTTCAGGAGTCCGAGCCACGCCTGGTGGACAGTTTTCTGCGGGCGTCCTTCCCCTGGTACGGGCTGGACGACGCGTTTTCGGGCCCGCGCTGGCTGCAGTCGACCGGGGGCGGCGACGGCGCGGTCGACCACGGCACGGTGGGCCACGGGGACATGCCCTCGTACCTCGCCGAGGCCGGGATGCGCGAGCACCGCTTCGCGGTGGTCGTGACCGTCGCGAGCCGCCCCGTGCGGCGCAGCGCGGACGGCACCGGGGTGCTGGAGGCGACGTCCGTGTCGTCCGCGGCCTGGCTGGCGGGCTCCGGGCTGCTGTCGTGCACCTGGCCGACGCAGATGGAGCGCCAGATCCGCGAGGAGTGGCTGGACCAGCAGACGTCGGTGGCCTGGGAGCTGGCCGACGACCTGGAGGGGTCCGGCTGGTCGGCGCTGTCGCTGCCGGTCGACGGTGAGGGGACGCAGTTCCACTACCGCGAGTCGGAGTTCGGCTGGGTGCTGGCGGGGACGACGCAGAACCAGGTGCACCTGGGTGCGTACGGCCGCGGCATGAGCGCCTACGGGCTCGCGTTCTCGGTGATCAAGGACATCACCACGTACGAAGACCGCCGCGGATAGCTTCCCGCGGCGGTCCGGGGCGCGGATCGCCTACGAACCGCGCCCCCCTGCTCCGTAGTGCCGGGGGCGTACGCCCCTGCCCGCGCCCGGCGGCCCGGGGCGTACCCCTCAGAACTTGTTGCGCGGCGTGACGCCCAGCGACATCCCCGCGAGCCCCCGCGGCCGCCCGCCGAGCTGCGCCGCGATGTCGCGCAGCGCCGCGCCGGCCAGGGACTCCGGGTCGGTGAGGACGACCGGCTTGCCCTCGTCGCCGCCGGCCCGCAGCGTCACGTCGATCGGGATGGCGCCCAGGACCGGCACCTCCGCGCCCGTCGTGCGCGTCAGCCCCTCGGCGACCTGCTTGCCGCCGCCGGTGCCGAAGACGTCGACCATCTCGCCGCAGTGCGGGCACGGCAGGCCCGACATGTTCTCCACCACGCCGACGATCTTCTGGTGCGTCTGCACGGCGATCGCCCCGGCCCGCTCGGCGACCTCTGCCGCGGCCTGCTGCGGCGTGGTGACGACGAGGATCTCGGCGTTCGGCATCAACTGCGCGACGGAGATCGCGATGTCGCCGGTGCCCGGGGGCAGGTCGAGGAGCAGCACGTCGAGGTCGCCCCAGAAGACGTCCGCGAGGAACTGCTGGAGCGCGCGGTGCAGCATCGGGCCGCGCCAGACGACCGGCGCGTTGCCCGGCGTGAACATCCCGATGGAGATGACCTTCACGTCGTGCGCCGTCGGGGGCATGATCATGTCCTCGACCTGGGTGGGCACCGCGTCCGTGCCGAGCATGCGGGGTACGGAGTGGCCGTAGATGTCGGCGTCGACGACCCCGACCTTCAGCCCGTCCGCGGCCATCGCCGCCGCCAGGTTGACCGTCACGGACGACTTGCCGACGCCGCCCTTGCCGGACGCCACCGCGTACACCCGGGTCAGCGAGCCGGGCTGGGCGAAGGGGATCTCGCGCTCCGCCTTGCCGTTGCGCAGCGACGCGGCGAGCGCCTTGCGCTGCTCGTCGCTCATCACGTCCAACTCGACCGTGACGGACGTCACACCCGCGACCTTCTCGACCGCGTCGGTGACCCGCGAGGTGATCGTGTCCCGCATCGGACAGCCGGCGATGGTGAGGAAGACCCCGACGGCCACCGAGCCGTCTGTCCCGATCTCGACCGACTTGACCATGCCGAGATCGGTGATCGGCCGGTGGATCTCCGGGTCGTTCACCATCGCGAGCGCGGCGCGCACCGCCTCTTCTGTGACAGCCATGCCACAAGCGTACGGCCGAGGGCTACGGGCGGGGAAAGCCAGGGCCCCGGGCGCCCGGTACGCTGCCGCACGTGATGAGGAGATCGGCGTTCCGGATGGTGGCGTTCGCCGTCTCCGCGACCGTTCTGGCGGGCTGTGCCGAGGACGGTCCGGAGGCCGGCGAGAACGGCGTCGGGAAGCTCTCTCCCGAGAGCATCAGGGCCAAGGCGGAGAAGGCCGCGGCGGGCGCGAGTTCGGTGCGGCTGGCGGGCACGCTGGTGAGCAACGACCAGCCGGTGAAGCTCGACATGAGGTTGTCGGCGGCCGGCGGGATAGGCGAAGTGTCCACGGGCGGCATGACGTTCTCGCTGCTGCGCGCGGAGGAGGACCTCTTCCTGAAGGCCGGCGACGAGTTCTGGCTGCACCAGGACGACGGCGAGGACTCCGACGGCAAGCCGTCGGAGTCCGATAGGGCGGCGGCGCGGAAGCTCGACGGCAAGTACGTGAAGGTGCCGCCGGAGGACACCGCGTACAAGCAGCTCAGCGGCTTCACGGAGATGAAGGTGCTGCTCGACGGGCTGCTGAAGCTCGACGGCGAGCTGGCCGCGGAAAAGAACGGCGAGGTCGACGGCTTCACGACGATCCGGGTGACGGCCGACGAAGGCGCGGGCGGGGCGCTGGAGGTGGCCCTGGAGGGGCGGCCGTACCCGCTGCTGCTGGAGCGCGCGGGGGACGCGGGCGAGCTGCGACTCCTGAACTGGGACGAGGAGTTCGAGGTCAACGCCCCGCGCAAGGAAGAGGTCGTGGACTACGGGCAGCAGATCTCGGCGAGCTGAACAGGCTCCGCTTGCACGGGGCTTGAGGCTGTCGTTACGAGTCCCGCCGCGCGCCGGGTACGAACGGCACTCCGGTGGTTCCCGCCCTACGCCCCCTTCGTGCCCTACGCCCCCTTCGTGCCCTGCGCCCCCTTCAGCCGCGCCGCCGCCGGAACAGCAGCCGCGGCAGCGCCGCCGGTGCCGGCCGGCGCGTCGTCGCCGGGGTCGCCGGCGGCGGGGCGGCCAGCGAACCGGACGGCAGCCCGTCCCCGGCGACCGCCGCCCCGCCCCGCGTCAGCCGCAGCACCCGGCTCTCCCGGGCCCAGCGCTCCGCGACGTGGTCGGCGTCCACCGCGTTGAGCCGCTTGCCCTTCAGCTCCGCCACGGCCGCCCGCCACGCCTCGCTCTCCGGCGCCAGCTCGGCCACCCGCGCCGGCCACGCGACCAGCCGCCCGCCCTTGTCCTTGCTGCGCGCGTGCACGGTCACCAGCGCCCCGTCGGCGAGCCCGAGCCCGTCGAGCGGCTGCTCGGCAGGACCGTCGCCGACGAGGACGACGCCGCCGTCGTGCCAGACGTGCCACAGCGCGCGCTGTGTGCCGTCGGGGCCCTCGATCCACACGAGCCCGGACTTCCTGGCGGCCTCTTCTGCGAGGGCGGCTGCGATCGGCTCCATGGCGCACGAGCGTAGCCGCCGGGCCCCGGGCCCGTACCCCTACAGCCAGCCGTTGCGGCGGAAGCCGCGGTGCATCGCCAGGCAGATGCCGAGGATCAGGGTGAGCACCATGGGATAGCCGAACTCCCACTTGGTCTCCGGCATGTGGTCGAAGTTCATGCCGTATACCCCGGCGATCATCGTGGGCACCGCGAAGATCGCCGCCCAGGACGTGATCTTCCGCATGTCCTCGTTCTGGGCCACCGTGGCCTGGGCCAGATTGGCCTGCAGGATGGAGTTGAGCAGCTCGTCGAAGTTGACCACCTGCTCGTGCACGCGGGCCACGTGGTCCGCGACGTCCCGGAAGTACTTCTGGATCTCCGGGTCGACGAACCGCATCGGCCGCTCCGACAGCAACTGCATCGGCCGCAGCAGCGGCGCCACCGCCCGCTTGAACTCCAGCACCTCGCGCTTGAGCTGGTACACCCGCCCGGCGTCGCTGCCGCGCCCGCTGCGGCCGTCGCTCGGTGAGAAGACGTCGATCTCGACCTCGTCGATGTCCTCCTGGACCGCGTCGGCGACGACGATGTAACTGTCGACGATCTGGTCGGCGATGGCGTGCAGCACCGCGGACGGGCCGGTCGCCAGCAGCTCCTGGTCCTGCTCCAGCCGGGCGCGCAGCGCGCGCAGCGAGCCCTGGCCGCCGTGCCGGACGGTGATGATGAAGTCCTGGCCCGTGAAGCACATCACCTCGCCGGTCTCCACCACCTCGCTGGAGGCGGTGAGTTCGGCGTGCTCCACGTAGTGGAGGGTCTTGAAGACGGTGAACAGCGAGTCCTCGTACGGCTCCAGCTTCGGCCGCTGGTGCGCGTCGATCGCGTCCTCCACGGCCAGCGGGTGCAGCCCGAACTCCTGGGCGATGCCGGCGAACTCGCGCTCCGTCGGCTCGTGCAGCCCGATCCAGGCGAAGCCGCCCCCGGCGCGCACCCGGCGCATCGCCTGGGCGGGGGAGAGCCGTTCGCTGATGCGCCGGCCGCCGCGGTAGACGGCGCAGTCGACGACGGCGCTGACGGAGGCCGGGTCGCGGGTGGGGTCGTAGCTGTGCGCGGACTGGCCGCGGCGCTTGATGGCGGGACGGACGACGGCTCGCAGGTCACGGATCATCGACATGGGCGAACTCCTTCACGCTCCTGCCGGGCGCGGGCCAACGCTGCCGGGAATGGGGATCTACGCAGAGGTACACCCACAAAGCGGGCACCGCTGAGCGCGCCGACGGCACGTCAGTGGATTACGGCGGAAAAGTGCGTGCTCAGCCGCCGGGCGCCGAACGGCGCGGCCGGGAGTCGGCCTGGAGATCCCCGCATCGTCGCGGGGGAGGACCGGCGAGGGTCAGCGAGTGCCGGGCCGGGCGGGAGAGCTGTCGGTACTGCAAGGTCGGCTGGGATCCACCGCAGTTCCCACCTCCTCCGGCCGGGCCCTGTCGAAGGGCGTGCGTGTCCAAGCCGTTCGCGTGCTGCTCATGTGCCTGTGCGTCGGGGATGTGCCCGCGCCGTACGTACGACGCGCATCAAGCCGACACGCAAGGTTAGCAGCCGCCGGTGAACCGGCCGTCCCGCGTTGACGCTTCCCCGGCGCCCGTAGGCTGAGGCACATGGCGTACGAGGACGTGCTGGCGCAGGTGGAACGGCGGCTGACCGGGGTGTTCGGCGAGCCCGACGCGCGGGCGTCGGTGACCTTCATCGGCACCGACCGCATCGAGGTGGCGCGTTTCACGTCGGCCACCGCCGAGGGCGAACCGCTCCTGCGTTACGCCACCCTCGGCATGTCCGCGCAGCCCATGACCGACCCGGCGCAGGCGCTGGCCGACCCGCTGCGCGGCCCGCGCGCCGAACTGCTGCTGACCGTACGGGCCGGTCTCGCCGACACCGGCAAGGTGCTGCGCCCGCTCGCCGTCCTCGCCGCGTCGCCCCAGGTGGAGGGCGTCGTCGTGGCGCCGGGGGCGTCGCTGGAGGTGGGCGGGCGGCTGTGGCCCGGCGCGCCGTTCCGCGCGGTGCTGGTCGCGGAGCCGGGCGGGCTCGTCGACGACGTGGTGCTGCCGGAGCCGCGGGAGCCGGTGCGGTTCCTGCCGCTGCTGCCGATGACGCCGAACGAGGCCGCGTGGAAGCGGGTGCACGGCGCGGCGGCGCTGAACGAGCGCTGGCTCGCGGCGGGCACGGACCTGCGCGACCCGCTGCGGCGCGGGGTGGAGCTGGGCGCGTAGCGCCGCCTCCCGGCGCACGCCGTACGGGGACGGGGTGGCGGCCGGCGCGCGCCGGGACGGCAGCGCGGGCGGCCCCGGACGGGTGATCGTCCTTGACGGCGCGGCGGCCGGGGAGGACCGTAAGTTCCTATGAGGGGCGAACCCAGTTGCCCGAAGTGCGGCGGGCGGGTCCGGGCGCCCGGTCTCTTCACCGACTCCTGGCAGTGTGAGCGGCACGGACCCGTGCAGCCGCTGCAGCCCGTCATACCGCCCAGCGTCGAGGCGCTCGGGGTGGTGGTGCACCGGGCCCAGGTGCCGGTCTGGATGCCGTGGCCGCTGCCCCTGGGCTGGCTGTTCACCGGCGTCGCGAACGCGGGCGACGACCGCAGCGGCGGCCGGGCTACCGCCGTCGCCTGCTCCGGACCCGGACCGCTGGGCGGTCCTGGCGAGCTGATCCTCGTCGCCGAGGAGCTGGGCGTCGGCCTCGGCGCGCGCTTCGCCGGCGTGCAGGGGCCCGACCCGGGGCCGGGGATGTGCACCGACAAGCCGCCGGACGCCAAGGTCATCGCCGCCGGCCGGCCCACCCCGCTGTGGCACGTCGGCGGCGTACCCGCGGACCGGGCCGTCTTCGCCGGGGAGGCGCGCGGCCTGTGGCTGTGGGCGGTGGTCTGGCCGGAGCAGTCGGGACTGCTGCTCTACGACGAGCTGGTGCTCACCGACCTGCGCGACGCCGGCGCCGAGATCGAGCTGCTGCCCTGCGGGGCCCTGTCGCCGCGGCTGCTCTAGGCCCTGTCTGGCAAATCCCGCCTGCGTCGCGACGCCTGGCACGCACGCTCGCTGCGTTGTCGGATCGACCGAACAGGCCCACTATGCGGTCGACCCTCCGCCTTGCGGTCGTACGCACCAGACGCCGCGACGCCCGCCCAGAGGGCGGACGGCGCTGTTTGCCGGACAGGGCCTACCCGCGCCGCGCGACGGGTGTCCGCGAAGCCGCACCTTCTCGGTTGGACAGCCGCCCGGGACCGTAAGCTGGGTGCCTTCCAGCGACCCCGAGCCCGTGCGAGGTACCGTCCGTGCGCATCGACCTGCATACCCACTCCGCCGATTCGGACGGTACGGACACCCCCGCCGAGCTGGTGCGCAAGGCGGCGGCCGAGGGTCTGGACGTCGTCGCGCTCACCGACCACGACGGCGTCGGCGGCCACGCCGAGGCGATCGAGGCGCTGCCCGCCGGGCTGACCCTCGTCCCCGGCATGGAGCTGTCCTGCGACCTCGGCGGCATCAGCCTGCACATGCTCGCGTACTTCTTCGACCCCGAGGAGCCGGAGCTGACCCGCGAGCGCGACGCCGTGCGCAACGACCGGGTGCGCCGGGCCCGGCTGATGACCGAGCGGCTGATCGAGCTGGGCGTGCCCATCACCTGGCAGCGCGTCCAGGAGATCGCCGGCGAGGGCGCCATCGCCCGGCCGCACGTGGCCAGCGCGATGGTCGAGGCCGGCATCGTCGACTCGGTCCAGGACGCGTTCACCGACGAGTGGATCGGCTCCGGCGGCCGGGCGTACGTGGAGAAGCACGAGCTGGACCCCTTCGACGCCATCCGGCTGATCAAGGGCGCCGGGGGCGTCACGGTCTTCGCCCACCCGCTGGCCGTCAAGCGCGGCGTGTGCCTGCCGGAGAGCGCGGTCGCGGAGCTGGCCGCCGCCGGCCTCGACGGCATCGAGGTGGACCACATGGACCACGACGAGGAGACCCGCGCCCGGCTCCGCGGCACGGCCGCCGACCTGGGCCTCCTCGCCACCGGCTCCAGCGACTACCACGGCGCGCGCAAGACATGCCGCCTGGGCGAGTTCACGACCGCCCCGGAGGTCTACGAGCAGATCGTCGACCGCGCCTCGGGCGCGGCCCCGGTAGAGCGCTAGCCGCGCGCCGGGGCGTTCGGGCCGGCGGGCGGGTATGCGACGCTGCCCGCCGGGGCCCGTTTCGTACGGGACGCCTTAAGCTCCTGGCGTGTTCGATCTCGCCCTCTTCGGCTCGGTCTTCGTCACGCTGTTCGTGATCATGGACCCGCCCGGCACCACGCCGATCTTTCTCGCGCTCACCTCGGGCCGGCCGCTCAAGCTGCAGCGCAAGATGGCCATGCAGGCGGCGGCCGTGGCCTTCGGGGTGATCGCGGTCTTCGCCGTCGGCGGGCAGCAGATCCTCGACTACCTGCACGTCTCCGTACCGGCGCTGATGGTCGCGGGCGGGCTGCTGCTCCTGCTGATCTCCCTCGACCTGCTCACCGGCAAGGCCGAGGAGCCCACCCAGACCAAGGACGTCAACGCCGCCCTCGTACCGCTGGGCATGCCGCTGCTCGCCGGACCCGGGGCGATCGTGACCGTGATCCTGGCGGTGCAGGACGCGCACGGGGTGCGCCAGGAACTGGCGGTGTGGGCGGCGATCGTCGCCATCCACCTCGTGCTGTGGGTGACGATGCGCTATTCGCTGCTGATCATCCGGGTCATCAAGGAAGGCGGCGTCGTGCTGGTCTCGCGGCTGGCCGGGATGCTGCTGGCGACGATCGCGGTGCAGCAGATCGCCAACGGCGTCACGGAGTTCATCCAGCAGGCGTGAGCGCGTACCGCCTCGTCACACCCCGAGGCCGCGGGCGCCGGGACCGCGCTCGCCCAGCCGGTCGTCGGTGTTGGCCAGCGCGCACTTGTCGAGCGACAGGCAGCCGCAGCCGATGCACTCGGTGAGGTTGTCGCGCAGCCGCTCCAGCCGGCGGATATGGGTGTTGAGGTCCTTGCGCCAGCCCTCCGACAACTGCGCCCAGTCGGCGCGGGTGGGCGTACGTCCCTCGGGCAGCACCGCGAGCGCCTCGCGGATGGCCGCCAGCGGGATCCCCACGCGCTGCGAGGCGCGGATGAACGCGACCCTGCGCAGGGTGTCCCGGGAGAAGCGGCGCTGGTTGCCGGTGGTGCGGCGGCTGCTGATCAGGCCCTGGCGCTCGTAGAAGCGCAGCGCGGACTGGGGGACTCCGCTGCGGTCGGACAGCTCGCCGATGGTGGCTTCCCTGGCCCGCGGGGAGAGGTGGTGCGTCATGTCCGCCAGCGTAACTCGACCTCAACCACGGTTGAGGTTCTCTGTGCCACTACCGGTCGGCCGACCAGAACGCGGCGAGTGCGGCGGCGGTCTCGGCCGGGCGGTCGACGTTGGGGGAGTGGTCGGCACCTTCGACGACGGTGCGGTGGGCGCGCAGCCGCCGCGCCATGTCGTCCATCTGCGATACGGGCCACACGTAGTCGGAGGCGCCGGTGAGCACGTGCACGGGCAGCGGCAGGCCGGCCAGCTCCGCGGTCCTGTCGGGCTCCTCGCGCAGTTGCCTGGCGGTGGCCATGAGCTGGGCGGGGCTGGTACCGAGCCAGCGGCGGTGCAGGAAGTCGTCCACGTCGGCGGGGGTGCGGGCGTCGGCGGCCTCGGGCGGGTCGAAGGCGCGCATGGCCTGCCAGACGGTCTCCATGTCGTACGTGGCCAGGGCGTCGCCGAGGAGCTTCGCGCGGGACTGCTGCTCGTCGCAGACGACGCCGGGGCCGCAGCTCATCAGGGTCAGCGAGGCGAAGGCGCCGGGCGCCCGGAGGGCGGCGGCGCGGGCGATGTGGCCGCCGAGGGAGTGCCCGAGGAGGTGCAGCGGAGGGTCGTCGGGGGCGGTGAGCGCGGTGGCGAGGGCGAGGAGGTCCTGCGCGAGTTCGTCCTGCGCGTACGCGTCCTCGTCGGCGGGGCCCTCGGTCTCGTACTGCCCCCGGCCGTCGACGGCGAGCACGCGGAAGCCGGCGGCGGCGAGGGGTCCGAGGAGGGCGATGAAGTCCTCCTTGCTGCCGGTGAACCCGGGCAGCAGGAGCGCGGTCCCGTGGACGGGCCGCCCGGCCCGCAGCGCGGCGAACGCCCCCCGCGGAGTGTCGACCCGCAGGGCCTCGACCCCGCCCGGCAACGCAACGAACGGCGGCTTGCTCATCCCCCGACCCTAACCGCGGCCGCACCCCCCGGGACACCCACCCCGCTCCGCGGGGGCGCGGAGGTGCGGCCGGGCCGAGGCGCCGGCCGCGGGCCCGCGGCCACCGGGCGGCAGGGGCTTCGCGGCGCGGCGGGGGCGGAGGCACCGTCGGCACCGGCAGGGCGTCCGGCGGTCGTCGGCAGGAGCTCGGCGATCGCGGAGGGATCCCGACGTCGGGGCACCGCGGCCGTGGCGCCTGCGACCGCCGCCTCGGCGGATGGCCACGGGCCAGGGGCGGCTCCGGGCCGGGCCCCGCGCGGTTGGCGGCGGGGCGCCGGCGTCGTGGTGCCTGGAAGCGCCGTTTCGGCGGATGGCTTCTGGCCGCAGCGGCTTGGCCGCACTGCCGGTCTTGGCGGGGCGCGGTGCCGTGGCGGCAGCCGTTCCTGGCAGCGGCGGCCCCTGGCGCGTAGCGCCACCGCTCGTGGCAGGCCGCGGGCCCGGGGCGTACGTCGTGACGTACGTCCCGGGCCCGAAGGGTGCTGTTGTGCTGCTACTCCGCCGCAGCCGTGCCCGCGTTGCCGCTGCGGGTGCGGCGACGGCGGCGGCGCGGCTTGCGGGATGCGGCGTCCGCCGCGGCCGCGGCCGGCTCCGCCGCGGTCTCCCGCGGCTCGGCTGCGGCCCCGGCGCCTTCGGCGGCCTCGGCCGCCACCGGGCGGCCGCTCCGCGTGCGGCGGCGCTGCCGCTGCGTACGGGTCCGCTTCGGGTGCTCCTCGGTGGCCGGCCGGCGCGAGCCCGCGCCGCGGCGGCCGCCGCCCGTCTCGCCCAGGTCTTCCAGCTCCTCGGCGCCGAGCCCCGCGCGGGTGCGCTCGGCGCGCGGCAGCACGCCCTTCGTACCCTCCGGGATACTCAGCGACTCGTACAGGTGCGGGGAGGTGGAGTACGTCTCCTCGGGGTTCTCCAGGTCGAGCTCCAGCGCCTTGTTGATCAGGTGCCAGCGCGTGATCTCGTCCCAGTCGACCAGTGTGACCGCCGTGCCGGACGCGCCTGCGCGGGCGGTGCGGCCGATGCGGTGCAGGTACGTTTTCTCGTCTTCCGGCGTCTGGTAGTTGATCACGTGCGTGATGCCGGCGACGTCGATGCCGCGCGCCGCCACGTCCGTGCAGACCAGCACGTCGACCTTGCCGTTGCGGAACGCCCGCAGCGCCTGCTCGCGCGCGCCCTGGCCCAGGTCGCCGTGGACCGACCCGGCGGCGAACCCGCGCCGGGTCAACTGCTCCGCGACGTCCGCGCACGTGCGCTTCGTACGGCAGAAGATCATGGTCAGCCCGCGGCCCTCGGCCTGGAGGATGCGCGCCAGCATCTCCGGCTTGTCCATGGAGTGCGCCCGGAATGCGTGCTGCTCGACGGCGGCGACGGTCGCGCCCTCGTCGTCGGGCGCGGTGGCGCGGATGTGGGTGGGCTGCGACATGTAGCGCCGGGCGAGGCCGATGACCTGCCCCGGCATGGTGGCCGAGAACAGCATCGTCTGCCGCTTGGCGGGCAACTGCTGGATGATCTTCTCGACGTCCGGCAGGAAGCCGAGGTCCAGCATCTCGTCGGCCTCGTCGAGCACCAGCACCTTGATCTTCGACAGGTCCAGCTTGCGCTGGCCTGCGAGGTCGAGGAGGCGGCCGGGGGTGCCGACGACGACGTCGACGCCCTTCTTCAGCGCCTCTAGCTGGGGCTCGTACGCCCGGCCGCCGTAGATCGACAGCGCGCGGACGTTACGGACCTTGCCGGCGGTCAGCAGGTCGTTGGTGACCTGGACGCACAGCTCGCGGGTGGGGACGACGACGAGCGCCTGCGGGGCGTCCGTCAGGGCGCCGGTGCCGGCGCGACCGTTCTCGACGTCGGCGGGGACGACGACCTTCTCCAGCAGGGGAAGGCCGAAGCCGAGCGTCTTACCGGTACCGGTCTTGGCCTGGCCGATCACGTCGGTGCCGGCGAGGGCCACGGGAAGGGTCATCTCCTGAATGGGGAAAGGAGTGGTGATTCCCACGGCCTCCAGGGCCTCAGCAGTCTCGGGGAGGATCCCCAGGTCTCGAAACGTGGACAGGATGCTTGCCTCTTCTGTCGGTCGCGGCGAGCGGCGGGGGACGGGGGTCGTACCGCGCGGGTGGCGCGGGACCACTTCTTCCGTCACTCGCGCGCTCAAGCCGCGAGAATTCCCTCCGGCGGTGTGCGTACGGCGGGACAGGCCGCACGGGCTCCGCTGAGAGCGGTCGGGGTCGGAGCCGATCGGGCCACCGACCGGGCATCCTTCAATACATGCTTCCCACGCGCCTCCGGGCTCACGCCCGCGGCGTGGGGGACCCGCCGTGACCGGCGAGTGCTATACCACTCTACCTAAAATCGTGCAGCCGTGTTGTGCGATGTCTCATAGTCCACGGGCTGACCAGGCTCTTCCCAGCCCCCTGCGGGCCGCTATATTCCGCTCCTATGGACACTCCCCCTGCCGACGAGGCCGCCCCCCAGGACACCGGCGAAACCGGCGCCGCCGCCGACACCGCCGCATCCGGCGTAGCCGCCGAGGACTGGGCGCAGGCCGCCGCCGACCCGCAGTACCGGGCCGCGGTCGTGGACCTGCTCGGCGCCCTCGCCTACGGCGAGCTGGCCGCCTTCGAGCGGCTGGCGGAGGACGCGAAGCTGGCGCCCGGCGTGGAGGACAAGGCGGAGCTGGCGGCGATGGCCGCCGCCGAGTTCCACCACTTCGAGCGGCTGCGGGACCGGCTGGCCGAGATCGACGAGGACCCGGCGCGGGCAATGGAGCCGTTCGCCGCCGCGCTGAACGAGTTCCACCGCCAGACGGCGCCGTCCGACTGGCTGGAGGGCCTGGTCAAGGCGTACGTCGGCGACTCGATCGCCAGCGACTTCTACCGCGAGGTCGCGGTCCGGCTGGACTCGGACACCCGCGGCCTGGTGCTGAGCGTGCTGGACGACACCGGGCACGCCACCTTTGCCGTCGGGAAGGTCCGCAGCGCGATCGAGGCCGACCCCCGGCTGGGCGGCCGGCTGGCGCTCTGGGCGCGGCGGCTGATGGGCGAGGCGCTGAGCCAGGCGCAGCGGGTGGTGGCGGAGCGGGACGCGCTGTCGATGATGCTCGTGGGCGGCGTCGCCGACGGGTTCGACCTGGCGGAGGTGGGGCGGATGTTCTCGCGTATCACCGAGGCGCACACCAAGCGGATGGCGGCGCTGGGTCTCTCCGCATAGCGCGGCGCCCGGGCGGTCCGCCCGGGCGCGCGTGGGTCTCTCCGGTTCAAGGGTTGGTACGGGTAGGGCCGCTCAGCGCACCGGGCGGCCCGCCAGGTACGCCGCCGCGGGGCGGCTCCGCTCCCGGTTCTTGACCAGCAGCGACAGCATCGCCGCCGAGAAGGCTCCGGCGACCGGCAGGACGATCGGCAGGTTCCCCGCGCCCAGCACCGTGTGGGCCAGGGCGGCGCCGAGCACGGCGGCCCCGGGTCCCGTGGCCAGCGTCAGGTTCCGGTGCCGGAACCGATCCGGATAGCGGGAGAGTGCGGCCAGGGCAATCGCCAGGCCGATGACTGCGGAAAGTACGGCTGCCAGGATCATCATCTCGCGCCCGCCCTTCGTTGGGCCCCACTGCTGGGGTGAACCGGACGCTCCGGATCTACCCGCATGGATTCGCGGGCAAACGACGGCCCCCCGGTGTCGGACACCGGGGGGCCGGACGAGCTGTGCGAGCGGGGGATCCGCCCTCAGAGGGCGCCGAAGCCCACCTTGCGCGCGGTGGGCGCGCCGATCTCCACGTAGGCGATACGGCCCGACGGCACGAGGATCTTCCGGCCGCGGTCGTCGACCAGGGTCAGCACCTCCGACTTGCCGCCGAGCGCGTCCGCCACCGCGCTCTCGATCTCTTCGGCGGACTGCCCGCTCTCCAGGCTGATCTCTCGGGGGGCGTGCTGCACGCCGATCTTGACCTCCACGGCCTGATCCCTTTCGGTCAGTTGGATGTACGAGTGCACACTAACCCGGCGTGCACATCCCGCGGGACCGATGCCTGCACGCCCGCAGCGAACACCGCTACGGGACGTGTCCGCGGGCCACGGCTACGGCTGGTCCGGGCCCCCGTGCATCGGGAAGCCGGCGATGCCGCGCCAGGAGAGCGAGGCGATCAGGCGGGCGGCGTCGTCGCGCGGGATGGACCGGCCGGAGCCCAGCCAGTAGCGCGCGGTGATCTGCGCCATGCCGCACAGCCCCACCGCGAGCAGCATCGCCTGCTCGACCGGCAGGTCGGTGTCCTCGGCGATGACCTCGCTGACCGCCTGCGCGCAGTCCAGGCTGACCCGGTCGACGCGCTCGCGCACCGCGGGCTCGTTGGTCAGATCGGACTCGAAGACCAGCCGGAAGGCGCCGCCCTCGTCCTCGACGAAGGCGTAGTACGCGTCCATCGTGGCGGCGACGCGCTGCTTGTTGTCCGCCGTGGACGCGAGCGCCGCGCGCACCGCCTTGAGCAGCGCGTCGCAGTGCTGGTCGAGCAGGGCGAGGTACAGCTCCAACTTGCCGGGGAAGTGCTGGTAGAGCACCGGCTTGCTGACGCCGGCGCGGTCCGCGATGTCATCCATGGCGGCGGAGTGGTACCCCTGGGCGACGAAGACCTCCTGGGCCGCACCGAGGAGCTGGTTGCGGCGCGCGCGGCGGGGGAGCCTCGTACTGCGTGGACGCGTCTCGGCCTGCTCCATGGCTGTCACTGCGCCTCCTGGTTCCTGAGATGATCGCCCCCGGGACGCCGGGCCTGTCCGGCGGGCCGACCGCAGGTGCCATCGTACGTGCGGGTAATCGTCCGGCGCTCCGTCGCTGCGCGAAATTTCATCGCCCCTGACCCGGGGCGAACCAGGGCAATACAGAGCACGTCACCGGTATTCGTCCTCGCCCCCTTCGACGACGCGGGCCTGCTCGGCGGCGTCGGCGGGGTTCACGTCGTCGCCGTGGCGCTCGCCCGGCGTGACGTCCTCGTCGCCCTGCTCCACCTCGGCGCGCTGCTCCGCGACGTCCGCCTCCGGGGCCTCGGCGTCCCGTTCCGCGGGGGCGTCCGCGCTCCCGTCCGGCCCGGTGCGGCGGGCGGGCTCGTCGAAGGTGTCCGAATCCTGCGGGTCGACAGCCATGGCGTCGTCTCCTGTCCGCGTCGTTCGTCACCCGGACTTCGGGCACAGTTTCGGGCGATGTCCTCCATACGTCCTCCATACGAGCGTAAGAGAGGGTGCTTTCGGCCGCGAGGCGGCTTGTGATGGCGAACACATGAACCACTGCGTGACTGTCTCGTAACATTGCCCCCATGCCGTCGACAGAGCGCTCTCTGGCGGGCGACGAAGCATTCCCGGCGAACGGCTCGCCCGGGACCGTGCCGCCCCCTCCTCCCGAAGGCCGGGGCGGCGTCGAGCGACGGCAGGTGACGCTCCCCGGACTCACCGTCGCCGTCCGCGGCCACCCGCCGGCGTGCGCGGGACTGCCGCCCGCGGTGTACGTGCACGGGCTCGGCGGCTCCGCGCTGAACTGGGCCGGACTCGGCCCCCTGCTCGCCGCCCGCGTCGACGGCGACGCCGTCGACCTGCCCGGCTTCGGCGACTCACCGCCCCCCGACGACGGCGACTACTCCCTCTCCGGCCACGCCCGCGCCGTCATCCGCTGCCTCGACGCGGCCGGTCGCGGCCCCGTACACCTCTTCGGCAACTCGCTGGGCGGCACCATCGTCACCCGCGTCGCGGCCCTCCGACCCGACCTGGTGCGCACCCTCACCCTCGTCTCCCCTGCACTGCCCGAACTGCGGCCGCAGCGCACCGCGATGCCCACCGCGCTGCTCGCCGTGCCCGGCGTCACCGCACTCTTCGCCCGGCTGACCCGGGACTGGACCGCGGAGCAGCGCACCCGCGCGGTGCTGGGCCTCTGCTACGGCGACCCGGGCCGGGTCAGCCCGGAGGGGTTCGCGGAGCACGCGCGCGAGTACGCCAAGCGCATGCGGCTGCCGTACCACTGGGACGCGCTGGAGCGGTCGGCGCGCGGGGTCGTCGGCGCGTACACCCTGGGCGGGCAGCATTCACTGTGGCGGCTGGCCGAGCGGGTGCTGGCCCCTACGCTGCTCATCTACGGAGGGCGCGACCAACTCGTATCGTTCAGGATGGCGCGGCGGGCGAAGGCCGCGTTCCGCAACTCACGGTTGCTGGCCCTGCCTGCGGCCGGGCACGTGGCCATGATGGAGTACCCGGAAGTGGTGGCCAGGGCGTTCACCGAGATGTTGGACGAGTACGAGACAGGGATCGCAGACGCGAGCCCCGGCGGGAGCTGACACACACGGTGGGCAGGCACAGCGCGTCCGGCAAGGGCAAGAAGCAGGCGCGGGACGGCGGCGGGACCCGGTCGGGGTCCGGGCCGGCGTCCGGGTCGGGGCCGCGGCCGCCGCTGCCGCGGCGGGGCGACACGGGGCCGATCCCGCGGATCAGCGACACAGGCCCGATCCCGCGGGTGACGGACACGGGTCCGGTGCGGCGGGTCTCCGACACGGGTCCTGTGCCGCGGGTGCCGGGGGACGGGCGCACGGTCTCGGGTACGGGCGCGATGCCGCGGTTCGGCGACACGGGTCCGGTGCCGCGGGTCTCCGCTACGGGGCCGATCCCGCGGGCCGGCGGGACGGGGCCGATCCCGCGGGGCTCCGGGACCGGACCGATTCCGCGGGTCTCCGATACGGGCCCCGTGCCGCGCGCCGCCGGGACCGGGCCGGTGCCCCGGGTCTCCGGCACCGGCCCGATTCCCCGCGTCTCGGACACCGGGCCGACGCCGCGGGTCGCCGACACCGGGTCGATGCGGCGCGTGGCCGGGCCCGGGGGGCCGCCGCCCGTGCACGGGATGCCGCGCCCGCCCCGTGGCCGCACGGCCCCCGTGGACGACACCGGCGAGCGCCCCCTCGGTCACCCCGAGCACCATGAGCCCGGCGGCGGTTGGGGTGTCCCGCCGTACGAGCAGCCCGGGCGCGGGCCCGTCGCCGCCACCGTCGCCGCCACGCCCACGCCCGTACGGCAGGACTACCTCGACGCCTTCGACGGGCCGGGGCCCGGCCACGCCGCAGAGCCCGCCGCGCGCCGCCACGGTGACGTGCCGGGTCCCGCCCCCGCCCCCGACGACTTCGGCTGGCCACCGCCCGGCGACGAGGAACCGCCCGACGGCACCGCGACCGCCCTGCACTCCACGGGCGGCGGCCACCGCCGCCGCCGGCAGCGCCCCACCAACCGCGGCCGGGTCGCCACCGGTGTCGCCGCCGCCGTCGTGACGTGCGCGCTCGCCGCCGCCATCGCCGGCCAGGTCTCCGACGGCCGCGCCAAGCGCGCCGACGCCGCCGCGTCCGACGAGCGCAAGCAGCGCGCCGGCGCCGACGACGCCGCCTCCCGCTCCGGCGACCGCGACGACCCGGCGGGCGCGGAGGACCCGGAAGGACCGGACGCCGACGAGGACGCGCGGGCCGTGCCCGCCACGTACACCGGGAAGATGGCGGCCACGTACCCCCTCAGCCGCAACCTCACCGGCTCCGGCAAGCTCACCACCGTCCCCGGCCGCGACAAGGCGCCCGGCCGCGGCGAGGTCGTCACCTACCGCGTGGACGTCGAGGAGGGACTGCCGCTCGACGGCGAGCTGTTCGCGGCCGCCGTGCACAAGACGCTCAACGACGAGCGCAGTTGGGGCGGCCAGGGCGACCGCACCTTCGAGCGGGTGGGCCGGGACGACGAGTCCGTGTTCGTCATCACCCTGGCCAGCCCGGGGACCACCGACGAGTGGTGCGCCAAGTCGGGGCTCGACACCAGCGACGAGGACGTGTCCTGCGACTCCGCCGCCACCGAGCGCGTGATGATCAACGCCTTCCGGTGGGCGCAGGGTTCGAAGACCTACGGCGACGACATCCACGCGTACCGGCAGATGCTCATCAACCACGAGGTGGGCCACCGGCTCGGGCACGGGCACGTCGGCTGCGAGCAGGACGGTGCGCTGGCGCCGGTGATGATGCAGCAGACGAAGTACCTGTCGACGGACGGCGCCACCTGCAAGCCCAACGCCTGGCCGTACCCGCGCGACTGACCCCCGGCGGGTGACGGGAGCGGGCAAAACGCCCCACACCCCGAATAGTCACGGGTATTCACCCCTTCCGGTGGTGCGACGGACAACCGTCCATCGCGCTGCCCCGCCGCGTGCGTACCGTCCTCCCACCGGATGGAGCCACAGCAGTTTCGGGGGTGTTCTCGTTGCGCATCGGCCTTCTCGCGGAGGGCGGATTCCCGTTCGCCGCGGGCGAGTCGCCGGGGTGGTGCGACCGGCTCGTACGCGGGCTTGCGCACCATGAGTTCGACGTTTTCGCGTTTGCGGTCGATGCGGCGCAGGAGGCGTCGGGGCTCGTACCGCTGCCGCCGCAGGTGCGGGCGGTGCACGTCGCGCCGTTGTGGCGCCCGGCGCCCGGCGAGCGCCGCTACGGGCGCGCCGAACGGCGGCGCTTCGCCGAGCACTTCGCGGAGTTGGCGGGCGCGCTGGCGGCCGGGGGCGCCGGGGAGGTCACGGGGCGGGAGTCCGGGCAGGACCGTTTCGCTTCCGGTCTCTACGGGCTGGCGGAGCTGGCCAGGGACGCGGGCGGGCCGGGGCGCGCGCTGCGCGAGGAGCAGGCGGTGCGGATCCTGGAACGGGCCTGCCGGGCGCCGGGCGCACATCCGGTGGTGCAGGGGGCGCGCGTCGTGGAGTTGCTCGCGGTCGCCGCGCATCTGGACCGGGCGCTGCGGCCGTTGGGCGCCGGGTGGTACGGAGACGGGGACGGCGGCGCCGGGCTGGCCGGGGCCGACCTGTGCCACGCCCTGTCCGGCGGCCCCGCGGCGCT
Source organism: Streptomyces sp. CMB-StM0423 (assembly GCF_002847285.1). Classification (NCBI taxonomy): domain Bacteria; kingdom Bacillati; phylum Actinomycetota; class Actinomycetes; order Kitasatosporales; family Streptomycetaceae; genus Streptomyces; species Streptomyces sp. CMB-StM0423. Next base: position 2,687,929 of record NZ_CP025407.1, on the reverse strand, counting down.
GCCGGGGCTGCTCGCACACCGGTTCTTCGGCACGCCGCTGCTGGTCACGGAGTACGGGGTGCGGCTGCGCCGGCACTACCTGGAGAGCGGCTGGGGGGCGTACGCCGGCGGCACCGTGACCGTACGGACGCTGGTGGCGGCCTTCCACCGCCGGCTGGCGGCCGAGGCGTACGCCATGGCGGCGCTCGTGACCCCGGGCAACGCGCACGCGCGGCGCTGGGCGCTGCGCCTGGGCGCGGAGGGGCACAGGCTGCGGACGGTGTACCCGGGCATGGACGCGGCACGGTTCGCCGAGGTGGCGGAACCGCCGGCGGCCGGGGACGACAGCACCCTGGTCTGGGCCGGACGGATAGAGCCGGCCGGCGACCTCATCGCGCTGCTGCACGCGTTCGCGGAGATCCGCAGGGAGGAGCCGGCAGCCCACCTCGTCGTGGCGGAGACGGGCCCCCCGGCCGCCGCCCATGCGGGCTACCGCGACCACTGCCGCGCGCTGGCCGCCCAGCTCTTTCCCGACGAGGCGGCCGACGCGCACGCGGTGGGCGCAAGCCCGGTGTCGTTCGAGGAGATCGGCGACCCGGCGCTGCCGGACCGGGCGGCGGCGTACGCGGCGGGCGGGGTGACGGTGCTCTCCAGCGTGGTGGCGGGCTTCCCCGTGGGCCTGGTCGAGGCGATGCTCTGCGGCCGGGCGACGGTGTCGACCGACGTCGGCGCGGTCCGGGAGGTCATCGGCGGCACGGGCCTCGTGGTCCCGCCGCGGAACCCGCGGGCGCTCGCGGACGCCTGTCTGGCGCTGCTCCGCGACCCGGCGCGCCGCGCGCGGCTGGGCGCGGCGGCGCGGGCGCGCGCGGTGGAGCTGTTCACGGCGGAGCAGAACGTGGACGCGTTCGGCTCCATCTACCTGGAGCTGGCCTCCCACGGCCCGGCCCGCGCCACCCCGCATCCCTTCGCGCACCCTCCGGAGGCGTATCTGGCGGCCGCGCCGGCGCCGGACGCCGACCGGGCGGGTGCGGGCCCCGTGCTTGAGGGGGCCGACCGATGACGGACGGCCCGAGAGCGGCCCCGGAGCCCCGGACGCGTGAGCCGCAGATGCGGGAGCCGGCGCCGCCCACGCCGGCGGAAGACCTGGCGGAAGCGCTGGAGGAAGCTTTCGGCCCGCGCCCGGAACCCCCCGCCGTAACGTCCCTCCACCCCCCGCCCGCCGAAGGCGAGGCGGGTTCCCCCGGCGCGGGGGCGGCGCAAGCCGCGGCGCCGGAGACTGCCGCGCCAGGCGGGCAGGCGGCCTCCTACGGCGCTGTCGCCGCGGCCGTCGGTCACCCGGGCCCGCCGCGCACCGCTCAGCCGGCTCGCCCCGGTGCCGCTCCCGCCGTCGGGTCCTCGCCCACCGCGGCCCCGGCCGTCCGGCCGCGGCGCGGGTCCGCCGATCCCGTGCGGGGGCTCATGCACCGGCACCGGGAGCTGTGCCGGCGGGCCGTCGATCCGCTGGAGATCGCCGCCGGTCTGGAGGCGCACGGCGTCACCGACCGGACCGCCGTGCGCTACCGGCACCGGGATGTGTTCTCCCTCGCCGAGGAGATGTACGTACGGACCCGGCGCCCCGGCGCCGGGCCCCCGCCGCCGGGCGGCCCCCAGTCCCGTACGCCCCTCGCCCCGCTCGCCCATCTCCTGCCGCTCGGCGGCGGGTTGCTCGTGCTCGGCGCCGCCGGGCTGCACGGCCGGGCGCAGGTGGCGCTGACCGCCGCCGGCGTCGCCTGGGCCGTGGTCGCGCTGGTGCTCGGGTCGCAGCGGGGCCCGCTGCGGGTCGGGGCCGGGCTGCCGCCCGCGGCCGGGCTCGCCGTGGGGTGGCTGCTGGCGTACGCGGTCTACGGGGACTGGTTCCTCGGCGAACTGCTCGGCGGCGCCACCGGCGTCACCCGCACGCCCGTCGTGCCGTACGCCACCGCCGCCGCCCTCGCCGCGCTCACCGCCGCCGTGCTGCCCGCCGCGGCCGTGGCCCGGTGGTTCGCCGCCCGCGCCCGCGGCGGCCTGCGGGAGAGCCGTGATCTGGCCGAGTTCCGCGCCCGGGTCCGCCCGCTGCTCGCCGCCGCCGTCGCCGCCGTGCTGGCCGTCCTCGGCGCGCTGCAACTCGCCGCCGTGGCCGCAGGACCGCTCTTCGACGGGGCCACCCGCCGGCCCGCCGTCCCCGCCGCCGCCTGCGCCCTCGGCGCGCTGCTCTTCCTCGCCCGGCTGCTCGCCGTGCACGGCTTCCCCCGGGCCGCCGCGTACGGCCTCGCCGCCGCCTGCGCCGCGCAGGTCACGGCGCTGCTGCTGGTCCTGGCCGCCCGGGTTCCCGGGCTTGCCGTGCTCGGCCGTCCGGTCGAGCTGCTGGTCGCCGGCTCCGCCGGCTTCCGTATGGCCGCCGTGCCTGCGGTCGCCTGCGGCGCCGCCGCGCTCGCGCTGCTGGCGTACGCCGGCCGCGCACTCACCCGAGCCTCCGCTCATCGCAAGGAGCACAACGAGATGACCGCACCACCACTGGCCACGCCCTCCCCGGACGACGGGGGTGCGCGATGAGGGTGTTGCTCATCGGCGGCACCGGCTTCGTCGGCCGCTACGTCGCCGACCGCCTGCTCGCCGACCCCGCCGTGCAGCTCACCGCGCTCGGCCGCGGCGACGACGCCGACGTGCGGTTCGACCTGTCGTCCGGCAGCCCCGGCGCGCTGACCCGGTTCCTCGACGCCGTGCACCCGGGCGTCGTCGTCAACTGCGCCGGCACCACCCGCGGCAGCGCCCGCGACCTGACCCGGCACAACACCGTCGCCGTCGCCACCCTCTGCGAGGCCATGCGGCGCAGCAGTTGCTCCGCGCGGCTGGTGCACGTGGGCTGCGCCTCGGAGTACGGTCCCTCGCCGGCCGGCTCGTCGACGGCCGAGGACGCGCTGCCGCGCCCCGGCGGCCCGTACGGCGTGAGCAAGCTCGCCGCGACCGAGCTGGTGCTCGGGTCCGGGCTCGACGCCATCGTGCTGCGGGTGTTCTCGCCCGCGGGTCCCGGCACCCCGGCGGGTTCACCGCTCGGCCGGCTGGCGGAGGCGCTGCGGCGGGCGATGCAGCAGGGCGACGGCGAGCTGAAGCTCGGCGGACTCGGCGCGCAGCGGGACTTCGTGGACGTACGGGACGTGGCGCGGGCGGTGCACGCCGCGTCGCTGTCGGCGGCGCAGGGCGTGGTGAACATCGGCGGCGGGCGCGCGGTGCGGCTGCGGGACGCGGCGGCGGCGCTGGCGCGGATCGCGGGGTACGGCGGCCAGTTGCACGAGTACGACACCACGCTGACCGGCCGGATCCCGCAGCCCGCGGGCGCAGGACACGGCCTCGGGCACGGCGGCCACGGCCCGGGGCACGGCATGGGCCACCCCCTGGGCCACGGCCACGGTCCCGCGCACGGACCCGGCCACGGCACGAACGGCGGCCCCGGCACGGAACCGGCGGCGGTCGCCGCGGCGTATCCGTATCCGGACGGGTGCGGCGCCTGGCAGCAGGCGGACATCAGGACGGCGCGGGACCGCCTGGGCTGGCGGCCCCGGATCGGAATCGAGGAGAGCCTTGCGGACATCTGGATGGAGGCGGCATGCCGCATCTGAGACCTGACGGGCCGGGCAGGCCGCCCGGCGCGGCCGCGGCGCTGCGGGACCTGCCGGGCGTACCGCCCGCGCCGGAGGGCCGGCGGCAGCTCCCGCCGCAGCCGGCCGAGACGCCCCTCCGCCTCGCCGTCCCCGGCTACGCGCACCCCCTCGTCGCCCCCGTCGAGTGGGGCGAGCTGACCCGGCCCGCCGCCGCGGGCGCCGTCCACTGGACGGTGCTCGACGTCGCCGGCGGGCCCGGCGCCCGCCCCGACCCGCACTGCCTGGAGGCCGCGGGCCGGCTGAAGTCGGCGCGGGTGCGCACCCTGGGCATGCTCGACCTGCGCCACGGCCGCCGCCCCTTCGGCGAGTTGATCACCGAAGCGCACCGGTTCCTGGAGTGGTACCGCGTCGACGGCTTCTACCTCGGCCGCTGCCCCGCCGGCCGCGACCGGCTGCCGGAGGTCCGGCGGGTCACCACGACGCTCGGCGCGCTCGCCCCGCGCACCCACGTCGTCCTCGGCATCGGCACGCACCCGTACCCCGGCTACGCCGAGGCCGCCGACCAGCTCGTCACCTTCGCGGGTCCGTGGGCGGACTACCGCTGGTCGCAGGTCGCCGAGTGGACCGCGGAGTACCCCGCCGAGCGGTTCTGCCACCTGGTCCACGGCGTGCCGCCGACGCATCTGGACGAGGCGATGCGGGTCGCCCGCTGGCAGGGCGCGGCCTCGGTGTTCTTCACGGACAGGACCGGCTGGGAGGCGCTGCCCGGCTACTGGGACGACCTTGTCTCGCGTCTCGGACAGGGTGTCTCGGAATGAGGAGGTGCGTGGCAGTGTTACGGGAAGACCCACTGTGCTCTCACACGCTTACGGAGTTCCCGTGTCGCTGCCACCGCTGGTCGAGCCCGCCCCCGAGCTCTCCGTCGACGAGGTCCGCAGGTACTCGCGCCACCTGATCATCCCGGACGTCGGGATGGCCGGCCAGAAGCGGCTGAAGAACGCCAAGGTGCTCTGTGTGGGCGCCGGCGGCCTCGGCTCGCCCGCGCTGATGTACATGGCGGCGGCGGGTGTGGGCACGCTCGGCATCGTCGAGTTCGACGAGGTCGACGAGTCGAACCTGCAGCGGCAGGTCATCCACAGCCAGGCGGACATCGGCCGCCCCAAGGCGGAGTCCGCCCGCGACACGGTGCTGGGCATCAACCCGTACGTGAAGGTCCAGCTCCACCAGGAGCGGCTGGACTCCTCGAACGTCATGGAGATGTTCGCGGAGTACGACCTGATCGTCGACGGCACGGACAACTTCGCCACCCGCTACCTGGTCAACGACGCCTGCGTGCTGCTCGGCAAGCCGTACGTCTGGGGCTCCATCTACCGCTTCGACGGCCAGGCGTCGGTCTTCTGGGCCGAGCACGGCCCGTGCTACCGCTGCCTGTACCCCGAGCCCCCGCCGCCCGGCATGGTGCCGAGCTGCGCCGAGGGCGGCGTGCTGGGCGTGCTGTGCGCGTCGATCGGCTCGATCCAGGTCAACGAGGCCATCAAGCTGCTCGCCGGCATCGGCGACCCGCTGGTCGGCCGGCTGATGATCTACGACGCCCTGGAGATGCAGTACCGCCAGGTCAAGGTCCGCAAGGACCCGGACTGCGCGGTCTGCGGCGAGAACCCGACCGTCACCGAGCTCATCGACTACGAGGCGTTCTGCGGCGTCGTCTCCGACGAGGCGCAGGAGGCCGCGGCCGGCTCCACGATCACTCCGAAGCAGCTCAAGGAGTGGATCGACGACGGCGAGAACATCGACATCATCGACGTCCGGGAGCCCAACGAGTACGAGATCGTCTCGATCCCCGGCGCGCGGCTGGTCCCGAAGGACGAGTTCCTCATGGGCAACGCCCTGGAGGGGCTGCCGCAGGACAAGAAGATCGTCTTGCATTGCAAGACGGGTGTCCGGTCCGCGGAAGTCCTGGCGGTGCTGAAGTCGGCGGGCTTCGCCGACGCGGTGCACGTGGGCGGCGGCGTGGTCGGCTGGGTGAACCAGATCGAGCCGGACAAGCCCGTCTACTGACGCGGGGGCGTACGACGACGCGGCGTGCCGCCGCCGGAGGTTCTCCGGCGGCGGCACGTCTGTCTGTCTGGCGGGCTACTTGCGGCAGGTCGTGTCGTTCTTCGGGGCCCGGCCGTCGAGCAGGTACGTGTCGACCGCCTCCTGCGTGCAGCGGTTGCCGCTGCCGTACGCCCCGTGCCCCTGGCCGACGCGCGTGAGCTTCACCGCCACGTCGCCGCCGAGCGCGTCGACCATCCGCTGCGTGCCCTCGAACGGCGTCGCCGGGTCGCCGGTGCTGCCGACGACCAGCATCGTGTCCGCGCCCTTCGCGCTCACCTGCGGCGTCAAGCGCTTGCCCGTCACCGGCCAGCCGTCGCAGGACGCCAGGCCCCAGGCCATGAAGTCGCCGAAGACCGGCGACGCCTTGCGGAACTCCGGCAGCCGGTCGCGGATGTCGTCGATCGAGTAGCGGTCCTTGGTGTCCGCGCAGTTGACCGCGAGGAAGGACGACTGGAGCGTGGTGTAGTGCCCGTCGGGCTCGCGGCCGTTGAGTGCGTCGGCCAGGAGCAGCAGGGTCGCGCCGTCGTCGCCCTGCGCCTGCTCCAGGCCCTGGGTCAGCAGCGGCCAGAGCTGCTTGGAGTACAGCGACTGCGCGATGCCCCCGGTGGCCAGCGACTCCGTCAGGTCGCGGCCGGAGGTGGCCGGGATCGGCTTGCCGTCGAGCCGCTGCAGCAGGTCCGCGACGTCCTCGGTGGCCACCGCGGGCTCGCCGGCGGCGGCGTCGCCGAGGGGGCACTGCTTGCCCTGCCGGGCGCAGTCCTCGGCGTAGTTCTCCAGCGCCCGCTGGAAGCCCTTCGCCTGCGCCAGCGAGCGCTGCGCGCTGTTCTGCGTGGGGTCCACCGGGCTGTCGAGCACGGCCCGGCCGATCCGCTGCGGGAAGAGGTGGGCGTAGACGGCGCCCAGTTCGGTCCCGTAGGAGATGCCGAAGTAGTGCATCTTGTCGTCGCCGAGCGCGGCGCGCATGAGGTCCATGTCGCGGGCGGCGCTCTCGGTGGCGACGTGCGGCAGGATCCTGCCCGACTTCTTCTCGCAGGCGGCGGCGAAGTCGTGGATCCGGTCGAGGTACGCCTTCTCCTCCGCCTTGTCGTCGGGGGTGTTGTCGGCGGCGAAGTACTTGTCGAGCGCGCGGTCGTCGAGGCAGTGCACGCCCTCGCTGCGGCCCACGCCGCGCGGGTCGAAGCTGACGATGTCGTAGCGCTTGTGCAGCGTCTTGTACTGGGGGGCGAGGCCCGGGAGGGTGTCGATGCCGGAGCCGCCGGGGCCGCCGAAGTTGAAGAGCAGCGAGCCGATGCGGTCCGCCCGCGGCCCGGTGGCCTTGGCGCGGATCATGGCGATGCCGATCTTCTCGCCGTCCGGCTTGTCGTGGTCGAGCGGTACGTCGAGCGTGCCGCACTGCCAGTCGGTCTTCGCGGCCGGCGCCCCGGGCGCGGGCTTGGGGAGGTTCTTGCACGCCCCCCAGTGGATGCCGGCGGCCGCCGCGCCGTCCTCCAGGCCGCCGTCGCGCTCGGACGACGACGCGATGCCGCAGCCGGCCGCGGCCAGGGCGGTCAGAAGGACGGTGGCGGCGGTGACGGCGGTGGTCGGCTTGGTGACCCGCACGATGGCTCCCCGGTCTCGGCGGTGGCGGACTGCCATCGTCCGGCGGGGCGCGGACGGCCGCGCGCTGCGCGGGGCGTACGGGTGAGTACGGTGGTCCCCATACCGTTCACCCCCGCCACCAGGGAGGCCGCGTGTCCTACTACGTCCTCGACTACTCCTACGTCGACGACTACCTGGCGCGGCGGGACGCCTATCGCGAGGCCCACCTCGACCTCATCCGCGAGTACCACGGGCACGGCGACCTCTTCATGGCCGGCGCCATGACGGATGCCCCGCCGCGCGGCCTGCTGGTCTGGCGGACCGATGGCCCGGGGCCCGCCGAGGAGTTCGTCAGGAGGGACCCGTACGTGGCGAACGGGCTGGTGGACAAGTGGAGCATCCGGCCCTGGAACGTCGTCGACCTCTGACCCGCCCGCGGGCCACCAGCGTGCCGCCCGCCCGGCGGGGGCCGGCTACAGGGCGCCCTTGCGGGTCAGGTGGGTGAACGACAGCCAGCCCGGCAGCACCGGCATCCAGAACGTCAGCAGCCGGAACAGCAGCACCGCCGACAGCGCCGTGTCGCTGGGCATCCCCGCCGCCGTCAGACCCGCCGTGAGCGCCAGCTCCACCGCACCCACGCCGCCCGGCGTCGGGGCCGCCGAGCCCAGCGCATTGCCGGCGAGGAAGACGACCGCGACGCTCGCGAAGCTGAGGTCGCCGCCGAAGGCCCGTACCGAGGCGTCCAGGCAGAGCACGAACGACAGCGTCATCAGCACCATGCCGCCGATGCCCGCCGCGAGCTTCTGCGGGCGCTGGAGCACGTCCAGCATGCGCGGCACCACGCCCGCGAAGAGCGACCGGATCCGCGACGACACGGCCTTCCGCAGGAACGGTACGGCCGTGATGATCAGGATCAGCACCGCCGCCGCGAGCAGTCCCGCGATGACCGTACGGGACGGGGACAGCGACGGCGTCCGCTCCGTCCCCGTCAGATAGCCGAAGGTCAGCAGCAGCAGGATGTGGCTGCCGAGGCCGAAGAGCTGTGAGGCGCCGACGCTCGCGACCGCCAGGCCCGGCCGGATGCCCGACTTCTGCAGGAAGCGGGTGTTGAGCGCGACCCCGCCGACCGCCGCCGGGGCGACCAGCTTGACGAACGAGGCGGCGACCTGCGCCAGCACCGTGCGCCCGTACGGCACCCGCTCGGGGACGAAGCCCAGCAGCGACATCGCGGCGGCGAGGTACGTGGCGGAGGAGAAGAGCGCGGCCAGCGCCGCCCAGCGCCAGTTCGCCTGCGCCAGCACGTCGTCGACCTTGACGTGGGTGAGCTGCGTCAGCAGGAAGTACGCGGCGAAGACCCCCGCGATGATGCTGACGAGCGTGCGCGGCCTGATCCGCTCGATCCGTACCGGCTCCACCGGCGCCTGCGGCCGGATCAGCAGCACGTGCTGGCGGATCTGCGTCAGCACGTCCTCCTCGCGGGCCTCGTCCAGCGCGCCCTCGATCGCCCGCTTCTCGGCCTGCTTGGCGGCCCGCATGCTCTTGCGGTCCCCGGCCGCCTGGTGCTTGCGCGACCGCGACGCCTCGATGACCGCCTCCCGCTCGCGCGCCGCCCGCTCCCGGGAGAGCCGGCGCAGCTCCGCGCGGGTGTCCCGGGTCAGCGCGATCGGCTGGAGCAGCGGCAGCGCGTCGGCGATCGCGTCCGGGCCGAGGACCTCCACCGCCGCCGCGACCGCCCGCTCCGCGCCGACGCGCAGCGCGAAGGTGGTCAGCAACTGGGCGATGTCCATGCGCAGCACGAGGTCGCCCGCGGCGATGTCGCCGTTGCTGAGGTCGGTGAGGATCACCTTGCCCGACCGCGTCACCAGCACGGCGTCCGCGTCCAGCCTGCGGTGCGCGATGCGGCGCGACTGGAGCGCCTTGACCTGCCGCCAGCTCTCGCGCATCAGCCGGTCGGTGATCGCCTCGTCCGCGACGGTGGCCAGCGGCCGGCCGCCGGTGTGCTCGTAGACGAGTATGACCGCGTCGGGGCCGAGGTCGGAGGTGGCGATGAGCTTGGGGGCGTTGGCGCCGGCGGCGATCGCCGCGTACGACAGCAGCGCCTCCTGCTCCAGTGCCTGCCGCAGCGACTGCATGCTGCGCCGCTGGTAGACGCCGCGCAGCGACAGCCGGCGCCAGGCGCGGTAGAAGAATCCCTGGGCCTGCTGCTCGCGGTCGACGACGGTGACGTCCAGCGGCGGGCCGTCCTCCAGCGTGACGACGAACCGCCGTCCGCGGCCGTCGCCCTCCAGGTCCGGCTGCTCCTCGGGCACCAGCGCGCTGACCGGGCGGAAGCCGACGCGGCGCAGGCCGGCGAGGAGGTTGCGGCCGGTCGGGCGGACGTTGGGGGAGCCGACCGCGTACATCGTGCCGTAGGCGACGGTCCAGCCGATGAGGACGGTGAGCAGGATGGCGAACGGGGTGGTGTAGCCGCCGACGAGCACCGCGAGGCCGTCGAGCACCAGGACCGTCCACATCAGCACGCGCCAGCGGGCGTGCCTGGCCATGCCGACGGCGGTCATGTACGCGATGACGGGGGCGAGATAGCCGTGTACGGGGTCGGTGCGCTCGCCGCCGCGGGCGATCTGCGTCAGCGCCCCCTGCACGGAGCCGGGGGCGCCCTCGGAGACCCAGAGCGAGACGGCGAGCCCGGCGCCGTGCGCGAGGACGGCGGCGAGCACGCCGTCGGCGATGCGCAGGCCGTCGCGCTTGACGAGGCGTTCGACGGCGAACGCGACCGGGACGATGAGGACGGCGATGCTGGAGGTCAGGCCGCCGAGGGTGACGACGAACGAGGGCGTGTACTCCGCGCCCTTGGTGATGTCCTCCTCCAGGCCCTCGGTGGTGGCATGCGCGACGGCGGCCAGGCCCAGGACGGCGGCGATGCCGAGGACGCCGAGGAGCAGCCGCATGAGGTCGGAGGGGCGGTGCACGCGGGCGGGCAGGAGGGGGTCGTCGCCCTCGATGGGGCCGGGGGCGGCGCGGCGGCGGGAGTCGTGGCGGGTGGTGGCGGGGGACTGGGGGCGTGGGGTGTCGTAGAGGCCGCGGGGGTGGTCGGGGGAGTCGTCGCGGCCGGCGTCCTGCTCGTCGTACGAGCCCTGCCCGGCCCGCTCGTCGGGCCCGTCAGGCACTTCCTGTTCGCCGGGGAGGCCCTGCCCGTCCGGGTGGGTCTGCCCGTCCGGCCCGTCCCGCTCGTCGCGCGCGCCCCCCGCCTCGTACACGTCCACAGGGTCCACGGCTTCGCCCGCGCCGTGCTCCACGTGCGGCACCCGGCCGCGGCGCGCGCCCCCTTCGTCCCGCGCGGCACCGTCCAGGCGGGCAGGGCTCTGCGCCTCCGCGGCCGGCTCAGCCGGCGGAGGCTCGGCCGCGGAGTCGCGCCGCATGCCCTGGGTTGTCCCGTCTTCGTCTCGTATCACCAGTCACCGCCCGCACGATGGTGGCACGAGCATGTCTCCGATGGTCGCATCCGGGTGTGCTTTACAGCGGTGTGCCCGCTGCCGGTCGCGGCGCCGGACTGTCGGCGGTCTGGGGCAGGATGGGGCGGATGGACGACGCGACACCCTCCGCCGGCCCCCCGGGCCCGGACACGGGCCTTCTCGACGAGTATGCGGACCGGGTGCTCTCCGTGGCGGAGCGCATCCCGCCGGGCCGCGTGATGACGTACGGGGATGTGGCGGAGTTCATAGACCGCGGCGGGCCGCGCCAGGTGGGCCGGGTGATGGCGCTCTACGGGAGCGCCGTGCCCTGGTGGCGCGTGGTGCGCGCCGACGGCAGGCCGCTGCCCGGCCACGAGCGCGAGGCCCTGGAGCAGTACCGGGTGGAGGGCACGCCCCTGCGCGCCACCACCGCGGGTGACCAGCGCATCGACCTCCGCCGCGCCCGCTGGGACGGCAGCGGCGACGGTGTCGAGGGTCATATCTGACAGCTTCCGACACCGGGCACCAAACGGCCCGGGCCGCCGCCCGTACGGAGTACGGTTCGGCAACCGGCACCTCCCTCCCGTCCTCTGCCACCGGCGATACATGTGAGCACTTTGTCCGTCTCCCCCCCGGCCTACCGGCTCGTCCGCACCGCGCCCGTGCGGCCGGTCCCCCCTGTGCCGGACGCAGCGCAGCGCGCGGTGGTTCATCACGGGGACGGACCGCTTCTCGTACTCGCCGGGCCGGGGACGGGCAAGACGACCACTCTGGTGGAGGCCGTCACCGAGCGGATCAGGCGCGGGACGGACCCGGAGCGGATCCTCGTGCTGACGTTCAGCCGCAAGGCGGCGGTGGAGCTGCGCGACCGGATGGCGGCCCGGCTGGACGGCGCCCCGGCGCCGCAGGCCAGCACGTTCCACTCGTACTGCTACGCGCTGGTGCGGGCGCACCAGGACGCCGAGATGTTCGTCGAGCCGCTGCGGCTGCTGTCAGGGCCCGAACAGGACGTCGTCGTACGGGAACTGCTCGCGGGACACGACGCGGACGGCGCCCGGGCGCGGGTCGCCTGGCCGGCGGAGCTGCGGGCCTGCCTGACGACGCGCGGGTTCGCCGACGAGGTGCGGGCGGTGCTGGCGCGCAGCCGGGAGCTGGGCCTGGGGGCGGCGGCGCTGGACCGGTTCGCGGCGGCGGGGCGGCCGGACTGGGGGGCGGCGGGGGAGTTCCTGGCGGAGTACCTGGACGTGCTCGACATGCAGGGGGTGCTCGACTACGCGGAGTTGGTGCACCGGGCGGTGCTGCTGGCCGAGTCGGAGCGGGTGGCGGCGGAGCTGGCGGGGCGGTACGACGCGGTGTTCGTCGACGAGTACCAGGACACGGACGCGGCGCAGGTGCGGCTGCTGCGGGCGCTGGCGGGCGGCGGCCGGACGCTGGTCGCCTTCGGCGACCCGGACCAGTCGATCTACGCGTTCCGGGGGGCGGACGTCGGGGGGGTCCTGACGTTCCCGGAGGTCTTCCCGCGACGGGACGGCGCGCCGGCGCCGGTCGCGGTCCTGGGCACGTCGCGGCGCTCGGCCGCGAAGCCGCTGGCGGCGACGCGGCTGCTCACCCGCCGGATGCCGCTGCCGCGGCTGCCGTCGGCGGCGGTACGGGCGCACCGGGGGCTGGCGCCGGTGCGCGACGGGGGGCGGGTGGAGGCGTACACGTACCCGACGGCGAGCGGCGAACTGGACAACGTCGCGGACATCCTGCGCCGGGCGCACCTCGAAGAGGGCGTCCCGTGGCGCGAGATGGCGGTCCTGGTCCGCGCGGGCGCCCGCACGATCCCGTCGGTCCGCCGCGCCCTGACCTCGGCGGGAGTCCCCCTCCACATAGCGGGCGACGACCTGCCCCTACGCCACGAACCGGCGGTCCAGCCCCTGCTGACAGCCCTGAGAACAACGGCCGCAGCGGTACTGCCTCCGGCGGGGCCGGAGGAGGGGGAGGGCGGCGATACGACGTCTCGGCCCACTGAAGACGCGGCACTTGACGGGGGGACGAACCCCGCGGTGCGCGACGGCGGGGTCGCGGACGACGCGGAGCCCGGCGTCGGCGCGGTCCCGGGGCGTACGCCGGCAACGGGTGGGCGGGTGGAAGACCCGGCGCCGAAGGCGCCGCCGACCGATGCGACGCAAGACGCCGCACCCGACCCGGGGACGAACCCCGGCGACCGCGACACCGACCCCGCATCCGCCGACGAATCCCACACCCACCCCGAGCCCCGCACCGGCTCCGCACCCGCCCACGAACCCCACACCGACCCCGCACCAACCGACGAACCCGACGAACCCGACGCACCCCACACCGACCTCCCACCAACCCCCGACCCCGCAACCTGGATCCCCCCCGACGTCGCCATCGCCCTCCTCTCCTCCCCCCTCGGCGGCATGGACGCCGCCGACCTGCGCCGCCTCGGCCGCGCGCTCCGCGACGAGGAGCGGGCCGCAGGCCGCTCCGTACCGCGGCCCTCCGACGTCCTCCTCGCCGAGGCCCTCGCAGAGCCCCGCCGCCTCGTCGTCCACGACCGCGCCTACGCCGGCAACGCCCTCCGCCTCGGCCTCCTCCTGCGCAAGGCCCGCGACCTCCTCACCCGCGGCGGCACCGCCGAAGCCGCGCTGTGGGAGTTGTGGGACGGCACCCCCTGGCCCGCCCGGCTCCAGCGCGCCGCCGCCCGCGGCGGTCCCGCCGGGCGCAACGCCGACCGCGACCTCGACGCCGTCTGCGCCCTCTTCGAGACCGCCGCCCGCGCCGAGGACCGCACCGGCGGCCGCGGCGCCCTCAACTTCCTCGAAGAGCTCCAAGCCCAGGACATCGCCGCCGACGTCCTCACCCGCCGCGCCGACGACTCCGCGGGCCCCGACGCCGTACGCCTCATGACCGCCCACCGCGCCAAGGGCCTGGAGTGGCGGCTCGTCGTCGTCGCCCAGGTGCAGGAGGGCCTCTGGCCCGACCTGCGCCGCCGCGGCTCCCTGCTGGAGGCGGACCGCATCGGCCGCGACGGTCTCGCCGAGCCGCTGCCGCCCGGCGCGATCCTCGCCGAGGAGCGCCGGCTGTTCTACGTCGCCGCCACCCGCGCCCGCGAACGGCTCGTCGTCACCGCCGTGAAGGCGCCCGCCGAGGACGGCGACCAGCCGTCGCGGTTCCTCGCGGAGCTGGGCGTCGACCCCAAGGACGTCACCGGACGCCCCCGCCGCCCGCTGTCCGTCGCTGCGATGGTCGCCGAACTGCGCGCGACGACCGTCGACCCCGAGGCGTCCGACGCCCTGCGCGCCGCCGCCGCCGGGCGGCTGGCCCGGCTCGCGGCGCCGGCGGACGACGGCCGCCCGCTGGTGCCCGCCGCGCACCCGGACCGCTGGTGGGGCCTGGACGAACCGACCGAGAACGCGGTGCCGCTGCGCGACCGCGACCTGCCCGTCGTGCTCTCCGGCAGCGCCGTGGGGCAGTTGGTGGACACCTGCGCGCTGCAGTGGTTCCTCGGCCGCGAGGTACGCGCCGATGCGCCGGCGTCCGCCGCGCAGGGCTTCGGCCTCGTCGTCCACGCCCTCGCCGACGAGGTCGCCTCCGGCCGTACCCCCGCCGACCTCGACGCGCTCATGGAACGCCTCGACGGCGTATGGGACGGCCTCGCGTTCGACGCCCCGTGGAAGTCCGCGCAGGAGAAGGGGAACGCGCGCGCCGCCCTGGAGCGCTTCCTGCGCTGGCACGTGCTGGAGCGGGGCCGCCGTCCGGTCGACAGCGAGCGGGACTTCGACGTCACGCTGAAGGCCGGTACGTACGAGGTGCAGATCAAGGGCACCATGGACCGGATCGAGGAGGACGCCGAAGGCCGCGCGTACGTCGTCGACTTCAAGACCGGCAAGTCGCGGCCGACCGGACCCGAGGTCGCCGAGCACGCCCAACTCGCCGTGTACCAGGCCGCCGTCGCCGAGGGCGCGGCCGGCGCGGAGCGCACCGTGTCCGGCGGCGCCGAGCTGGTCCACCTGCGGATCGGGGCGCCCGTCCGGGAGGGCGGCGACGCGCTGCCGAAGGTGCAGCAGCAGCCGCCCCCGGAGGGCGACTGGGTGCCCCGGCTGCTGGCGACCGCCGCCGCCCGGGTGCTCGACGAGCGGTTCGGGCCGACGCCGGGCGACCACTGCGCGCAGTGCGCGTTCCGCAGCTCGTGCAGCGCCCGCCCGGAGGGCCGGCACGTCGTGGAGTGAGACCACAGTATGAGACCCCGGTGTGACACCGCGGCCGTCTGTGTGGTCGTATGACCAATCGGTCAGGTGTAAGCAACAAGTAAGGATTGACTGTGCGGAAGAGCGTGGTGGCGGCGGCGCTGGTCTCGGCCCTGGGTGTGACGGCCCTCTCGGCGTGCGGCAGCGAGGACAGCGGTCTCGCGGGCAAGTCGGCCGAGGAGATCAAGGACGAGACGGTGGCGGCCATGCGCTCCGCCAAGTCCATGACCCTGGACTTCCAGCAGACGGGGGCGGCGGCGACGGCGATGAAGCTGTCGGTGACCAAGGGGGGCGAGTGCACCGGCACCGTCACCACGCAGGGTGCCACCGCGGAGATCCGCCGCGTCGGCGGTACCTCCTACATGAAGCCGGACACGAAGTTCTGGGAGCAGAACGCCGGCAGCCCGGAGCAGGCGCAGCTCATCGAGGCGACGGTGGGCGACCGCTGGGTGGAGATGGGCGCCGGCCAGGACGACTTCGCGTCCTTCTGCGACCTCGACACGATCCTCAAGGACATGGACGACGAGGACAAGGGCGGCAAGGGCAACAAGAAGGACACCACGGAGAAGGGCGACGAGGGCGAGGTGCGGGGCACCCCGACCATCACGCTGATCGCCAAGGAGGACGGCGAGACCACGCGGGTCCACATCGCCACCGAGGGCGAGCCGTACATCCTCAAGATGGACATCGAGGACGGGGACGAGCCGGGCACGGCCGAGTTCTCGGACTTCAACGAGAAGGTCGACGTCACGGCGCCCGCCGACGCGGTGAACCTGAACGAGCTGGGCGGCTGAGCCCGTAGCGGATCCCGGGTGCGCAGCCCGGCTCGGTGCCGAACTCCGGCCGGAGCCGGGCGCGTACGCCCCGGAGCGCATCCCGCGTCCCGCGCGCCCGTCGGCAGCCGCACGGCCCCGGTTGTCGGCGGGCGCCGCTACGCTCGCTGGAATGCCGGCCCGTATCACCCACCCCGATCAGCTCAAGGAGCTCCTCGGGATCCCCTTCACCGCGGAGCAGACGGCGTGCATCACCGCACCGCCCGCCCCGCAGGTCATCGTGGCGGGTGCGGGGTCCGGTAAGACGACGGTGATGGCGGCCCGGGTGGTGTGGCTGGTCGGCACGGGGCAGGTGGCGCCGGAGCAGGTGCTGGGGCTGACGTTCACCAACAAGGCGGCGGCGGAGCTGGCGGAGCGGGTGCGCCGGGCGCTGGCGCAGGCGGGGGTCACGCCGGCGGGCGGTGCGGGCGGGGCGTACGGCGACGGCGCGTACGGCGACGGGGTGCCGGGCGACGGCGCCGCGGAGCCCGGCGAGCCGCGGATCTCCACGTACCACGCCTTCGCCGGCCAACTGCTCAAGGACCACGGCCTGCGCATCGGCCTCGAACCCGGCGCCCGCCTCCTCGCCGACGCCACCCGCTACCAGCTCGCCGCCCGCGTCCTGCGCACCGCCCCCGGCCCGTACCCCGCGCTGACGAAGTCCCTCCCGACGCTCGTCAGCGAACTCCTCGCGCTCGACGCCGAGCTGGCGGAACACCTCGTGGAGCCGGACGCGCTGGCGGACTTCGGCGCCGCGCAGCTCGCCGGTCTCGACCGGGTCCGGCTCACCAACGACGAGCTGCGCAAGGCCCCCAGGGCCGCGCAGGCCCGGCTGGAGCTGCTGCACCTCGTACGGGCCTACCGGCGTGAGAAGCGCCGCCGCGACCTCCTCGACTTCGGCGACCAGATCGCCCACTCCGCGCTGCTCGCCGAGGACCACCCGGCGGTCGGGCGGCTGCTGCGCGAGGAGTGCCGGGTGGTGCTGCTGGACGAGTACCAGGACACCTCCGTCGCCCAGCGGCGGCTGCTGGCCGGGCTGTTCGGCGGCGGTACGGGGCACGCGGTGACCGCCGTCGGCGACCCCTGCCAGGCGATCTACGGCTGGCGCGGCGCCTCCGTCGCCAACCTCGATGACTTCCCCGCCCACTTCCCGACCGCCGACGGCACCCCCGCGCGCCGCCAGGCGCTCGGCGAGAACCGCCGCAGCGGCGGGCGCCTGCTCGAACTCGCCAACGGCCTCGCCGCCCCCCTGCGCGCCCGCCATGTCGGCGTCGATGCGCTGCGCCCCGCCCCGGGCGCGGAGCGGCACGGCACGGTGCGCTGCGCGCTGCTGCCGACGTACGGGGCGGAGCTGGAGTGGCTGGCGGACTCGGTGGCGCATCTGGTGCGTACGGGCACGGCCCCCGGCGACGTCGCCGTGCTGTGCCGCACCGCGGGCGACTTCGGCGACATCCAGGCGGCGCTGGTCGCCCGGGACGTCCCCGTGGAGGTCGTGGGTCTCGCCGGGCTGCTCGACCTGCCGGAGGTCGCGGATCTGGTGGCGATGTGCGAGGTGCTCCAGGACCCGACCGCCAACGCCGCGCTCGTCCGGCTGCTGACCGGCCCGCGGTGGCGCATCGGCGCCCGCGACCTGGCGCTGCTGGGGCGCCGCGCGCGGCTGCTGGTGGCGACGGCGCGTACCGACGGCGAAGAGGGCGACGACGAGCGGCTGGCGCAGGCCGTGGAGGGCGTCGACCCGGCGGAGGTGGCGTCGCTCGCCGACGCGCTGGACACGTTCCTGGAGTCCCGGCAGCCCGACGACGGGCTGCCGTTCGGCGCGGCGGCGCGGAAGCGGTTCGGCCGGCTGGCGGCGGAGCTGCGGGACCTGCGGCGGTCGCTGGCGGACCCGCTGATGGACGTGCTGCACCGGGTGCTCGGGGTGACGGGCCTGGAGGTCGAGCTGTCCGCGTCGCCGCACGCGCTGGCGGCGCGGCGGCGCGAGACGCTGGCGCGCTTCCTCGACGTCGCCGCCGACTACGCCTCGTCGGCCGCGCTCGACGGCGAGGCGACGCTGCTGGCGTTCCTGGGCTTCCTGCGCACGGCGGCGCAGTACGAGAAGGGGCTGGACAGCTCGCTGCCGGGCGACGGGCGGGACACGGTCAAGGTGCTCACGGCGCACAAGGCGAAGGGCCTGGAGTGGGACGTCGTGGTGGTGCCCGCGCTGGTGGAGAAGCACTTCCCGAGCCGGCAGCCGCGCGAGTCGTGGGTCACGCAGGGCAAGGTGCTGCCGCACGCGCTGCGGGGCGACGCGGAGACGCTGCCGGACGTGGCCGAGTGGACCGCGCGGGGGCTGAAGGACTTCAAGGCCGCGATGCGGGAGCACCAGGAGGTGGAGGAACTGCGCCTCGGGTACGTCACGGTCACGCGCCCCCGGTCGCTGCTCCTGGGCTCCGGGCACTGGTGGGGCCCGACGCAGAAGGAGGCGCGGGGCCCGTCGGCGTTCCTGCACGCGCTGCGGGAGCACTGCGAGCGCGGCGGCGGCGAGGTCGAGGCGTGGGCCCCGGAACCCCCGAAGGAGGCGGAGAACCCGGCCCTGGCGGAGCACGCCGCGGAGCGCGCGTGGCCCCTCCCGCTCGCCCCGGCGGCCGCGGCCCGGCGCCACGAGGCCGCGGCGGCGGTGGCGGCGGCGCTGGCCCGCCGGACGACGCCGGACGCCCCGGGTGCCGACCCCGACGGCGCCGCGGCCCATCCCCTCGGGCCCGCCGACGTGCGGGTCGTCGAGTCCTGGGACCGGGACCTCGACGCCCTCGAAGCGGAGCTGCTCGCCGCCCGCCGGCCCGTACGGGACGTCACCCTGCCCGCCTCGCTCACCGCCTCGCAGCTCCTCCGGCTCGCCGCCGACGCCGAGGCGTTCACGCAGGAGCTGGCCCGGCCCATGCCCCGGCCGCCGATGCCGGCCGCGCGGCGCGGGACGCGGTTCCACGCCTGGGTCGAGTCGCGGTTCGAGGCGCTGCCGCTGCCCATGCTCGGCCCCGACGAGCTGCCCGGCGGCGAGGAGGACGCGCCGGAGATCGCCGACGAGCGCGAGCTGGCCGCCCTGAAGGAGTCCTTCGAGCGGTCCCCGTACGCCCGGCGCACCCCGTACCGCCTGGAGGCCCCCTTCCAGCTCAGCCTCGCCGGCCGCCTGGTCCGCGGCCGTATCGACGCCGTCTACCGCGACTCCGGCGGCGGCTACGAGATCGTCGACTGGAAGACCGGCCGCAGCGGCAGCGCCGACCCCCTCCAGCTCGCCGTCTACCGGCTCGCCTGGGCCGAGCAGGAGCGGCTGCCGCTCGCCGATGTCACCGCCGCCTTCCTGTACGTACGCACCGGGGAGATCGTGCGTCCGGCCACACTGCCGGGAAGAGCGGAGCTTGAGGCCCTGCTGTCGGGCCGGACCGATTAGGCTCGGGGGCATGAGCACCACCCCCGGCAGCGTCGCCGACCCGTCGGCGTACCTGCGGGACGAGCGCGCGGGGGCCGTGTGCGGCGCGGCGGAAGGGGAGCAGCAGTGACCACGGGCATCGACCGGGCGGCCTCTCGGACTGTCTCCTTCACGGCGGACAGCGGCGTCGACCGCGCCGCCCACCACCGCATCGACGAGGCGTGGCTTGCCGCGGCCTGGAGCCACCCGACGACCCGGGTCTTCGTGGTCTGCGAGGGCCAGGTGCTCATCGACGACACCGCGGACGGCGGCACGGCGCTGGTCACGACGCCGGCCTTCGAGGCCCCGCCGACCGAGCAGCACCGCTACTTCCTCGGCACCGACTCCGGCGGCGTGCGCTACTTCGCGCTGCAGAAGGACTCGCTGCCCGGCCGCATGGACGACACCGCGCGCGCGGCGGGGCTGCGTGAGGCGGGGCTGCTGCTGTCGGAGCAGGACGCCGGGCTGATGGTGCACGCCGTCGCGCTGGAGAACTGGCAGCGGCTGCACCGCTTCTGCTCGCGCTGCGGGGAGCGTACGGTCATCGCCGCCGCCGGCCACATCCGCCGCTGCCCGGCGTGCGGCGCGGAGCACTACCCGCGTACGGACCCCGCCGTGATCATGGCCGTGACGGACCCGGAGGACCGGATCCTGCTGGGCCGCCAGGTGCACTGGCCGGAGGGGCGCTTCTCGACGCTCGCGGGCTTCGTCGAGCCCGGGGAGTCGCTGGAGCACGCGGTGCGGCGGGAGGTCTTCGAGGAGGCGGGAGTGGTGGTCGGCGACGTGGAATACGTGGCCAGCCAGCCGTGGCCGTTCCCGTCGAGCCTCATGGTGGGCTTTCTCGCGCGGGCGGCGGACGCCAAGGGCGCGGAGATCCGGGTGGACGGCGAGGAGCTGCACGAGGCGCGCTGGTTCTCCCGCGAGGAGCTGGGCGCGGCCTATGAGTCGGGCGAGGTGCTGCCGCCGTACGGCATCTCGATCGCGGGGCGGCTGATCGAGCTGTGGTACGGCTCGGACCTGCCGCGGCGGCCGGGCTGACGGCCGCCGCGGGTCCTGCGGGCGCGCTGCCGGGCGCCGGGCTGCGCGCCCCGCGCCGGCGGCCGCGGTCAGGCGCCGAGGGCAGCCTTGACCTGCGCCAGCGAGGGGTTCGGCATGGCGACGGACTCGCCGCCCTGCCTCGGCACCACGACGACGGTCGGCACGAGCTGGTTGCCGTTGTTCACGCTCTCGACGTAGGCGGCGGAGTCCGGGTCCTGCTCGATGTTGATCTCCTCGAACGGGATGCCCTCGCGGTCCATCTGGCTCTTCAGCCGACGGCAGTAGCCACACCAGGTCGTGCTGTACATCGTGACGGTGCCCGCCATGTCGCTGCGCTCCTTTGGGGGTCGGCCGGGTCGCGGCGTGATCTGTTCCGGAAGGTGAACGTACCCGGGGACGCCGCCATTCCCGTAGTCCCGCCCGCCATCTGTGGATAACCCGGCCCCTCAACCCGGGCCTGTGGACAACCGGCACACCGGTCCCGGCAGACCTGGCAGCATGGCGGGGTGACAGCAGCACCGCAGCCCCCGTCGTCCTCGCAGCCCTCCCTGTCCCCGGAGCCCACGGAGTTCCCCGCCGTCCCGGGCTCGGCGGACGCGGTGCTGGCCGGGCTGGACCCGGAGCAGCGCGAGGTGGCGACGGCGCTGCGCGGCCCGGTGTGCGTGCTGGCCGGCGCGGGCACGGGCAAGACGCGCGCGATCACCCACCGCATCGCGTACGGGGTGCGGGCCGGCGTGCTCCAGCCGGGCAGCGTGCTGGCCGTGACGTTCACGAACCGGGCGGCCGGCGAGATGCGCGGCCGGCTGCGCCAGCTCGGCGCCCCGGGGGTGCAGGCGCGGACGTTCCACTCCGCGGCCCTGCGGCAGTTGCAGTACTTCTGGCCGCGCGCGGTCGGCGGCGAGCTGCCGCGGCTGCTGGAGCGGAAGGTCCAGTTGGTGGCGGAGGCCGCGGCGCGCACCCGCGTCCGCCTCGATCGCAACGAGCTGCGGGATGTCACCGGCGAGCTGGAGTGGGCGAAGGTCACCCAGACCGCCCCCGAGGACTACGCGGCGGCGCTCGCCAAGACCGGCCGCGACGCCCCGCGCGACCCGGCGGAGATCACCGGGATCTACCGGGGGTACGAGCAGTTGAAGCGCGACCGCGGCGTCATCGACTTCGAGGACGTGCTGCTGCTCACCGTCGGCGTGCTCCAGGACCGCCCGGACATCGCCGAGCAGGTGCACCGGCAGTACCAGCACTTCGTCGTCGACGAGTACCAGGACGTCAGCCCCCTCCAGCAGCGGCTCCTCGAACTGTGGCTCGGCGGCCGGGACAGCCTGTGCGTCGTCGGCGACGCCAGCCAGACGATCTACTCCTTCACCGGCGCCACCCCCGACCACCTGCTGGACTTCCGCACCCGGCACCCGGACGCCACCGTCGTCAAGCTGGTCAGGGACTACCGCTCCACACCCCAGGTCGTCCACCTGGCCAACGGCGTGCTCTCCCAGGCCACGGGACGGGCCGCCGCCGCCCGGCTGGAGCTGGTCGCGCAGCGCGACGCGGGCCCGGAGCCGGCCTTCGCGGAGTACGCGGACGAGCCCGCCGAGGCCGAGGGCACCGCCCGGCACATCCGCCGGCTCATCGACGCGGGCGTGGCGCCCAGCTCCATCGCCGTGCTCTACCGGATCAACGCCCAGTCGGAGGTCTACGAGCAGGCGCTCGCCGACCGCTCCGTGCCGTACCAGATGCGGGGCGCCGAGCGGTTCTTCGAGCGGCCGGAGGTGCGCGAGGCGGGGGTCAAGCTGCGCGGGGCGGCGGTGGCCGGCAAGAACGACGCGATGCTGGACGAGGCCGGCCGGGACGGCGACCTGGCCGCGCAGGTGCGGGCCGTGCTGGGGACGATGGGCTGGTCCGCGGAGGCGCCGGCCGGCTCGGGCGCGGCGCGGGACCGCTGGGAGTCGCTGGCCGCGCTGGTGCGGCTGGCCGAGGACTTCGCGCGGGCCCGGCCGGGTGCGGCGCTCGGGGATCTGGTCGAGGAGCTGGCCGAGCGCGCGGCGGCGCAGCACGCGCCGACGGTCGAGGGTGTGACGCTCGCCTCAGTGCACGCCGCGAAGGGCCTGGAGTGGGACGCGGTGTTCCTGGTGGGGCTCACGGAGGGCATGCTGCCCATCACGTACGCCAAGACGCCCGAGCAGATCGAGGAGGAGCGCCGGCTGCTCTACGTCGGCATCACCCGGGCCCGGGTGCACCTCTCGCTGTCCTGGGCGCTGTCCCGCTCGCCGGGCGGGCGGGCCTCGCGGCGCCCGAGCCGCTTCCTGACCGGGCTGCGGCCGGGCTCGGGACGCGGGGGCGACGCCGGGGCGGTGTCGCAGGGCGGCGTGGAGCGCGGTGGTGCCGAACGGGGCGCGGCGGCCCGGCGCCGGCGCCGCGGACCGGTGCGCTGCCGGGTCTGCGGGCGGACCCTGACGGACGCCGGCGAGCTCAAACTGATGCGCTGCGAGGACTGCCCCTCGGACATGGACGAGGGGCTGTACGAGCGGCTGCGCGACTGGCGCGCGGTCCAGGCGCAGCAACTGGGACAGCCCGCGTACTGCGTCTTCACCGACAAGACCCTGATCGCCATCGCCGAGGCCGCGCCGGTCAACGAGCAGGAACTGTCGGTTATTTCGGGTGTGGGCAAGCGCAAACTCGACCGATATGGCGGCGATGTCCTGGATCTCTGTGCCGGCCGGGAGCTGTCCGGCGAGCCCGCCGAGGAGCCCTGACGGGGTCCGGAAAAAAATCCCCGAAAAATGGTTTGCGATCGCCGGGAGTAGCCTCATAGCCTTCCGGCACGGAAGAACAGCTCTTCACGGAGCCGGTGATTCCGTGTTGTACTAGGAGACCTTGGACCGGCTCGCCGGTCCGACGAGACCAGAGAGGAGGAGAAAACCATGATCAGCATCACGAAACTTGAAGGTCGTGCTGCCGACGGTCGCGAGGTCGTCTCCTCCTGCCTGCTCGCCCTCTCCAAGCTCCAGGTCCCCGCCACCGGTGTGTCCGGTGTCAGCGGCGGTCTGGGTGCCGACATCCGTGACGAGCGACCGACCAAGGCACTCCTGGTAGCAGCGGCGCAGGCTCCGGCCTATGCGGCGGCGGCAGCGGGTGCCGGCCTCCAGCAGGAGTGGGCCAATGGCGCCTTTGCAGGCGGCATTGCGGCCACGACGCACATGCGGGCCTTCCGCGGGCCTGATCCCTGGAAAGAACCATCTTGATCGAATCGATTGAGACGGCACCTTCCAGGGCCGCGGAACCCGAACCGGGATCCGCGGCCCTTTTGATTTGCCCAACGCAGAAGTTGATCAAGACGACGAGCAAGGACGGAACCGTGTCACTCCCCGTGCACACCCCGCACAGGCCCACGCCCGACCCCGTGCCCGGCACCACCGACCTGGAGGTCCCCTTGACGACCCAGCTCACCGCTCTCACCGAGCTCGACGAGCGAATCGACGCGCTCGGCGACCTCGTGCCCTGCCGGAGCTACGACCCCGAAGTGTTCTTCGCGGAGACTCCGGCGGACGTCGAGTACGCCAAGTCCCTCTGCCAGACCTGTCCCGTCCGTGAGGCATGCCTCGCGGGTGCGAAGGAGCGCCGCGAGCCCTGGGGGGTCTGGGGCGGCGAACTCTTCGTCCAGGGCGTGGTGGTGCCGCGCAAGCGGCCGCGTGGGCGTCCGCGGAAGAACCCGGTCGTGGCATGAACGCCCACGGCACGATCGACCGTCCACGCGCACACGCACCGGCAGAGCAGGAAACGACGATGAGCCCGTCCACCGACTACCCCGCAGCACGTCAC
Source organism: Streptomyces sp. CMB-StM0423 (assembly GCF_002847285.1). NCBI lineage: Bacteria > Bacillati > Actinomycetota > Actinomycetes > Kitasatosporales > Streptomycetaceae > Streptomyces > Streptomyces sp. CMB-StM0423. Next base: position 2,663,848 of record NZ_CP025407.1, on the reverse strand, counting down.
GAAGCAGGCGCCTACGACGAGCGCCAGAACAGGAACCTTCAGATGCAACTCATGCCAGAAGCCCTCGCCCGGGCCCAGTATCGGGACCGGGTAGAGGCCGCGGAGCAGGAACGCAGGGCCCTGCGCCTCATCGCCGCCCGGCGGATGCAGCGACGGGCCGAGCGCGCGCACATGCGCGCCCGGCGCGCGCTGGCCATGGCGGTCATGCAGTAACTGCCGCGGGCCGGGCCCGCGCCCGCGGCCGGCGGCGGCGACCACGGCTCCGGCCGCCGGCGGCCGGCCCCGGTCAGGCGGTCGCCGTCGCCGGGTCCTCCGTCGCCGAACCCTCGTGGGGGTCGTCCTCAGGACGGCCCCCTTCGGCGTACTCGGCGAAGCCCGGCAGCCACTCCGCCAGTTCCTCGCGCATCCGCACCTGCGCACCGAGCTGGCAGAGCACCCCGATGGTGCTGAGCGTCACCCGGTGTATCAGCAGATACGACGGCGGCAGATTGAGCTGCCGGCCCAACTGGTGCGCGGGGTTGCGGGGATCGGCTATCCGGGCCGCCTGCGTCCGCATCCACTCCCGGCTGAAGGCGAACTCCGGCACCGCCGCCGGCTCGATGATCGGCAGCAGATAGTCGATCACCGCCTGCGGGTCCAGCTCGACGTCCGGCTTCACGAACCCCTGCTCGCGCAGCAGCTCGTAGACCTCGTCCGCCTCGCCTTCGAGCGTCATCCCGAGCGCGATGCCGATCTCCTCCGGCAGTCCGCCCGGCAGCCGGTCGACCGTGCCGAAGTCCATCACCCCGAGCCGCCACTCCTCCGGCTCGCCCTCCTTCACCAGCCGGAAGTTGCCCGGGTGCGGATCCGCGTGCAGCAGACCCGTGCGCGCCGTACCGGCGAAGAGGAACCGCGCCAGCAACTGGCCCACCCGGTCCCGCTCCGCCCGCGAGCCGTTCGCTATCAGCTCCGAGACCGGCACCCCGTCCAGCCACTCGGTGACCAGCACCTGGTCCGCCTGGTGCACCACGTCCGGCACCAGCACATCCGGGTCGCCCGCGAACTCCTCCGCGTACGCGCTCTGGGCCTTGGCCTCCAGCGCGTAGTCCAGTTCCTCCGACACCCGGTCCCGCAGCTCCTGGATCAGCGGCTTGATGTCCAGCCCCGGCACCAGCGGGCCCAACAGCCGTGCGAAGCGCCCCAACTGCGCCAGATCGGACAGCAGCGCCTTGCCCGCGCCCGGGTACTGCACCTTGACCGCCACCTCGCGGCCGTCGTGCCACACCGCCCGGTGCACCTGCCCGATCGACGCCGCCGCCGCGGGCGTGTCCTCGAACTCCAGGAAGAGATCGCGCCAGTCCGGGCCCAGCCGCTCCGTCAGCGCTCCGTGCACCGTGCGCACGGGCATCGGCGGCGCCGCCTCCTGCAGCTTGGTCAGGGCCGCGCGATACGGCCCCGCGATCTCCTCCGGCAGCGCGGACTCGAAGACGGACAGCGCCTGCCCGAACTTCATCGCCCCGCCCTTCAGCTCGCCCAGCGTCTTGAACAACTGCTCGGCGGTGCGCTGCTGGAGTTCCCGTGCGACCAGCTCGGCCGGCCGGCCGCCGAGCCGCTTGCCGAGCCCCCAGGTGGCACGCCCGGCGAAGCCCACCGGGAGCGAGGCCAGCCTGGCCGTACGCGTGATCGCCTTGCGCGGAAGGTCAGACATGGGCCACTCCCGTATCCCGGTCAGCGGCTGCCGCCGCACCGCACCCGCACTTCGGGTGTGGATCGAGCTCCGTCAACTCCCAGGCCAGGCCCGGCAGCGCGAACTCCAGCCGGGCCCCCGTACAGACCGGCAGCCGCCCGTCGAGAAAAGTCAGCGCGTGGGCGGCCGTCAACCCTGCCACCATTGTCGCCAACGCCACGTCGCACGCGGCGACACCCTCCCGATCACCTCCGGCCCGCCACTGGGCGAGCATCCGGGGCCACTCCGGCTCCGCCTCCGTCCGGGCCGCCGCGAGGCAGCCCGCACACGCCGAACCACCCGGCAGCACGAGCGGTCCCACCACCCCCGTGCCCTCCAGCACCCCCGCGTACACGTGCGGAATGCCCGCTTCGCGGTACTGCCGTGCGACCTCCGGATCCGGCGCGTACGCTGCCAGCCCGTCCCGCGGCGCCAGCACCACGAGCGACACCGCCGCGCCCGGACGCCCGCCCCGCGCCGCCGGCCACGGCCCGGCGCGCCGCACGGCGCCCTGGGCCGCTTCACCGCGCCGCCGGCCGAGGTCCCCGGCGCCCAGACCGCCCGGCGCCACGTCCCACGGCTCGACGCAGCCGCCGTCGACGACCTCCACCCCGCCGACGCCCGCCGCGGAGAGCAGCGCCGCCACCGAAGCCCCCACCCGCCCGGCACCGCGCACCACCACCCGCAGCCCTCGCCGCGCTCCCAGCCGCGCCACCGCGGCCCCCGGCTCGGGGTGCACGACGGACAGCGAAGCCTGGTCCGCCCGCAGCCGCGCCGGTATCACCCCGTCCCGCCTGCGGCCCCCGGACGACGGACCCCGTCCCGTCGGCGCAGCGGACGGCTGCTGGCCGGACGACGGCGGCCTGGCCCGTCGCAGGACGACCGTCGGGCTGGACGACAGCGGGCCGCTCCGTGACGGATCGGCCGGGGGCCGAGCGGGTCGCGGCGGGTCGCCCGACGGCGGGGCGTGCGTCGCCGGAGGATCGGCGTGCGGGGAACGGTGGATGTGACGTGGACGGTCCGTGGAGGTCGGGTGGCCGTCCCGGGGAGTTCCCGTGCCATTCGGCGGGGGCGGTCCGTCGTCGATCAGCCCGGCCCGCGTCAATCGGGCGACCAGCGTGTCCACCGACCGGGGGGAGAGGCCGAACCTGTGCGCCTCGCGGCGCAGCGCGTCCAGCCCGCGCGTGCCGTCCAGCCGGCGCAGGAACAGCCCCGTCGCCGAGTCGACCGGATGGATCGACACCGCATGTGCCCTGGTCACGCCCATCTGCATGGTGTGCCTGCCGCGCCAGCTCCGCCGCAGCGCCGGCTTGATCATCGGATGCATCGCGCCCCCTCGTTCCTCCGTCACTCTGCCAGCCGCCCGCCCCATTGCGTCATGAGTTATCCACAGGTGCCGGAAAAAGTATTACGAATTGGCCGCGACCTCTGCGACGGTGCCGCACACCGTCTCCTGGCCGGGACTTTCTTCACCCTGACCAGGTAACGTCATGCCGTGCCCGCTGACCCAGAGCACATCCCGGGACGGCCGAAACCGTCGAGAGCGGTCGAGGTCAGACGCAGCGCGCGCAGGCGCAGGACGGTTTCCGCATATCGCGAGGGCGACCGCACCGTCGTGCTGATCCCCGCCCGCATGAGCGAGGCGGAGGAGCAGCGCTGGGTCACGGTCATGCTCGACAAGCTCCAGGCCCAGGAGAACCGGCGGATGCCCGGCGACGGCGAGCTGGCCGACCGGGCCGAGCGGCTGTCCGCGCAGTACCTCGACGGCCGGGCCCGGCCCAGCAGCGTGCGCTGGGTCACCAACCAGAACACCCGCTGGGGCTCCTGCACCCCCGCCGAGGGCACGATCCGCCTCTCGCACCGGCTGAAGGGCATGCCGGAGTACGTCATCGACTACGTGCTGATCCACGAGCTGGCCCACCTGCTCGTGCCAGGACACGGCCCCGGCTTCTGGGACCTCGTCGGCGCCTACCCCCGCACCGAGCGGGCCCGCGGCTACCTGGAGGGCGTCGTCGCGGGGGAGAGCCTGCCGTTCATCCCGCGCCCCGCGCCGACCAGCCCGCCGGCAGGCGGCGACTAGCCGTCGGCCCTCACGTCGGCCGCTCCCAGCCCGCCGCTCCCAGGCCCCGCCGTCAGGCCAGCCGCGCCCGGGTGCGTTCCATCAGCAGCGCCACCGACTCGTCGGCGACGCCGGCCACCTCGTCGTACCCGTACCAGCGCAGGTCCAGCGACTCCTCGCTGATCGTCGGCACCGCCCCCTCGGGGGCCAGCGCCGCGTACTGCACGTCCAGGTGCCAGGCGCACGGCGTGTGGTGCCGGTCGAGGCCCACGGGACCGCCGGGCAGCAGCGTGAGGTCCGCCACGCCCGATTCCTCGTGCGCCTCCCGCAGCGCCGCCGCGGCCAGCGTCGCGTCCTCCGGCTCGCAGTGCCCGCCCGTCTGCAGCCACATGTTCAGCTTGCGGTGGAGGGTCAGCAGCACCCGCTCGCGCGCCGTGTCGACGATCAGCGCGCTGGCCGTCACATGCCCGTCCGCGCACGGCTTCCACATCCCGTCGGGATGTGCCGCCAGAAACTCCAGGTACGTGAGGCGGAGCGCGTCCTGACCGCCGTCAGGCGCGCTCCACTCCTTCAGTACCCGCTCGGTGTCGGCCCGCAGCGTCACTTGTCCGCGTCGCCCTTGCCGTCGCCCCTGTCGCCGTCCTGCCCGTCGGGGCCTTCCTGCCCGTCCGGGCCGCCCTTCTCGTCCGGCGTGTCCTTCCCGCCGGCGTCACCGGATTCGGCGTCGGCACCCGAGCCCAGCAGCTTCTCCAGCTCCGAGAAGTCTGCCTGCTCGCTGTGCACGAACCCGTCCGGGTCGTCCAGGTCGCCCGCCGTCGGCAGCATGTCGGGGTGCGCCCACAGCGCGTCCCGGCCGTCGACCCCGCGCGCGTCCGCCAGTGACGCCCACAGCCGCGAGGCGTCCCGCAGCCGCCGCGGCCGCAGCTCCAGCCCGATGAGCGTCGCGAACGTCTGCTCCGCGGGACCGCCCGTGGCGCGCCTGCGGCGCAGCGCCTCGCGCAGCGAGTTCAGCGACGGGGCGTCCAGGTGCGGCTCCGCGGCCGCGTGCACGACCGCGTCCACCCAGCCCTCGACCAGGGCGAGCGCCGTCTCGAGCCGGGCCAGCGCCGCCTTCTGCTCCGGCGTGTCCTCCGGCTGGAACATGCCCTGCTGCAGCGCCTCCTGCAACTGCTCGGGCCGCTCGATGTCGACCTGGCCGACAAGATCCTCCAGCTTGGACGTGTCGACCTTGATGCCGCGCGCGTAGCCCTCGACGGCGCCGAACAGGTGCGAGCGCAGCCACGGCACGTGCGCGAAGAGCCGCTGGTGCGCCGCCTCGCGCAGCGCCAGGTAGAGCCGCACCTCGTCCTGCGGTACCCCCAGGCCCTCGCTGAACCTCTGGATGTTCACCGGCAGCAGCGCCGCCTTGCCCGCGGGCCCGAGCGGCAGCCCGATGTCGGTGGAGCCGACGACCTCGCCGGCCAGCACCCCCACCGCGTGCCCGATCTGGGTGCCGAACATGGCTCCACCCATCGAGCGCATCATGCCGATGAGCGGGCCGGCCATGGCCTGCATCTCCTCCGGCAGCACACCGCCCATCGCGGCGCCCACGCGCTCGGCGACCGGGTCGACCAGCTCCTTCCAGACCGGAAGCGTCGCCTCGACCCACTCCGCGCGGCTCCAGGCCAGCGCGACGCCCGAGCCGGAGGGCAGCGACGTCGCCCCGTCCAGCCACAGGTCGGCAAGGCGTACGGACTCCTCGACCGCCTTGCGCTCGGCGTCCCCGACGCTGCGGTCCTTGGACTCTCCCTCAGAGCCTCCGGCCTGGGAGGTGCCCCCAGCCGCGCCCTGGGCGACGGTCTGCCGGGCGATGTCCTTGGCCATGTCCCAGTTGACCGGCCCGCCCTCGTAGCTCAGCATCTGGCCGAGCTGCTGGAAGGCCGCGCCCAGGTCCTGCGGGCCCATGGCGCCGCCCTGACCGCCGAGCGAGCCGAAGATGGCCGCGAACGGGTTCTGCGGGTCGCTTCCGGCGCCCCCGAAGCCGAACGGGTCCCGGCTGCTCCGGTCGCCGTCCCCCTTGCGGGCACCCTTGTCGTCGCCCTCGCCGTCGTCGTCCGGCTCCTTCGGGGGGCCGAATCCGAATGGGGTGTCACTCACGGTTTCCTCGGCTCGTCGGGCCGCCTGCACAGGGCCGGCGGCGTACGCCCTCCACTACCTCCACCCTATGCCGCTTCGTATGCCTGCACGATGTCCTGGCGCCCGTCGCCCACGCTGTGGGTGCGGCTGGGGCAGGATGGATGGAACTACTGCACACAACCACTGGAGCCGCTCGGTGAGTTCCCCGGAACCGAACGTTCGCGCAGCGCGAAAGGCCGCCGATGGGGCCGCGGCCGACGAGCCCGCCCCGGGCGCGTGGCGCCCCGTCGTCGCCGTCACCGGGGCGGCGGCCGGCATCGGCGCCCTGGTCACGGAGCGGCTGGCGGCCTCGGACGAGGTCAAGCAGGTCGTCGCCATCGATGAGCGGCGCGGCGAGCTGCCCGAGGCCCACTGGCACGTGCTGGACGTGCGGGACCCCGCGATCGCCGACAAGCTGCGCGGCACGGACGTCGTCGTCCACCTCGCCCTCGACCTGGACCTGGAGACCGACGCCACGGCCCGCACGGCGTACAACGTACGTGGTACGCAGACGGTGCTCACCGCCGCCGCGGCGGCCGGCGTGCGCCGGGTCGTCCTGTGCACCTCCGCCATGGTCTACGGGGCGCTGCCCGACAACCCCGTCCCGCTCGCCGAGGACGCCGAGCTGCGCGCCACCGAGGAGGCCACCGGCGTCGGCGACCTGCTGGAGATGGAGCGCCTGGGCCGCCGCGCGCCCCGCGCGCACCCCGGGCTCAACGTCACGGTCGTGCGCCCCGCGGCCGTCGTCGGCGGCGTCGACACCCCGCTGACCAGGTACTTCGAGTCGCCCCGGCTGCTGGTCGTCAAGGGCACCCGGCCGTGCTGGCAGTTCTGCCACATCGACGACCTGGCCGCCGCGCTGGAGTTCGCGGCGCTGGAGAAGGCCGAAGGGGAGCTGGCGGTCGGCTGCGACGGCTGGCTGGAGCAGGAGGAGGTCGAGGAGCTGACCGGCATCCGGCGTATGGAGCTGCCGTCGGCCGTCGCGCTCGGCGCCGCCTCCCGGCTGCACCGCCTCGGGCTCACTCCGTCGCCGGCCGGTGACCTGGCGTACACGATGTACCCGTGGGTCGTCAGCGGCAGCCGGCTGCACGACGCGGGCTGGCGCCCGCAGCACACCAACGAGGAGGTCCTCGCCGAGCTGCTGGCCGAGGTCTCCGGCCGGCACACCGTCGCGGGCCGCCGGCTGGGCCGCAAGGACGCCGCCGCGGCGGGCGCCGCGGGCGCGGCCGGGGCGACGGTCGCGCTGCTGGGCACGGCGGCGGTCGTGCGCCGGGTGCGCAAGGCGCGGCGCGGCAAGATCTGAGCCCGCGCAGCGGCGGAGCGTCGCGTACGGACCGTGCCCCGGCCCGTACGCCGACGGCCCCCGCCGCCCGCCGCACGGGGGCGCGTCGCGTGTCCCGTGCGGCAGGATGGACGGATGGCAGACACCCCGCAGCACCCGGGCGAGCAGGCCGCCGCGGACCCCGTACGGCTCGTCGCGGTCCGTGAGCAGCCGCTGTCGCTCGACGAGGTCTTCGCCGCCGTGGGCGACCCCGCCGCGGGCGGCACGGCGCTCTTCGTCGGTACGGTCCGCGACCACGACCGGCAGGCGGCGTCCGAGCGCGTGCAGGACGTGACCGCGCTGGGGTACTCGTCCCATCCCACCGCCGAGGCCGAGATGCGCCGGATCGCGGAGAAGGTCGCGGCCGACTATCCGGTACGGGCCCTGGCCGCCGTCCACCGCGTGGGGGAACTGGCCGTGGGAGATCTCGCCGTCGTCGTCGCCGTCTCCTGCCCGCACCGCGGGGAGGCGTTCGACGCCTGCCGCCGCCTGGTCGACACCCTGAAGCGCGAAGTTCCCATCTGGAAACACCAGAAGTTCACGGATGGGACAGAGGAATGGGTAGGCGCTGGCTGAGGTTGTCGAGTTGCGTAACTTCCGGGCCCGCGTGAGCGTTGGCTTATCGGAAAGACCTCACGTCAGCTAGGAGTACGGGATGGCAGCGATAGCCTGGTTGGTCATACCCCTCGCGTCAGCCGGGGGAGCCGCGATATGGGCAAGCTGGGCCACGCGCACCCGCAAGGTGGGCGACAGCACGGAGCTCGCGGGGTACGCCCGCTTCCGGGAAGCCATGGAGCGTAGTCACTCGCGTTCCGGGGCCGCTTGAGCGTCCCGTACTGTCGTTCTATGCCACGCCGCACGGCGACGCTGCTCGCCTCCACCGTGACGCTGCTCGCCATCCTCGTCGCCGGGGTCTTCATCCCCGTGCCGTACGCCGAGATGTCGCCCGGGCCCACGGTGAACACCCTCGGGGACCACGACGGCGAGCCCGTCCTGCAGATCGAGGACCGCAAGACGTATCCGACGAGCGGCAACCTCAACATGACGACGGTCCGCGTCACCGGCGCCGACTACAAGATGAACCTCGTCGAGGCCGTCTACGGCTGGCTCTCGCCCGACGACGCGGTGGTGCCGCACGAGTCGCTGTACCCGGACAACAGCACCGCCGAGGAAGTCGACCAGCAGAACGCCGAGCAGTTCACCGCCTCGCAGGAGAGCGCCAAGGTCGCTGCGCTCGACGAGTTGGGCATCCCCTTCACCACGCGCGTGATCGTGGCCTCCGTGGTCGCCGGCGGCGCCGCGCAGGGCACGCTGCACGCCGGTGACGTGATCAAGGCGGTCGACGGCGAGCCCGTCAACGGGCCCGGTGACGTGGTGAAGCTGGTCACCACCCGCAAGCCGGGGGAGAAGGTCACGTTCCGCATCGTCCCCGCGGACAAGGCGGAGAAGGCCGAGAAGAACGGCGAGGACCCCCGCAGGCTGCCGGGCGAGGAGATCTCCGTCACCACCAAGGAGTCCGACCAGGAGCCCGGCAAGGCCATGGTGGGCATCACGGCGGGCACCGCGCACACCTTCCCGTTCGAGATCGACATCAAGCTCGCCGACGTCGGCGGCCCCAGCGCGGGGCTGATGTTCGCGCTCGGCATCGTGGACAAGCTCACCAAGGGCGACCTCACGGGCGGCGAGTTCGTCGCCGGCACCGGCACGATCAACACCGAGAGCCAGGTCGGGCCGATCGGCGGCATCCACATGAAGACCGTCGGCGCCCGCGACCAGGGTGCCAAGTTCTTCCTTACGCCCGCGGCGAACTGCGCCACGGCTGCGCGGGACGTACCCGACGGGTTGACGCTCATCGAGGTCCGGACGATGTCCGACGCGATGGACGCGCTGGAGGACATCCGCGACGGCAATCTGGACCAGCTCGACGAGTGCAAGGAGTAGTTGGGCGCGTACGGAGCGTGCGGAACGTGCAACGGCCGGCCACCCCGGAGGAGGCGGCCGGCCGTTACGGCGGGGTCAGTCGAACGTCGCCGCCAGCGCCCGGGCGAGCCCCGGCACCAGATCCGGCCCCGTGAGCACCTCCGTGGGCGCGTCCTTGGAGCGCAGCCGCACCGCGGCCTCCCGGCTGCCGTCGCGCAGCACGCCGACCGTCATCCGCACTTCCTCGCGCCGCGGATGCCCGGCGACCCAGGCGGCGAGCCCCGCCTCGTCGAGGTCGTCCGGCACTTCGGCCTCGGCCGCCGGCGGGAGCATCAGCCGCTCGACCGTGAGCGCGCAGCCACCGACCGCGTCGGGCCAGGCGATGGTGCCGAGGAACTCGTCGAGCGGCTGCCCCGCGGGCAGTTCCTGCTGCTCGATCGGCGTGTACGAGACCTGCGCGGCCGGCCCCGCAGCGGGCCCGGCAGGGCCGTCACCGGCGCCCTCACCTGCGTCGAGGTTCAGCCGCTCGGCAAGGTCCGGCTCCTGCGCGCGCAGCCGCGCGGTGTCGACGAGGGCGAACAACCGGGGCGGCCGGTCCCAGCCGAAACCGGCCGCGTACTCGTCAAGCTCCAGGACCGCGCGAGTCAGCGGGTCGGCTGCCAGGGGTGGACCGCCGGTGGGAGAGTTGGACATGCTCGCAATCCTGCCTCATCGGTCTCTGCCACCCCGCGGCGGGAACTGAGTAAAGCTTTAGTAAGTTGCCACATTGGGCCCCTGTGCCGCGGGGGCCGTATGACATGACGTTCACGTCTCGATCGAGGTGCCACCTTGGCTTTCCAGATGCCGGACCGCGGCGGGGGTCCTACCGGGCCACGGATCAGTGTGGGCAGGCCGTCCCGGCGAGTACGAACACTGCTGATGACCCTGGGTGCGCTTGCCATCCTGGGCATCATCTTCGTCATGTTCGCCGGCTTCTGGACGGACTGGCTCTGGTATCGCTCCGTCGGTTATTCGTCGGTCTTCACCACCCGGTTGTGGACCAAGGTGGGGCTGTTCTTCGTCTTCGGCCTGCTGATGGCGTTCGCCGTGGGCTTCAACATCTGGCTGGCACACCGGCTCCGGCCGCCGCTCAGCGCGATGTCGCTGGAGCAGGAGAGCCTCGACCGTTACCGGATGAACCTGGCGCCGTACAAGAAGTGGGTGCTGCTCGGCATCGCCACGCTGGTGGGCCTGATCGCCGGCGCCTCCGCGACCGGGCAGTGGCGCACCTGGCTGCTGTGGGTCAACGGCCAGTCGTTCGGCGAGAAGGACCCCCAGTTCCACAAGGACATCTCCTTCTTCGCTTTCGATCTTCCGTGGTACCGCTTCCTGCTCGGCTTCGGCTTCGCCGCGATCGTGCTCTGCACCATCGCGGCCGCGCTGACGCACTACCTCTACGGCGGTCTGCGTATCTCCAGCCCCGGCGCGCGGGCCACCTCCGCGGCGACCGGTCATCTCGCCGTGCTGCTGGGCACCTTCGTGGCGCTCAAGGCGGTGGCGTACTGGTTCGACCGCTACAGCCTGGCGACCAAGACCAGCGGCCTGAAGACCACCGACGGCTGGACCGGTCTGCGCTACGTCGACGCGAACGCCTATCTGCCGGCGAAAACGATCCTCTTCGTCATCGCGATCATCTGTGCGCTGCTGTTCTTCGCCACGCTGTGGCGGCGTACGTGGCAACTGCCGCTCATCGGCCTCGGTCTCATGGTCCTCTCGGCGATCCTGATCGGCGGGCTCTACCCGGCGATCGTGCAGAAGTTCCAGGTGCAGCCGAACGAGCAGGCCAAGGAGACGCCGTTCATCAAGAAGAACATCGAGGCGACGCGCAAGGCGTACGACATCGATGATTCCCAGGTGACGGAGTACTCGGGCCAGGCGCCCAAGGACACCACCAACGAGCAGTTGCGCAGCGCCGTCGACAGCACGGCGAGCGTCCGGCTGCTCGACCCGAGCGTGGTCTCGCCGACGTACCAGCAGCAACAGCAGGTCCGCGGTTACTACCAGTTCCCGGGCACGCTGGACGTCGACCGGTACGAGGACGAGGACGGCAACTCGCAGGACACCGTCGTCGGCCTCCGTGAGATCAACGTGAACGGCATCCCGGAGAAGGGCTGGATCAACAGTCACTTCCGGTACACGCACGGCTACGGCGTGGTCGCGGCCAAGGGCACCGAGGTCACCAAGGACGGCGACCCGGCGTACACGGAGAAGAACCTGCCGCCGGAGGGCGAGCTCGGCGACTACGAGCCGCGCATCTACTACGGCGAGCAGACCCGCGACTACTCGATCGTGGGCGGCCCGCAGGACGAGGTCGACTACGCCGACGACTCCGGCGAGAAGACGTACCGCTACAAGGGCGACAGCGGCGTCGACCTGTCCAACCCGATCAACAGGGCCGCATACGCGCTGACGTTCAGCGAGCCGCAGATCATGTACTCCGGTGCGATCGGCGACGGCTCGCAGATCATCTACAACCGCACCCCGAAGGAGCGGGTGGAGGCCGTCGCGCCCTGGCTGACGATCGACGGCGACCCGTATCCGGCGGTGGTCGACGGGCGTATCACCTGGATCGTCGACGCCTACACCACCAGCAACGGCTATCCGTACTCGACCAGGACCACCCTGGGCGACACGACGGCCGACTCGCTGACGGACGACCAGCGTTCGGTGATCGCGCAGCAGAACCAGGTCAACTACATCCGCAACTCGGTGAAGGCCACCGTCGACGCCTACGACGGCAGCGTGGACCTCTACGAGTGGGACACCGAGGACCCCGTCCTCAAGACCTGGATGAAGGCGTTCCCCGACACGGTCAAGCCGCGTGCGGAGATCAGCGACGCGCTGATGGACCACCTGCGCTACCCGCAGGACCTGTTCAAGGTCCAGCGCGAGCTGCTGACGCAGTACCACGTCACCAGTCCGAAGCAGTTCTACTCCGGCAGTGAGCAGTGGGAGATCCCGGACGACCCGACCACCAAGGTCGAGAGTTCGGTGCCGCCCTACTACCTCAGTATGAAGATGCCGGATCAGGACTCGCGGTCGTTCTCGCTGACGACCACGTTCACGCCACGCAACCGCAACAACCTGGGCGCGTACATGGCCGTGGGCGCGGACGCGCGCACCGACGACTTCGGCCAGATCAGAATCCTGAAGCTGCCACCCAACAGTCCCGTGCCGGGACCGAAGCTCGTGCAGTCCAGATTCAACTCCAACGCCGCGATCGCCGACCAGATCAACATCCTCCAGAGAGGCGATTCGGAAGTCATCTACGGCAACCTGCTGACGGTGCCGTTGGAGGGCGGACTGATCTACATCGAGCCGGTGTACGTGCAAGGCACCGGCACCGGCTACCCGTTGCTGCGCAAGGTGCTGGTCACGTACGGCGACCAGACGGCCTTCGAGGACACGTTGCCCAAGGCGCTGAACGTCGTCTTCGGGGTGGAGGAAGCGACACCACCCGAGGACACGGGCGAGGAGCCACCACCGGAAGAGGAACCGCCGGCCGGTGGCAGCCTCCAGGACGCCGTGGAGGACGCGCAGAAGGCATACGAGGACGGTCAGCAGGCGCTGCAGGACCAGGACTGGGAGGCGTACGGCAAGGCCCAGGACGACCTGGAGGAGGCGCTCCAGCGGATCGAGGACGCCGAGCAGCAGGCCGGCGCGAACGGCGACGGAGCCGGTGACGGATCCGGTGACGGATCCGGCGACGGCGGAGCCGACGGCGGCGGCGGTGACGGCGGAGGCGGCAGCGATGCCGGTGATGCCGGTGACGGCGGCGGCAGCGGGGCCTAGGTCGGCCGTGGCCCGCCGGACGTGACGTCCGGCGGGCCACGGGCCGCCAGGGCAGGCGGCGTTGGGACCCCCGGCAGCGTGATAGCCTTACGGCACACGACGCGGGGTGGAGCAGCTCGGTAGCTCGCTGGGCTCATAACCCAGAGGTCGCAGGTTCAAATCCTGTCCCCGCTACGCGAGATCGAGGCCCGGAGTCCATCGGACTCCGGGCCTCGACGTGTGTCTGGCGCGTGATCCGTGGGGGCAGTGCGGCGAGGGTGACGGATGTGCCGCGTGTCTGTTCTTGAGGTCATTGTTTTGGGGGTTGTAGGCGTGGCAAGGTTTGATCAGTCGTTGTGTCGGGAAGTCGACAAAACGCTGAAGTGACCTTCCTGGCTGCGGTATACCAGGTGTACGCGGGTTGCAGGTGGTGCGACGATGGACCTCATGGGGGACGAGGCAAGGGTGTTGGACGCCCGTAGGACAGGGGGCACCGGAGGGCAGGAGCGACAGGCTCCCGCCGCCGGGGAGTCGAGCGCTGCGCGCGGCCAGGATCCGGCCGTGGCGCAGCTCAGCGCGCGGGGCGCGGCCCTGCTGCGCAAGGGGGACCTGGACGGCGCGGAGCCGGTGCTGCGCGCGGCGACCGCCGAGGGCGACCGGGCGGCGGCGAACAACCTGGGCGTGCTGCTCTACCAGCGCGGCCAGGTGCACGAGGCGGCCGGCTGGTGGCGTATCGCCGCGGTCGGCGGCTCGCCCGCCGCCGCGCACGCGCTGGGGCGCTACTACCGGGAGAACGGCGACGAGCCCGGCGCCGAGTACTGGCTGCGCCAGTCCGCCGAGGCCGGGCACGCGCTGGGCGCGTACGCGCTCGCCGACCTGCTGGAGCACCGCAGCGACGTGGGCGCGGAGCGCTGGTTCCGGATCGCCGCGGACAAGGGGCACCGCGAGGCGGCCTACCGCCTCGCGCGCGTCCTGGACACCGGTACCCGGGCCGGGTCCGGCAGCGGCGTCGAGACCGGTACGCGGCTGACGCCCCCGGCGGCGCCGGGCGCGGTGAGCCTCGTCCGCGGCGGGTCCGCGGCCGGCGACGACCCGGTGGCCGAGGCCGAGCAGTGGTACCGGCAGGCAGCCGCGCGCGGGCACGTGCGCGCGGCGCTGCACCTCGGCACGCTCCTGGAGGAGCGCGGCGAGTCGCAGGAGGCCGGCCGGTGGTACGTGATCTCCGCGCGGGGCGGCGAGCCGCGCGCGGCCTGCGCGCTGGGCTTCCTGCTGCGCGACGCCGGGGACGACGCCAGCGCGGCCGTGTGGTGGCGCCAGGCGGCCAAGGACGGCGACGGCAATGCGGCGAACGCGCTCGGCGCGCTCTACGCGGACCGCGGCGAGCCGCAGGAGGCGGAGCGGTGGTACCGGGCGGCGCTCGGTGCGGGCGACGTCAACGGCGCGTACAACCTGGCGCTGCTGTGCGCCGGGGAGAACCGGGTCGAGCAGGCCGAGCAGTGGTACCGGCAGGCCGCGTACACCGGGCACTGCGAGGCGGCCAACGCGCTGGCCGTGCTGCTGCTGCAGCGCGGCGACGCCGCGGGCGCCGAGCCGTGGTTCTCGAAGGCCGCGGAGGCGGGCAGCGTCGACGCGGCGTTCAATCTCGGGATCATCCACGCGGGCCGGGACGACGAGGCGGGCGCGCGGCAGTGGTACGAGCGCGCCGCGTCGGCCGGGCACGTGGAGGCCGCGCTGCAGGTCGGCATCGCGCTGCTGCGCGACGGTGAGGAGAAGCACGCCGAGCACCGGCTGCGGACGGCCGCCGAGGGCGGCAGCCCCGAGGGGGCGTTCCGGCTGGCGACGCTGCTGGACGACCGGCGGCCCGGGCCCGGAGCGGGCCCGGGGCCGGACGCCGCGGGCTCGCGCAGCGCGCGGGCCTGGGGCGGCGCGGGTTCCGCGGGCACGGCGGGCGGCTCGGACGCCGACGCCGCCGAGTGCGAGCGGTGGTACGAGCAGGCCGCGCGGCAGGGGCACCGGCGTGCCCAGGTGCGGCTGGGCATGCGCGCGGCCGCCCGGGGCGACACGGAGGCCGCGGGCCGGTGGTACCGGGCCGCGGCGGAGTCCGGCAGCCGCAACGGCGCGTTCAACCTGGGCCTGCTGCTGGCCCGGGAGGGCAGCGTGCCGGAGGCGGCGATCTGGTGGCGCCGGGCGGCGGAGCACGGCCACGGCCGCGCTGCGCTGCGGCTCGCGCTGCTGGCGGCCCGGCGGGGCGACCTGCCGGAGAGCCAGCACTGGTCGTCGCGCGCGGTGGAGCTGGGCCCCGCGGAGGTCGCCGAGCGCGCCGCCCGGCTGCGGGACGCACTCGCGCAGGAGCTGACCGCCTGAGCGAACAGCCCGAACCGGCCCCGGCCGTCGCTGAACGGCGCGGGCAGGACCGGATGGGCCTCGTACGGCCGGAAGCGGCCGGCGGCATACAGCCGTCGGCCGCTTCCACGTGGTGTTCGCGCGTGCACAGGCAACGACGGAGGCCCGGACCAAGTGGTCCGGGCCTCCGTCAGTGGTAGCGGGGACAGGATTTGAACCTGCGACCTCTGGGTTATGAGCCCAGCGAGCTACCGAGCTGCTCCACCCCGCGTCGGTGAAACCAACACTACCCCTGGCAGATCGGCTAGTGCAAATTACTAAGCGCTGCGCTCCGCGCAGTCCGGGCAGATGCCGCGATACGTGACCTCCGCGCCGGAGATCCGGAAGCCGAAGCGCTCGGCCTCGGGCAGCGTCGACAGCAGGTCGCCCTCCGGGCGCACGTCGCGGATCGAGCCGCAGCGGCTGCAGACCAGGTGCTGGTGCGCACTGTGGGCGTTCGGGTCGTACCGCTTGGCGCGGCCGTCCGTGCTGACTTCGAGCACTTCGCCGAGGGCGACCAGCTCGCCCAGGGTGTTGTAGACGGTCGCCCGGGAGATCTCCGGGAGCCGGACGGTGGCACGCGCGAGTACTTCGTCGGCCGTGTAGTGCACGTGGTCGCCGTCCAGGACCTCGGCCACGACTCGCCGCTGCGCGGTGAGCCGGAAGCCACGGCCGCGCAGTCGCTCCAGGAGGTCGCTCATGCATTCAGAGTAGCAGCGCACCGCTCTATGACCAGAACCCATACGAACTTCATTGGCATCTTGACTTGGACTATGTCTAATGTAAGCTCGCTCGCAGACTACGGCGATCGGTTCCGTGACCGTGCTCCAGGCCCTGCGCGGCCGCGGACCGGTTGCCGTGCACGGACAGAGGGGTCGGGATGCCGGTCGGGCTCCCGGCCCCTCTGGCGCGTCCGGACGCGCTACGCGAGGGCTGTCTCGCGGCGCTCCGGCACCTGCCGCGCGGGGGTCCAGCAGCGGATGATGTCGCGTACGGACACGACGCCCACCGGCTCCGCGTCGTCGAGGACGATCAGATGGCGGAAGCTGCCGTGGGTCATGGCGTCGGCGGCGTCGTCGAGGGTCCAGCCGGGTGCGGCGAAGACGACGTCCGTGGTCGTGTGGTCGTCGGCTTTCTCGGTGTCCGGGTCCTGGCCCGCGCCGACGGAGTTGAGGATGTCGCGCTCGGTCAGGATGCCGAGCCCGCTGGTGTCGGGGTCGAGGACGATCGCCGCGCCGACGCGCCGCGCCGACATCAGCCGGGCGGCCTGGCGGAGTGTGTGTGCGGGACCGATGGTGAGGACCACCGTGCTCATGGCGTCGCGGACGAGCATGGGGTGGAGCCACCTCCTAGGCGTACGAACGGGCCCTTGCGCGACCTGTGAAGATTTTCACAAGTTCACAAGGTCTGTCATTGCCAGACTGGCACGCCAAGGAGAGTGCAACAAGGGGCGGGAGATGCCCGGCCGCCGGCCCCCGCGCCTCCGGGCGCGGGTTTGGCCGGCGGTCCGGACGTACTGCTACGGGCCGAGGTACTTCAGCAGCTCCTGGTGGAGCAGCCCGTTGGACGCCGCGGCGTTGCCGCTGTGCGGTCCCGGCTCGCCGTCGAGACCGGTGAACGAGCCGCCCGCCTCCGCCACGATCGCCGCGCACGCCGCCATGTCCCACAGCGACAGCTCCGGCTCCGCGCAGATGTCCACGGTCCCCTCGGCGACCATCATGTACGGCCAGAAGTCCCCGTAGCCCCGGCTGCGCCAGCAGTCGCGGGTCAGGTGCAGGAAGCCGTCGAGCCTGCCGCGCTCGTCCCAGCCGTGCAGCGAGGAGTACGCGAACGAGGCGTCCTCGATGCGCTGGACGCCCGACACCCGCAGCGGGCTCGCTTTCGCCAGGCTGCGGCCGGTGTACGCGCCACCGCCCACCACCGCCCACCACCGGCGGCCGAGGGCCGGCGCCGACACCACGCCGACGACCGGCTGGTTGCCCTCGGGGCCCGGCGCCATCAGCGCGATGAGCGTCGCCCAGACGGGGACGCCGCGCACGTAGTTCTTCGTGCCGTCGATGGGGTCGATGATCCAGCGTCGCGGGCCCGTTCCCTCGGTGCCGTACTCCTCGCCCATCACGGCATCGCGTGGCCGGGCGCGGCGGAGTGAGGAGCGGATCAGCTCCTCCGCCGATCTGTCCGCCTCCGACACCGGAGTCAGGTCCGGCTTCGTCTCGACCTTCAGGTCGAGGGCCTTGAACCGCTCCATCGTGGTGGCGTCGGCGGCGTCCGCCAGGACGTGGGCGAGACGCAGATCATCATGAAAACCGGCCATGCAACGAACAGTAACCCCAAAGCCGCACCGCCAACCTTCGTCCGCGCGCGCGGCGGGTCTCCGGGCCCCTCGTACGGACCCTTGACAGCACCTGGCGGTGCGTCAATTCTGAGCGCACGGTCGCCCTCTGGAGGCCAGGATGCCCACAGCGCGAGAAGGACTTCTCGACGCCGCCTTCGCGGCACTCAGGAGCCGGCCCTGGGCGGCGGTGCGGATGGTCGACGTCGCCGCCGCGGCCGGGGTGTCCCGCCAGACCCTCTACAACGAGTTCGGCAGCAAGGAGGGCCTCGCCCAGGCCCTCGTCAGACGCGAGATCGACGGCTATCTCGCGGGCGTGGAACGGACGCTTGCCGGCGCCCGCAGATCCGGCGCCGACGCCGGTGGCCGGCTGCTCGCCCTGGTCGCCTGGACCCTGCGCGCCGCGCGCGGCAACCCGCTGGTGCGCGCCGCGCTCACCGGCTGCTGGGGCGAGCAACTGCCGACCCCCGCGCGGCGCGTGCCCGCCCGGGGCGGGACACCGGGCGTACGGCGCAAGGACCCGTCGGTGGAGACGCCCGCGGAGCTGGTCGACGCGGTGCGCGACCGGGTACTGCGGGCGCTGGAGGAGCAGTTGCCGGGGGCCCCGGGCGAACGCCGCCGGGTCTGCGAGGCGGTGACCCGGCTGACGCTGTCCTACGTGGTCGCGCCCGCTGCCCGGGGCGAGGACGTGGAGCGTACGGTCCGCGGTCTGCTGGCGCTCAGTGGGCCGAGCCGGACAGTTGCAGGCCGATGACGCCGACGACCACCAGCGAGATGGAGACGAGCTTCAGCGCGGAGACCAGGTCGCCGAGGAAGATCATGCCGTAGATCGCGGTCCCCGCGGCACCGATGCCCGTCCACACCGCGTACGCCGGGCCGACGTCGAGCTTCTTCAGCGACAGCGTCAGCAGACCGAAGCTGCCGAGCGCGAACGCGGCGAAGGCGATCGTCGGCCACAGCCTGGTGAAGCCGTGGGAGAGCTTGAGGCAGACGGCGAAGCCGGTTTCGAGGATTCCGGCCACGACGACCAGCAGCCACGCCATCGTGTAGTGCCTCCCGTTCGGTTGACGCTCCTGCGATTATGCCCAACGCGCGTCCGCGGGGGCGATGGACCTGCCGAACGCTTCGGCGGCCCGCGGCCCGGCCGCGGTCAGTCGCCTTCCCGGCGGTCGCGGGTGGCGAGCAGGCGGCGCAGCGAGGCCAGCCGCGCGGGGTCGGCGTGGCCCCCGGCCACCCAGGCGTCCAGCGCGCAGTCCGGCTCGTCGTGGCTGCAGTTGCGCGGGCAGTCCGCCGTCCCGGGCTCCAGGTCGGGGAAGGCGTGGATGACGCGCGACGGATCGACGTGCGCCAGGCCGAACGACCGTACGCCCGGGGTGTCGATGACCCAGCCCCTGTCGTCGGGCAGCGGCAGGGCGAGCGCGGAGGTCGTGGTGTGCCGGCCGCGGCCGGTGACGACGTTCACCTCGCCGGTGGCCCGCTGGCGCTCCGGCACGAGCGCGTTGACCAGGGTGGTCTTGCCGACGCCGCTGTGGCCGACGAAGGCGGTGACGCGGTCGGTGAGCAGGTCCAGCACGCGGGCGGCGCCCTCGCCGGTGGCCAGCTCGTCGCGGTTGCAGGCGATGGCCCGTACGCCCAGCGGCGCGTACGACTCCAGCAGCTCGTCCGCGGGCGCCAGGTCCGACTTCGTCAGCACCAGCAGCGGGTCGAGCCCGCCGTCGTACGCGGCGACCAGGCAGCGGTCCACCAGCCGCGGCCGCGGCGGCGGGTCGGCGAGGGCGGTGACGATGGCCAACTGGTCGGCGTTGGCGACGACCACGCGCTCGTACGGATCGTCGTCGTCCGCCGTGCGGCGCAGCACCGACGTGCGCTCCCCGACGCGGACGATGCGCGCCAGCGTCCCGGGGTCGCCGGAGACGTCCCCGACGACGGCGACCCGGTCGCCGACGACGATGCCCTTGCGGCCCAGCTCGCGGGCCTTCATGGCGGTGATCGTGCGCTCCTGGACGAGGCAGGTGATGCGGCCGCGGTCGACGGTGAGGACGAAGCCCTCGGCGGCGTCCTCGTGCTTGGGGCGGTTACGGCTGCGGGGACGGCTGCCCCGGCGGTCCGGGCGTACGCGGACGTCGTCCTCGTCGGGGTTCTTGCCGTAGCGCCGCATCGCGCGGGTCAGTCTCTCGGGTCCGCGGCGGCGGGCGCGCCGGCTGCGGGCCCGGCTCCGGGGCCGGTGTCCTTCCCGGCGAGGAGGCCGGCCCACATCCGGGGGAAGCCGGGCAGGGTCTTGGCGGTCGTCTCCACGTTCTCCACCTGCACCCCCTCCACCAGCAGGCCCAGGACCGCGCCCGCGGTGGCCATCCGGTGGTCGTCGTACGTGTGGAAGACGCCGCCGTGCAGCGCACGGGGGCGGATCTCCAGGCCGTCCGCGGTCTCGGTGACGTCGCCCCCCAGCCCGTTGATCTCCCGGGTGAGGGCGGCGAGGCGGTCCGTCTCGTGCAGCCGCAGATGGCCGACGCCCCGCAGCCGGGACGGCGAATTCGCCAGCGCCGCCACCGCGGCGATGCCGGGCGTCAGCTCGCCGACCTCGGAGAGGTCGATGTCGATGCCGCGGACGCCGCCCGCCGAAGTGGCGCCGGTGAAGACCAGGTCCGTGCCGGCCGCGGTGGTCACCAGCTCGCAGGAGCCGCCCATCTCCGTGAAGATCTCGCGCAGCGCGTCCCCGGGCTGCGTGGTCTGCCGGGGCCAGTCGCGAATCGTCACCCGGCCGCCGGTGACGAGCGCGGCGGCCAGGAACGGCTGGGCGTTCGACAGGTCCGGCTCCACCGTCAGCTCCCGGCCGCGCAGGTCGCCCGGCGCCACCCGCCACAGGTGCGGCTCGCCGCCGTCCTCCGGCGCGTCCACCTCGGCGCCGGCCCCCCGCAGCATCTCCACTGTCATCCGGATGTGCGGCAGCGAGGGCAGCCGGTCGCCGGTGTGCCGCAGCTCCACGCCCTTGTCGAAGCGCGGCGCGGACAGCAGCAGCGCGCTGACGAACTGGGAGGACGAGGAGGCGTCGACCTCCACCGGGCCGCCCCGCAGCGTCCCCTCCCCGTACACCGTCAGCGGCAGGGCGCCGCGGCTGCCCTGCGCGGTGTCGTCGATCCGGGCGCCGAGGGTGCGCAGCGCGTCGATCACGCCGTGCAGCGGGCGCTCGTGGCTGCGCGGGTCGCCGTCGAAGCGGACCGGGCCGCCGGCCAGGGCGGCGACGGGCGGCAGGAAGCGCATGACCGTGCCCGCGTTGCCCACGTCCACCGCGGCGTCGCCCCGCAGGCCGCCGCCGGGGGTGACGCGCCACTCCTCGGTGCCGTCCGGTGCTGCGCCCTCCTCGATGCCGACGCCGAGGGCCCGCAGGGCGCCCGCCATCAGGGCGCTGTCGCGCGAACGCAGCGGCCGGCGCAGCCGGCCGGGACCGGCGGCGAGCGCGGCGAGCACCAGCGCCCGGTTCGTGACCGACTTCGATCCGGGCACGGTGACGGCCGCGGTCACCGTGCCCGAGGCGGTAGGCGCGGGCCAGGGGCTGCTCTGCGAAGCGGTCATGGCACTCACCCTATGCGGGCCGGACCGCCCCGCGCAGGGATCGCCCGCCGCCTGTGGACAACCGGCGGGTTGTGGACGGAGGCGCCGGGGTCGCGGGCGGGAGCGGGCGCGCCGGGCGGATCAGAGGTCGAGCAGCCAGCGGGCGCCGCCGGCGAGGGCGCAGAGCGCGACGACGTAGAACAGGAACACCCACAGCCCGGCGGGGGTGTGCGTCAGCCGCCCCAACTGGTCGGCGTCGGACTGCGGCGCCTCGCCGCGGCGCCGCTTGCGCTGCAGCTCGAAGACCGGTCGCACCCCGCCGAGCAGCAGGAACCACACGGCGCCGTACGCGAACGCCGCCTGCACCTCCGGCTCGGTCAGCCAGGAGACGAGGAAGAACGCGGCCCCGGTCAGGACGACGGTCACCACCCCGTACGCGTTCCGGATCATCAGCAGCATCGCCGCGAGCAGGGCGATCGCGCCCCACAGCGCCGCCGTGATGCGCCCGTCGGCCAGCAGCCAGGCGCCGGCGAGGCCGAGCAGCGGCGGGGCGGTGTAGCCGGAGGCGGCGGTGAGGACCATGCCGAGTCCGGAGGGCTTGCCGCGGCTGACGGTCAGGCCCGAGGTGTCGGAGTGCAGGCGTATGCCCTCCAGGCGGCGGCCGGTCAGCACGGCGACGAGGCCGTGGCCGCCCTCGTGCGCGATGGTGACGGCGTTGCGCGCCACCCGCCATATGCCCCAGGGCAGCACGGCGGAAAGCGCCACCAGCCCCGTCACCACGACCAGCCACTCCGAGGGGTCCGGCTGCGTGCCGACGACGCGGTCCCACAGCTCGCCGAGGCTGGTTCCTTCCATGTGCCCTCCCAGGTGCTCGGACGAGCAGGGTAGCCAAGGCACCGTGTGCGGGCTGTCAGAGGGGCGTGGCAGTCTTGTCACCCATGTGCGGACGGTACGCGGCGAGCAGGAAACCCGAGGACCTCGTCGACCTCTTCGAGGTGGAGAAGTGGGACCCGGAGGAGACGCTCGCGCCCGACTACAACGTGGCGCCCACCAAGAACGTGTACGCGGTGCTGGAGCGCCCCGAGCGGGACTCGGACGATCCCCGGCCCGTGCGGCAGTTGCGGGCGCTGCGCTGGGGCCTCGTGCCGTCCTGGGCGAAGAACCCGGACCTGGGCGTGAAGATGATCAACGCCAGGGCCGAGACCGTGCACGAGAAGCCGGCCTACCGCCGCGCGTTCGCCTCCCGGCGCTGCCTGCTGCCGGCCGACGGCTACTTCGAGTGGCTGACGTTCAAGGGCGAGCGGCAGTTGGAGGAGCAGGGCAAGAAGAAGCGGCCCCGCAAGCAGCCGTACTTCGTCACCCCGGCCGACGGCTCGGTCTTCGCGATGGCCGGCCTCTTCGAGTTCTGGCGGGACAAGACGCTGCCGGACGACGACCCGCGCGCGTGGTGGGTGACGTGCACGGTGGTCACGACGGAGGCGGAGACCACGGAGCTGGCCGGCGGTTCCGCGGGGGAGTCGGGGCCGCACACCCTCGCCGAGATCCACCCGCGGATGCCGCTGATGCTCCCCCCGGACCGCTGGGACGCCTGGCTCGACCCGGCCAACAAGGACCCGGAGGCCCTGCGTGAACTGCTGACCCCGCCGCCGGCGGGGCTGCTGCGGGCGTTCCCGGTGTCGACACAGGTGAGTGACGTGCGCAACAACGGCGCGGACCTGGTGGAGGAGATAGCGGCGCCGGAGGAGGAGACCCTGTTCTAGGGCCGGATCCGTCCCCGTTCTCCTACGGCCTGAGCTGCCCGCTCATGACCTGCCTTCAGGACGTTCCCGACTTACTCGCGCGCCGGGGCCGGGGCGGGGCTTCGGCGGCGAGACCAGTGGCGCGACGGTGATCGTCGTGCTCTGCGTTCTCGCCGCCGTCTTCGTGCTCATCATCCTGATGGCCCGTGCCCACGCGAAGAAGAAGCTCAAGGCCGACTGATCGGCACGACGCTCAGCGGGGCGGGGCGGCGGTGGCGCGGGTACGGAGCACGCCGGGCGTCAGCGCAGGCCGGCGAGCCAATCCGCGGCGGCGGCGGTGATCGTGGCGGCGGTGTCCGCGTCGTCGGGCGGCGCGCTCCTGGCCACGGCGAAGCCGTGGTCCGCGTACGGCACGGGCACGACGTCGACGTCCGCGGGGAACTCCGCGGGGCCGCCGAACGGGTCGCGCTCGCCCTGCACCACGCGGGTCGGCACCCCGGCGTCCAGCAACTCCGCCAGCCGGGACTTCTCCGGCTTGCCCGGCGGGTGCAGCGGGAAGGCCAGGGCGAGCACCGCCCGGGCGCCGAGGTCCCGGGCCGTACGGCACGCGACCCGGGCGCCCGCGCTCCGGCCGCCCGCGACGACCGGCACGCCGGGCTTCTCCAGGGCGGGCCACAGCGCCGTCCAGCCGGCGTCCAGGGTCTTGGGCGCGGGCGCCAGCTTGCGTCCCGCGACCCGCCACGGCTGCTCGACGAGCGCGACGGTGACCCCCTCGGCAGGCAGCGCGCCGGCCAGCGCCCGCAGGTCGCGGGCCTCGATGCCGCCGCCGGCGCCGTGGCTCAGCGCGAGCACCAGCCGCGGGCGGGCGGCCCGGTGCCAGGTGATGCGGGCGTCACCCGGCGGGGTGGGGACGGTCTGGGTGGTGGGCTTCACGCACCACAATCTAGGCGAGCGGCACCCGCCCCCCGCGCTCCCGCACAGGGGACGTCGCGGATCCGTGCACCCCTCCGCCCGCGCCCCTTCGCCACCCGTCCGGGCAGGCCCGGACCCGTACCCGGCGCCGCCGCGTACGGTCCGCCCGGGGAATGTGGCATCGGCGGCGTGCGTTCTCACCGGTGTACGTCACGTGATCGTCGAAGGGAAACGCATGACCGGGGTCGCATGCCCGTCGCGTCCGCAGCCGGAGGCAGCGGAGAAGTACTGGGCGGCGGATGTGCACGTACGTCGTCTATCCTCCGAACCGTACGGGGCCACGGGAGGCTCTACCACGGTGCTGGAGGAGGTGGGTCTCGTCACTGGGACCGACACGGGGAAGGGCGGGGCGGCCGAGGGGCCGAAGACGCCCGAGGAGACGTCCACCGAGCGGAACGCGCGCTTCGAGCGCGACGCGCTCCAGTTCCTCGACCAGATGTACTCGGCCGCGCTGCGCATGACGCGCAATCCCGCCGACGCAGAGGACCTGGTGCAGGAGACCTATGCCAAGGCGTACGCGTCCTTCCACCAGTTCCGCGAGGGCACGAACCTGAAGGCGTGGCTCTATCGCATCCTGACCAACACGTTCATCAACTCGTACCGCAAGAAGCAGCGTGAGCCCCAGCGCAGTGCCGCCGAGGAGATCGAGGACTGGCAGCTCGCGCGCGCCGAGTCGCACATGTCGACCGGCCTGCGCTCCGCCGAGGCCCAGGCGCTCGACCACCTGCCGGACTCGGACGTGAAGGAGGCCCTCCAGGCGATCCCGGAGGAGTTCCGGATCGCGGTCTATCTGGCGGACGTCGAGGGCTTTGCCTACAAGGAGATCGCGGACATCATGGGGACACCGATCGGTACGGTCATGTCCCGGCTGCACCGCGGTCGCCGCCAGTTGCGCGGTCTCCTGGAGGACTACGCGCAGGAGCGCGGCCTGATGCCGGCGGGTGCCGGCCCTGAGTCGGCCGGGTCGCACACGGGAAAGGGTTCGGGATCATGAGCTGCGGCGAGTCGCATGAGACGGATTGCTCAGAGGTCCTCGACCACCTCTACGAGTATCTCGACAAGGAGATGCCCGAAGGCGACTGCGCGAAGTTCCAGGTCCACTTCGACGAATGCAGCCCCTGTCTGGAGAAGTACGGCCTGGAGCAGGCCGTGAAGAAGCTCGTCAAGCGCTGCTGCGGGCAGGACGACGTACCTGCGGATCTGCGCGCGAAGGTGATGGGCCGGATCGACACCATCAGGTCCGGCGACGAGGTACCGGAGCAGCCGGTGCTCGACGCCGGGGACGAGGGCCGTCCCACGTCACTCGAAGGTGCGAATCCACCCGCCTCGTAGTGTTCTTTTACGCAACTGCGCCCCATTCGGCCGTAGGTGCCGCCCTATGCTCCCCAACTCGTACGGAGTACAGCGGGGACGAGGAGCGTGGGGCGCATGGGGCAGGTGGCGCAGGTCTGTGCGGCCGGGCGCGGCTGTCTGCTGTGCGCACTGCTCGCCACCGCGGCGTGCGCCGCTCCCGCGCTGCGGCCCGGGGCCGCCACCCCCTGGGCGGCGCTGGCCCTGCTGGCCGCCGTCTACGCGGCCGGTGAAATCCTCTGGCGCGTCCCGCCGCTGGCGGGACGGGTGCCCGACGGTATCGGCGCGTTCTTCCCCGTCCTCCTAGCAGGAGCGTTTCTGCTGCCGCCCTCCGCGGCGGCCCTCGTCCCCCTTCCGGGCGCGCTGACCGCCCGGATCTCCGAACAGCCCGCCGCCCCGCGGCGGCTGTGGCGGGCCGCGGAACTGGCGCTCGCCGGCTGGGCTGCCGCGTACGCCGCCGGGCGCATGCCCGGGGACGCCAGGCTCGGCGAGGCCGGGTTCCCCGAGCTCCTGCCCGCCGCGCTCGCCGCGGTCGCGGCCTTCTGGGCCGTACTCACCTGCCTGGCCGCCCTGATGACGGCCGCCGCCGAGCGCCGCTCCCCGCGCGCGGCCCTCGCGGGCGCGCCCGCGGCGGCGGGCACGTACCTCGTGCACGGGCTCGCCGGGCTGATGATGGCGATGCTCTGGCACAGTCCGCACGGACCCGCCAGCGGGCTGCTCGTCCTGCTGCCGATGGCCATCTCCTGCTGGGCGTTCGCCCAGGCCAACCGCGAACGCGCGGCGCACCAGGCGACGATCCGCGCGCTGGTGCAGGCCGTCGACATCAAGGACCGCTACACCCGCGGGCACAGCGAGCGGGTCGGCCGCGCGTCGGTGCTCATCGCGCGCGAGCTGGGCATGGACGAGCGGCGGCAGGAGGTCCTGCGGTTCGCCGGGATCCTGCACGACGTGGGCAAGCTCGGCGTGCCGACGCGCATCCTGTGCAAGGACGGGCCGCTGACGCCGGAGGAGCGGCGGATCATCGAGCTGCACCCGGAGTACGGGCACGAGATCGTCCGCGGCATCGGCTTCCTGGAGGAGGTGCGCTCGGCGATCCTCCACCACCACGAGCGGATGGACGGCGGCGGTTACCCGTACGGGCTCACCGGCGAGCGGATTCCGGAATACGCCCGGGTGGTGGCGGTCGCCGACGCCTTCGACGCCATGACGTCGACCCGTTCCTACCGCCGCGCGCGCGAGGTGCCCGCGGCGCTGGCGGAGCTGCGGCGGTGCGCGGGGGCGCAGTTCGACCCCCGGATGGTGCGCGCGCTGGCCGGCGCGATCGAGCGCCGCGGCTGGCATGCCGAGGTCACCGCGGATGAGCCGGCCGCGGTCCCCGCGCCGCTGCGCGGCGGGGCCGGGGAGCGGCGCGCGGACGGCGCGGCGGGCGGTACGGCGGACGTCGTACGCAGCGGTGGCGCCCCGTGAGTGAATCGGTTCGCCGCGCCCGCCACCGGACTCCGCCCGAGGTGCGCGTGGCGGTCGGGGCCGCCGGGGCGGCGACCGCGGCCGGGTTCTGCTGGACGCTCGCGCACGGTCTCGCCCAGCCCGAGGCCGCGCTCGCCTTCGGCCTCCTCATCGTGCTCGGCGAGGTGGCGGGCGACCACCGCGCGGGCGCCCCCGCGCGCATCCCCGCGCCGTTGGCGACCGCCGGCGCCCTCGGGTACGCGCTGCTCTGCATCCCCGCGGACGCGGCGGGGGGAGCGGTCCTGGAGATCGCCGCCGTGTCCTTCACCGCCACCGTCGTCGGCGCCGTCCCGCACGTCGCCCGGGGCCGCGCCCCCACCGCCGAGCACCTGGTACGCCGGGTCCTCGGCACCGCCTTCGCGGCCGCCTGCTGCCGCCCCCTGTGCGCCGGCGCCCCCGGCGAGGGCGACGGCGGCCCCGTCGCGGGCCTCGCCGTGGGCCCCGGCTACGTACTGGCGCTGCTCGGCGTCCTCGCCCTGACCGCGCTCTGCGACGCCGTGCTCGCCGCCTGCCTCGCCCGGGCCCGCACCGGCTGGCCGTACGGCCCCCTGCTCCGCGACGAGCTGCGCGCGCTGCCCGGCGTCGGCTCCGCGATGTGCGCGACCGGCGTCGTCATCGCGCTGGCCGCGCAGGTGGCCGGGCCGTGGGCGCTGCCCGTGCTGAGCCTGCCGCTGCTGCTCACCCAGGTCTCGCTCCGCCGCTACGCCGCGGTACGCCGCACGTACCGCCAGACCATCGCCTCCCTGGCCCGCGCGACCGAGATGGCCGGCTACCACAGCCAGGGCCACGCCCGCCGTGTCGCCGCCCTGAGCCGGGCGATCGGCCGGGTGCGGGGGCTCTCCGAGCGGGAGCTGGACGTGCTGGAGCAGGCCGCGCTCATGCACGACCTCGGCAAGCTGTCCCTGGCCGACCCCGTGCCGCCCGGCGGCGACGGGACGCTGCCGCCCGGCGCCGAGAGCCTCGCCGATCGGCGGCGCATCGCCCTGCTCGGCGGCGCGGTGGTGCGGCAGACCGGGGTGGCCGCCGAGGTCGCCGTCGTCGTGGAGCGGCAGGCGGAGCCGTACCGTGACCAGCCGGTCGCGGCCCGTATCGTCCGCGTGGCGGCCGCATACGACCTGCTGGTGACGGGGAACGCGAAGGGTGAGGGCGCGGTCGCCGCCGGGCCGCTGGCGGCCCTGGAGCGGCTGCGGCTGGCGGCTCGCGCCGAGTACGACCCGGTGGTGGTGGACGCGCTGCGGGAGGTGCTGGCGAGTGGCGCGTGCGCGAACTGACCGGTAAGAAGCGGGTGTACGGCACCGCGTGGTTGGATGCGGGCATAGCCCGGCACCCGAGCGGACAGGAAGTTGCGGGGAGCAACGGCGCCCCCCGGGAGAGCACGCCGTGCGGACGGGCCGCACAGTGGTCATCCTGGAGTCAAAGACGGCAGGCAGGAATCGTGAGGATCTTCGGCAGAACACGGCATCGGCCCTCCGCCTCGTGGCGGCAGGCGACCGACCGCGCGTTCACGTTGATCGGCGACGGCCGGTACGACGACGCGGGCGCGCTGCTCACCCGTGCCGCGGGCCTGGAGCCCTGGCTGTCGGAGTCGTGGTTCAACCTTGCGCTGCTGCACAAGTTCCGGCACGACTGGGAGCAGGCGCGCGCCGCGGGCCTGCGGGCTGTCGCGCTGCTCGACCGCGAGACCGGCGCGCCCGACTGGTGGAACGTCGGCATCGCCGCCACCGCGCTCCAGGACTGGCCGCTGGCGCGGCGGGCCTGGCAGGCGTACGGGCTGAGCGTGCCCGGCGGCGCCGCGCACCAGGGGGCCACCGACCCGCCGGAGGACATGGAGCTGGGCAGCGCCGCGGTGCGGCTGTCGCCCGAGGGCGAGGCGGAGGTCGTCTGGGGCCGCCGTCTCGACCCGGCGCGGATCGAGGTGCAGAGCATCCCGCTGCCGTCGTCGGGGCGGCGCTGGGGCGAGGTCGTGCTGCACGACGGGGTGCCGCACGGCGAGCGGGCCACGCTGGCGGGGCCCTCGTACCCGGTCTTCGACGAGATAGAGCTCTGGGCGCCCTCGCCGGTGCCGACGTGGGTGGTGCTGCTGGAGGCGGCCACCGAGGCGGACCGGGACGCCGTCGAGCTGCTGGCGGCCGAGGCGGGGTACGCGGCCGAGGACTGGTCGTCGTCGGTGCGGCTGCTCTGCCGTACCTGCTCGGAGAGCTGCATGCCCAGCGCCGAGGGCTCGCTGCAGGCGACCCTCGACCCGCACGACCACAGCGAGCCCGGCCAGCCGGGGCCGCTGGTGCACCGCACCGAGGACGGGCTGTGGGTGCCGGAGCGGGAGTGCGGGATAGCCGCGCCCGCGTCGCTGGTACGCGGGCTGCTGGAGAGCTGGGCGGCGGACAGCCCGGACACCCGGGACTGGCGGGATCTGGAGGAAGTCGTCTGAGGCTGTCGGAACCTGGCCGTACCCTGGACTCCGGTCTTTTCGTAAAGCTCGTGAGGGCGGGAACCAGGAAGGCGTGCGGCGAGCATGACGCAGCAGGCGGAGCAGCAGCAGGCGGGGCGGGAAGCGGAGTCGCCGGACGTGTTCATCGACGACGTGACGGACGCGGAGGCGCGTGAGCGGGCGGCCCGCGAGCGGGGCACGGCCCGGCCGATCACGGTGGTCGGCAATCCGGTGCTGCACCGCGAGTGCCGGGACGTGACGGAGTTCGACGACGCGCTGCGGCGGCTCGTGGACGACATGTTCGCCAGCCAGCGGGCGGCGGAGGGCGTGGGACTCGCGGCCAACCAGATCGGCGTGGACCTCAAGGTCTTCGTCTACGACTGCCCGGACGACGACGGCGTACGGCACGTGGGCGCCGTGTGCAACCCCGTGCTGGAGGAGCTGCCCGCCGACCGCCGGCAGCTCGACGACGGCAACGAGGGCTGCCTGTCCGTCCCCGGCGCGTACATGTCGCTGGCCCGCCCCGACTACGCGGTGGTGAGCGGCCGGGACCTCGACGGCAACCCCCTCCGGGTGGCCGGCACGGGCTACTTCGCCCGCTGCCTGCAGCACGAGACCGACCACCTCTACGGGCGGCTCTACATCGACCGGCTCTCCAAGCGCGAGCGCAAGGACGTCATGGAGCAGATGGCCGAGAACACCCCGCGGTACGAGACCGTCCCCAACGACTGACGCCCCCGGCCTGCCCGGATCCGCCGCCTGCCGGCCCGTAACCGCCGCCTCTTGCGCGGCGGTTACGGCAGTGGTCCAGTCCACTGGCGAAATGGCGGTGCGTTGACCGTGCGCCCGGCGCACGCGAGGCTCGGAGCCCCCATTCGTACGGCACGGAGGCCCCATGCTCAGACGTACGGTCAGACTCATCCTCAGCATCGTCATGATCGCGGCGGCGGGTGTCGTCGGTACGATCGCGACCGCCGGCACCGCGCAGGCGGACTCGTGCTACACCTTCAACCGGACGCTCTCGGAAGGGATGTCCGGTGCGGATGTCACCCAACTGCAGATCCGGGTGGCCGGGCATGTGACGTCCGGCGAAATCCTCGCCGTCGACGGCAACTTCGGCCCGCGCACCAAGGCCGCGGTCGCCAAGTTCCAGAGCGCGTACGGGCTTGCCTCGGACGGCGTTGCGGGACCCAACACGTTCAGCAAGATCTACAGCTTGCAGGACGCCGACTGCACCCCGATTCACTTCACCTACGCCGAGCTGAACAAGTGCAACTCCACCTGGAGCGGCGGCGCGGTATCCGCGGCGACGGCCAAGGAGAACGCCAAGCGCACCATGTGGAAGCTGGAGGCGATGCGGCACGCGCTGGGCGACGTGTCGATCAACATCAGCAGCGGCTTCCGCTCCACCTCGTGCAACAGCGCGGTCGGCGGTGCCTCCAACAGCCAGCATCTGTACGGCACGGCCGCCGACCTCGTCGGCTCCCCGTCGTTCTGCCGGCTGGCCCAGCAGGCGCGTACCCACGGCTTCGGCGGGATCCTCGGTCCCGGCTACCCGGGCCACAACGACCACACGCACGTGGACGGCCGGTCCTCGCGCTACTGGTCCGCTCCCTCCTGCGGCATCTGACCGCGGGCGGGCGCAGCAGAGCACACGCGGCGCGGCAACGCCGCCGCAGCAGCGAAGCGGCCGCCGGCCGGACCCGCCCCCCGCGGTCGGGTCCGGCCGGCGCCGCGGCTACGGCGGCCGCCCGGCGCACGGCGCTCAGAACTCGTCGTCGAACCCGACCGAGCCCTCCACCGCCACCTGGTACGCGGACGGGCGGCGCTCGAAGAAGTTCGTCAGCTCCTGCACGTCCTGCAACTCCATGAACGCGAACGGGTTCTGCGACCCGTACACCGGCGCGAAGCCCAGCCGGACCAGCCGCTGGTCCGCCACGCACTCCAGATACGCGCGCATCGAGTCGGTGTTCATCCCCGGCAGGCCGTCGCCGCACAGGTCCCGCGCGAACTGCAGCTCCGCCCGCACCGCCTCGTCGAGCATGTCGCGCACCTGCCGCCCCAGCTCCTCGTCGAAGAGGCCCGGCTCCTCCGCGCGGACCGTGTCGACCACGGAGAACGCGAAGTCCATGTGCATGCTCTCGTCGCGGAACACCCAGTTCGTGCCCGTCGCGAGCCCGTGCAGCAGGCCGCGGGAGCGCAGCCAGTAGACGTAGGCGAACGCGCCGTAGAAGAACAGGCCCTCGATGCAGGCGGCGAAGCAGATGAGGTTGAGCAGGAAGCGGCGGCGGTCCTCCCTGGTCTCCAGCCGGTCGATGTTCTCCACGGAGTCCATCCAGCGGAAGCAGAACTGCGCCTTCTCGCGGATCGACGGGATGTTCTCGACGGCGGCGAACGCCGCCACCCGCTCGTCCGGGTCGGGGAGGTAGGTGTCGAGCAGCGTCAGATAGAACTGGACGTGCACGGCCTCCTCGAAGAGCTGGCGGGAGAGGTAGAGGCGGGCCTCCGGCGAGTTGATGTGCTTGTAGAGCGTGAGCACCAGGTTGTTCGCCACGATCGAGTCGCCGGTGGCGAAGAACGCCACCAGCCGGCCGATGAGGTGCTGCTCGCCCGGCGAGAGCTTGGCGAGGTCGGAGACGTCGGAGTGGAGGTCGACCTCCTCGACGGTCCAGGTGTTCTTGATCGCGTCCCGGTAGCGCTCGTAGAAGTCCGGGTAGCGCATGGGGCGCAGGGTCAGCTCGAAGCCGGGGTCGAGCAGGTTCTTGGCTCCGGTGGCGGTGGTCACTGGCATGCCTCGCAGGTCTCGGGGTTCTCCAGGGAGCAGGCGACGGCGTCGTCGGCGTGCGGCTGCTGGACGGGCAGGGGTACGGGGGCGGCGCCGGCGGGCACGGCGGCGCGGGCCGAGCGGGCGATCCGGGTCGCCGGGCGGGAGCGCAGGTAGTACGTCGTCTTCAGCCCGGACTTCCAGGCGTAGGCGTACATCGAGCTGAGCTTGCCGATGGTCGGCGCGGCCATGAAGAGGTTGAGCGACTGGGCCTGGTCGAGGTACGGCGTACGGGCCGCGGCCATGTCGATCAGCGCGCGCTGCGGCATCTCCCACGCCGTGCGGTAGCGCGCCCGGATCTCCTCGGGGATCCAGGTCAGCTCCTGTACGGACCCGTCGTGCTCGCGCAGCGCCTCGCGGGTCTGCGCGTCCCACACCCGAGCGCCTTCAGCTCGGCCACCAGGTAGGAGTTGACCTGGAGGAACTCACCGCTGAGCGTCTCGCGCTTGAAGAGGTTGGAGACCTGCGGCTCGATGCACTCGTAGACGCCGGCGATGGAGGCGATCGTCGCGGTCGGCGCGATGGCCAGCAGCAGCGAGTTGCGCAGCCCCGTCTCCGCGATCCGGGCGCGCAGCGCGGTCCAGCGCTCCGGCCAGACCGCCTCGGCCTCGGGGTAGTGGTCGGGGTGCAGCACGCCGCGGGCGGCGCGGGTGCGGGACCAGGCCGGGTGCGCGCCGTGCCGCTCGGCGAGGTCGGCGGAGGCGGCGTACGCGGCGAGCATGATGCGCTCGGCGATACGGGTGGAGAGCGCCCGCGCCGCCGGGGAGTCGAACGGCAGCCGCAGCCGGAAGAAGACGTCCTGGAGGCCCATCACGCCCAGGCCCACGGGCCGCCAGCGGGAGTTGGACGCGGCGGCCTGGTCGGTGGGGTAGAAGTTGATGTCCACGACGCGGTCGAGGAACGTCACGGCGGTACGGACCGTGGCGTCGAGCTTCTCCCAGTCCATCGCCCCTTCCCAGCCGCCGGCGGTGTCGCCGAGATGGGCGGCGAGGTTGACCGAGCCGAGGTTGCACACCGCGGTCTCGCCGTCGTCGGAGACCTCCAGGATCTCGGTGCACAGGTTCGAGGAGTGCACGACGGCGCCGGGCTCCGCGGTCTGGTTGGCGGTGCGGTTGGCGGCGTCCTTGAACGTCATCCAGCCGTTGCCGGTCTGCGCGAGGGTACGCATCATCCGGCCGTACAACTGCCGTGCGGGGACCTGCTTGACGTACCGCCCCTCGGCCTCCGCGCGCGCGTACGCCGCGTCGAACCCGGCGCCGTACAGGTCGGTCAGCCCGGGCACCTCGGCGGGCGAGAACAGCGACCAGGGGCCGTCGGCCTCGACGCGGCGCATGAACTCGTCCGGGATCCAGTGCGCGAGGTTGAGGTTGTGGGTGCGGCGGGCCTCCTCGCCGGTGTTGTCCCGCAGCTCCAGGAACTCCTCCACGTCGGCGTGCCAGGGCTCCAGGTAGACGCAGGCGGCGCCCTTGCGCTTGCCGCCCTGGTTCACGGCGGCGACGGAGGCGTCCAGGGTGCGCAGAAAGGGGACGATGCCGTTGGAGTGGCCGTTGGTGCCGCGGATCAGCGAGCCGCGGGAGCGGACCCGGGTGAAGGGGATGCCGATGCCGCCGGAGTGCTTGGACAGCCGGGCGACCTGGTGGTAGCGCTCGTAGATCGAGTCCAGCTCGTCGAGCGGGGAGTCCAGCAGGTAGCAGGAGGACATCTGCGGGTGGCGGGTGCCGGAGTTGAAGAGGGTGGGGGAGGAGGGCAGGTAGCCGAGGCGGCTCATCAGCCCGTACAGCTCGGCGACTTCGGCCACGGCGGCGTCGGAGTCGCCGGCGGCCAGCCCGCAGGCGACGCGCAGGAAGAAGTGCTGGGCGGTCTCGATGACGGCGCGCTCGGTGGGGTGGCGCAGCAGGTAGCGGGTGGAGACCGTACGCAGGCCGAAGTAGCCGAACAGGTCGTCGCGGCCCTCGGCGACGGCCTCGTCGGCCAGCGCGTCGAGGCGGGCGGCGTGCCGCCGGACGAACGCGGCGGTGGCGTCGGCGACGATGCCCTCGCGGTGGCCCACGGCGATCGCGGCCGAGAAGCTCGTGGCGCCCTGGCCCGCGGCCTCCTCGGCGACGGCCCGGGTCAGCAGCCGGGCGGCCAGCTTCGAGTACTGCGGCTCCTCGGCGATGAGCGCCGCCGCGGCCTCGGTGGCCAGCTCCCGCAACTCCGCCTCGCCGGAGCCCGGGTGGCGGCCGCGCAGCGCGTCGGCGGCGACCCGGGCGGGGTCGGTGGCGGGCAGGTCGGCGGTCACCTCGGTGAGGGTGCGGGTGAGCGCGGCGGCCGGGCCGTCGCCGGCCCGGGGGGCGGCGGAGGCGGGCTCCGTGGGCGCGGCCGGTGGTGCGATCGTCAAGATGCTGCTCTCCCTCGTTCGGCGGGGCCGCGCGGGAGAGGCTGCGGTACGGGCGCAGGCGGGCATGCCGGATCCGTCGAGGCAACCCCGTGTGCGTCCGCGAGCCCAATCCACGAGACCCGGACGTCATCGATCGCTGCCGGAGGTTTTCGGGCTCACGACATACGGACCCGCCGGCGCGTGGCAGGCATGCCCGTATATCGCTTACCGTTGCGGGACAGCTCCGGACTTCCACCGGATTCCCCTGCGTCGGCAGCTAGGACGAGCATACATCTAGTGGCTCGCCAGGGAAGCACCCCTATATGTTGTGTCGCATGTCGGCCGGGCGTCAGAGGTCCGCGACGAAGGCCCAGAGCGGCAGATCCGGCAGCGGCAGCCAGTCCCGCGCCGGGGTGCGGACGAACCCCAGCCGCTCGTACAGCCGGTGGGCCGTGGCCATCTCCGGGGTGCTGGACAGCACCACCCGGTCCGCGCCCAGCTCCCGGGAGCGGTCCAGACAGGCCCGTACGAGCGCCTCGCCCACGCCGCGGCCGCGCGCCTCCCGGGCCACCGCCAGCATCCGGAACTCGCCCTCGCCCGGCCCGCTCAGCTCCGCGAACGGCGACCCCGCCGTCACGAACGTCACACTGCCCAGCACCTCCCCGCCGACCGCGCGGGCATCCCCTTCGACCGCGACCAGCACCTCGGCGCGCTCCGCCGCCGCCCGGCGGCGCACGTCCCGCAGCTCGTGCACATACTCGTCGTCCTCGCCGAACGTCAGCAGCCCGTCCGCCAGATACGCCTCGGCGACCAGCTCGCCCGCCCGCTCGTACTCCTCCGGCCGCACCGGCCGCACCGTGAAGTCCATGCCCCCGAGTCTGCCCTGCGCCACCGACAGCGGGCCGCCGCCCCCGGAAAGCCGGGGACGGCGGCCCGTACGCCTGCGGCCTCCGCCGCACCGCGCTCAGCAGCAGCGGAAGCCCTTGCGCGGGTCGTCGCCCGCGTCCGTGCGCATCCGCTCGAACTCGCGCCGGGTGGGCACCTTCGCGTCGGGGTCGTGCCCGCGCAGGTGCTCGACGTAGCGCTCGTACGCCGTGTCGCCGATCACCTCGCGGACGTACCACCAGACCTTGCGCCCAGCCGTAGCCAGCGCCGCCGCCCCGGTCATGACCCGCCTCCGTCCCGCGCGCCGCCGCCGGCACCCGGCTTGAACCCGCCGCCGCTGCCCAGCCCGGCCGCGGCCAGCTCCTGCTTCTCCTCCTTGGTCGCGATCAGTTGCGCCGGTGCGACGTACGACGACTCGTGGTACGGCTCCTCGTGGCTGACGACGGACTCCGGGTTGCGCAGCGACTTCACGCACACCCGGGCCGCGTCCAGGATCACGACGACCACCAGCAGCGCGAAGACCGCCGACAGCACCCCGTCGACCGTGGTGTTGGTGACGATCGTCTCGGCGTCCTCCAGCTCCTGGCCGGACAGCTTGCCGGAGTCGATGCCCTCCTGCGCCACGTCGCCCTGGGCGAAGAAGCCGACCCGCGGGTCGTCGGAGAACACCTTCTGCCAGCTCGCGGTGAGCGTGACCACGGCGACCCAGATCAGCGGGATGCCCGTCACCCACGCCCACTTCAGCCGCCCCGACTTGATCAGCAGCGTGGTGCAGATCGTCAGCGCGACCGCGCCGAGCAGTTGGTTGGTGATGCCGAAGAGCGGGAAGAGCTGGTTGATGCCGCCCAGGGGGTCGTTGACGCCGACCCACAGGAAGTAGCCCCACAGGCCCACGACGACCGCGCTGGTGGCGATGAGCCCCGGCCACCAACTGACGCGCTTGAGCGGCTTGTAGATGTTGCCGAGGGTGTCCTGGAGCATGAAGCGGCCCACCCGGGTGCCCGCGTCCAGCGCGGTGAGGATGAAGAGCGCCTCGAACATGATCGCGAAGTGGTACCAGAACGCCTTGAGACTGTCCCCGGTCACATCGGAGAAGATCTCCGAGACACCGATCGCGAACGTCGGCGCGCCGCCGGTACGGGACAGCAGCGTCGACTCCTCGACGGAGTCGGCCGCCGCTTGCAGGGCCGCCGGCGTGATCTCGTACCCGAAGCCCTGGATCGCCTGCGACGCCGACTGCGCGGTCTCGCCGATCACCGTGGGCGCCGAGTTCATCGCGAAGTACAGCCCCGGGTCCAGCACACAGGCGGCGATCATCGCCACGATCGCCACGGAGGACTCCATCAGCATGGAGCCGTAGCCGATCATCCGGATCTGCGTCTCCTTCTGCACCATCTTGGGCGTGGTGCCGGAGGAGATGAGGGAGTGGAAGCCGGACAGGGCGCCGCAGGCGATGGTGATGAAGACGAACGGGAAGAGCGAGCCGGCGAAGACCGGTCCCGTGCCCTCACCCGCGAATTCGGTGACGCCCTCCATCTTCAGCGTCGGCGCGGCCACGACCACGCCGATGAACAGCAGCGCGATGGTGCCGAGCTTCATGAACGTCGACAGGTAGTCGCGCGGCGCGAGCAGCATCCACACCGGCAGCACCGAGGCGATGAAGGCGTAGATGACCATCCAGATGACCAGCGACTCCTTGCTCAGCGTGAACGTGTCCGCGAGCGAGGACTCGGCCACCCAGCGGCCCGCGACCAGCGCGAGCAGCAGCAGGGCGATGCCGATCAGCGACACCTCCGCGACCCGGCCGGGCCGGATCATACGCAGGTAGAAGCCCATGAACAGGGCGATCGGGATCGTCATGCCGATGGAGAACGTGCCCCAGGGGGACTCCGCCAGCGCGTTGACGATGACCAGCGCCAGCACCGCCAGCAGGATGATCATGATCGCGAAGACGGCGAGCAGCGCGGCGGCGCCGCCGACCGGGCCGATCTCCTCGCGCGCCATCTGGCCGAGCGAACGGCCGTTGCGGCGGGTGGAGAAGAAGAGCACCACCATGTCCTGGACCGCGCCCGCGAAGATCACGCCGGCGACGATCCAGATCGTGCCCGGCAGGAAGCCCATCTGCGCCGCCAGCACCGGGCCGACAAGCGGGCCCGCGCCGGAGATCGCGGCGAAGTGGTGGCCGAGGAGGACCCTGCGGTCGGTCGGCTGGAAGTCGATGCCGTTGTCGAGCCGTTCGGCGGGGGTGGCGCGGTTCTTGTCGGCCTTGAGCACGCGGTAGGCGATGAACTTCGAGTAGAAGCGGTAGCCGATGGCGTACGAGCCGAGGGCCGCGGCCACCATCCAGGCCGCCGAGACCTCCTCGCCCCGGGAGAGCGCCAGCATGGTCCAGCCGACGGCGCCCACCAGGGCCACGGCGGTCCACAGGATCACGCTCTTCGGTTCCGGACGTGGCTTTTTGGGCACATCCGGGGGTGCTTGCACAGTCATGGCGGCTCCGTCCCCTGAGCTCTCAATCTCTTGCAATGCGCTCGAAATGTAGAGCAGGGTCAGGCCGCCGTCACTAGGGCGATCAGTCGCTATCCGATCACGAAAGCCCCGGCAGGCGCGCTGCGGCCGGGGGAGAGCGCCGGGGCCGGGTGCCGTGCCGGGCCCCGGCGGGGGCTCAGCGGTCCCCGGGGTCGGTGGCGATCACGCTGTACGGGTACGGCCGCGGCAGCGCGCTCGCCTCGCCGAGACGGGCGGTCTGCTCCGGCGTCAGCTCCCAGTCGGAGGACGGCAGCGTCGTGGTGAGCTGCTCGGTGGTGCGGGCGCCGATGATGGGGGCGGTGACGCCGGGGCGCCGCAGCAGCCAGTTGACGGCGACCTGGGCGGCGGGGCGGCCGGTCTCCCCGGCCACGGCGTGCAGCGCGTCCAGCGTCCGCCAGGTGCGCTCCTCACCCGCGTACGCGCTCCACGACTCGCTCCAGCCCATCCGCTCCGCGGTCTCCACCCGGCTGCCCGCGGCGGGCGCGTCGGTGCCGCGCCGGATCGACCCGGCGAGCCAGCCGCCGCGCAGCGGGCTCCACGGGATGACGCCCAGGCCCTCGTTGCGGCAGACGTCGAGCAGCTCCCACTCGGTCGAGCGGTCCAGCAGGTTGTACAGCGGCTGGAGGCAGGTGAAGGGCTCCCAGCCGTGCGCCCTGCTGAGGTCGATCGCCTTCTGCAACTGCCAGCCGGTGACGTTGCTGGCGCCGATGTGGCGCACCTTGCCGCCGGTGACCAGGGTGTCCAGCGTGGCCAGGGTCTCCTCCAGCGGCGTGGCCGGGTCCCAGGCGTGGATCTGGTACAGGTCGAGGTAGTCGGTGCCGAGCCGGCGCAGGCTGGCGTCGATGCCGGCGAGGATGTGCTTGCGGCCCAGGCCGCGGTCGTTGGGCCCGTCTCCGGTGGCGTAGCGGACCTTGCTCGCGACCACGAAGTCCTCGCGGTCGCGGCCCGCGAGCCAGCGTCCCGTGATCGACTCGGAGTCGCCGCCGGCGTAGATGTCGGCGGTGTCGATGAAGTTGCCGCCCGCCTCGGCGAACATGTCGAGGATCGCGTGGCTGGTCTTCTCGTCGGCCTCCCGGCCGAAGGTCATCGTGCCCATGCAGAGCTCGCTGACGCGGAGCCCGGTGTTGCCCATGAAGCGGTAGCGCACGGCGGGTGCCTTTCTGTCGCGGCGGGGGACGGGACGGCGGGAAGGGGGTACGGCCGGCATCCCCCTGGGCGCACACGTGCGCGCGGGCGGGTACGGCGGCACACAGCGGCGGCGGACCCGGCACCGGGCCGGGGCCGCCGCCGCGCGGTCGCTCAGCCCACCGGGCGGCGGAGGCGGGCGACGAACTTGTAGCGGTCGCCGCGGTAGACCGAGCGGACCCACTCCACCGGCTCGCCGTGGGTGTCGACCGAGTGGCGCGAGAGCATCAGCATCGGCAGGCCCGTGTCCGTACCCAGCAGGCCCGCCTCGCGGGGCGTGGCCAGCGAGGTCTCGATGGTCTCCTCGGCCTCGGCCAGGTGGACGTCGTAGACCTCGGCGAGCGCGGTGTAGAGCGAGGAGTGCTTGACCAGGCTGCGGCGCAGCGCGGGGAAGCGCTTCGCGG
The DNA here is from genome assembly GCF_002847285.1 of Streptomyces sp. CMB-StM0423. Classification (NCBI taxonomy): domain Bacteria; kingdom Bacillati; phylum Actinomycetota; class Actinomycetes; order Kitasatosporales; family Streptomycetaceae; genus Streptomyces; species Streptomyces sp. CMB-StM0423. The sequence continues at coordinate 2,624,435 of NZ_CP025407.1, read as the reverse complement.
ACAGGTGGGTGGTCTCGATGGCCATCGGCTCGCCGTTGGCCAGGCGCAGCCGCTCGATGCGCAGCACCCGCCCGCCGGGGGTGATGTCGAGCCGCTCGGCGAGCTGGTCGCCGGCGGTGACGTAGCCGATGTCCAGCAGTTGCGAGGTGGGTTCGAGGCCCTGGGCGCGCATGTCCTCGGTATACGAGGTCAGTTGGAGGGCCTGCGACACCTTGGGCTTGGCCACGAACGTGCCCTTGCCCTGGATCCGCTCCAGCCGACCCTCCACGACCAGCTCCTGCAGCGCCTGGCGCACGGTCGTACGGGAAGTGTCGAACTCGGAGGCGAGCGTGCGCTCCGGCGGCACCGGGGTGCCGGGAGGCAGGGTCTCGGTCATCTCCAGCAAATGCCGCTTGAGCCGGTAGTACTTCGGCACGCGGGTGGTCCGCCCGGTGCTTCCCCCGGCACGTCCCGGCTCGTCGGCTGCCGGTACCGTCGCAGCCGACGTTCCCTCGGCCGGTCCGGCGTTCGTCCTCATGACTCCTCCGTCTGGTAGCGGCTCACATCCTGGCACGGCTCGTCACCCGTCGGTGCACTCGCGGGGTGACGGGATAGCTCACATGTCGGTCCGGTAACGGAAGCCGAACCAGCAGGCCGCACACCCTTGACACCCTCATTGGTCTAGGCCAGGCTTCGTTCCACGATTGGTCCAGACCAAGACCGTCAACCTGGTCTAAACCATTAAAGACCACAAGTCCACTCCACGGGCAGGGTCCGGGCGCAAGGACTTTTCGGTGGCGAATCGCTGGCGAAAGACGGCAGGGGGGCGTGGGCCGGCATGTTGAGGAGGGTGACGTGAAGCGCACGGCGGTAGCGGTGCTGGCGGCGGCTGGCCTGGTGGCAAGCCTCGCCGCCTGCGGTTCTGACGATGGTGACGAAGAGAGCGACAAGGGCGGTGGCACCAAGTCATTCAAGGGCGAGACGCTCACCTTCTGGGCCATGGACGGCTCGACCCCGGACGACTGGCTGAAGGACGTCCAGGCCGAGTTCGAGAAGAAGACGGGCGCCAAGCTCGAATACAAGGTGCAGCAGTGGAACGGAATTCAGCAGAAGCTGACCACCGCGCTGTCCGAGGAGAGCCCGCCCGACGTGGTCGAGGTCGGCAACACCCAGACGCCCGCCTACGCGGCGACCGGCGGCCTGGCCGACCTGACCGGGCTGAAGGACGAGATCGGCACCGAGTGGACCGAGTCCCTCAACGAGTCGTCGGTCTACGAGGGCGCGCAGTACGCGGTGCCGTGGTTCTTCGCCAACCGCGTGGTGATGTACAATAAGTCGATCTTCAAGGAAGCCGGCATCACGGAGATCCCCAAGACCCGTGACGACCTCTTCGCGGCGTTCGACAAGATCGAGAAGAACACCGACGCCGAGCCGGTCTACATGCCCGGCCAGAACTGGTACTTCTTCGACGGCCTGCTCATCGGCCAGGACGCCGAGCTGGTGAAGCAGGACGGCGACAAGTGGGTCTCCAACCTCTCCGACCCCAAGGTCGGCCAGGCCATGGAGATCTACAAGCAGTACGCCGACTACTCCGAGGCGCCCAAGGACAAGGACGAGGCCACCCCGCAGCAGGGCGAGGTCTTCGGCAAGGGCAAGACCGGCGCGATCATCGGCATGGGCTGGGAGTCCGGCATCGCCGTCGAGGCGAGCAAGGACAAGAACTTCGAGAAGGAGATCGGCTACTTCACCATCCCCGGTGAGACCGCCGACACCCCCGAGAGCGTCTTCCTCGGCGGCTCCAACCTGGCCGTCGCCGCGGGCAGCGAGAAGCAGGAACTGGCCCAGGAGTTCCTGAAGATCGTGCTCTCCGACAAGCACGAGGGCGCCCTCGCGGCCGCCAACGGCGTGATCCCCAACAAGGACTCGCTGCTGTCGAAGCTGGAGGGCAACGAGGCGGCCGAGGCCGCGGCGCCCGCCGCCGCCGTCGGCGGCACCACGCCGCTCATCCCGGAGTGGGGCGCGGTGGAGAACACCCCCAACCCCATCAAGTCCTACATGACCGCCTACCTCAACGGTGACTCCCACGAGGACGCCGCGAAGTCGGTCGAGGACGACCTGAACGAGCGCCTGGCGCAGGAGTAAGCGTCATCGTGCGGGCGGGACCGGGTACGACCCGGCCCCGCCCGCACCCGCGGGTCCGAAACCACCTCGTCCCGAAGAGATCGCCGCATCATGACTGTGCAGATACCGAGGCCGGCAGCCGAGAAGGCCAGAGGCCGCGCCCGTACGACACCACCCCCACCGCCCGGACGCCACCGCAAGGCCCAGGGCTCCGCCGGCGCCCTCCCGTACCTGCTGCTCCTGCCCGCGCTGGCGATCACCACCGTGCTGCTCGGCTACCCGCTGGTGAAGAACGGCATCCTGTCGTTCCAGAAGCTGGGCATGAAGGAGCTGATCCAGCACCTCACCGAGTGGAACGGCTTCGACAACTACACCGATGTCCTCGGCGGCGAGGACTTCTGGCGCGTCACGCTCCGGACGGTGCTCTTCACCGCCGTCAACGTCACGCTCATCATGGTGCTCGGCACCCTCGTCGGGCTGCTGCTCGCCCGGCTCGGCCGCAAGATGCGGCTGACCCTGCTGATGGCGCTCGTGCTCGCCTGGGCCATGCCCATCATCGCCGCCACCACCGTCTACCAGTGGCTGTTCGCCGAGCGCTACGGCGTCGTCAACTGGATCCTGGACAAGCTCGGCTGGCACTCCATGGCCGACTACTCCTGGACCAGCAGCCAGTTCTCCACCTTCTTCGTGATCACGGTGATGCTCGTCTGGACGTCGATCCCGTTCGTGGCGATCAACCTCTACGCCGCCACGACCACGATCGCCAAGGAACTGTACGAGGCCGCGGGCCTCGACGGCGCCGGCGCCTGGCGCACGTTCACCTCGGTGACCTTCCCCTTCATCAAGCCGTTCCTGCTCGCCACCACGTTCCTGGAGATCATCTGGATCTTCAAGGCGTTCCCGCACGTCTACGCGATCAACGGCGGCGGCCCCGACCGGCTCACCGAGACGCTCCCCGTCTACGCCTTCGTCGAGGGCGTCGGCAACCAGCACTACGGCATGGGCGCGGCGATCTCCGTGCTCACGATCCTGGTCCTGATGGGGCTGACGTCGTACTACATCCGCATGGTCATGAAGCAGGAGAGGGAAGACTCGTGAGGCGCTCGTTCATCGGCCGCTTCTGGCCCAACGCGACGGCCATGGTGCTGTTCGTCATCTTCCTCTTCCCCGTGTACTGGATGTTCGCCACGTCGTTCAAGCCGACCGGCGACATCATCAGCGAGGATCCGGTCTGGTTCCCGATGGACCCGACCTTCGAGCACTACCGCACGGCCTTCGACGCCGACAACTTCTGGAACTTCTGGAAGAACTCGCTCACGGTGACCCTGCTGGCGGTCGGCTTCTCGCTGCTCATCGCCCTCATCGCGTCCTTCGCCCTGGCGCGGATGCGCTTCCGGGGCCGTACCGGCATCATCCTGATCTTCATGTTCGCGCAGATGGCGCCCTGGGAGGTCATGGTCATCTCGGTGTACATGCTGGTGCGCGACGCGGACATGCTGAACAGTCTGGTGCCGCTCACGCTCTTCTACACCGTGATGGTGCTGCCGCTGACCATCCTGACGCTGCGCACCTACGTGGCCGCGGTGCCCAAGGACCTCGAAGAGGCGGCCATGGTCGACGGCGCCACCCGGGTCCAGGCGTTCCGCAAGGTGATCTTCCCGCTGCTGGCGCCGGGCCTCATGGCCACCTCGCTCTTCGGCTTCATCACCGCCTGGAACGAGTTCCCGATGGTGCTGGTCCTCAACAAGGAGGCCGAGGCGCAGACCCTGCCGCTGTGGCTGTCCCAGTTCCAGACCCAGTTCGGCGACGACTGGGGTGCCACCATGGCCGCCGCGTCGCTGTTCGCCCTGCCCATCCTGCTGCTCTTCCTGTACCTGCAGCGGAAGGTCACCTCCGGCCTCACCGCCGGTGCCGTGAAGGGCTGACGTACCACCTCGTAAGCTGCGGCGGAACCACCCGCCGCGGGAAGGGACAGCACGACGGCCATGACGACACTCGCAGGGAGCACCGACACCCTGACCCGGGACGCCCTCGCCGTACTGCAGCCGAGCTTCCTGGGCACCACGCCCCCGGACTGGGTACTGCGCCGCCTCGACGAGGGGCTGACCGGCGTCGGGCTCTTCGGCCGCAACATCGAGAACCCCGAGCAGGTCGCCCGGCTCACCGCGCGGCTGCGCGCCGCCAGGACCGACGTGCTGGTGGCGATGGACGAGGAGGGCGGCGACGTCACCCGCCTTGAGGTGCGCACCGGCTCCTCGTTCCCCGGCAACCTCGCCCTCGGCGCGGTCGACGACCCCGGGCTGACCCGGGCCGTCGCCCGCGAGCTGGGCCGCCGGCTCGCCGAGGTCGGCGTCAACCTCGACTGGGCGCCGTCCGCCGACGTCAACTCCAACCCCGGCAACCCGGTCATCGGCGCGCGCTCCTTCGGCGCGGACCCCGCGCTCGTCGCCCGGCACACGGCCGCGTACATCGAGGGCCTCCAGGACGCGGGCGTCAGCGCCTGCGCCAAGCACTTCCCCGGCCACGGCGACACCAACGTCGACTCGCACCACGCCATGCCGCGCATCGACGTCCCCGTCGACGTGCTGCGCGAGCGCGAGCTGGTGCCGTTCCGGGCCGCGATCGCGGCCGGCACCAAGGCCGTGATGAGCGCGCACATCCTGCTGCCCGCGCTGCGCACCGACGTGCCCGCCACGGTCAGCCCCGCGGTGCTCACCGGCCTGCTGCGCGCCCCCGTCGCCGACGGCGGGCTCGGCTTCACCGGCCTGATCATCACGGACGCGCTGGAGATGCAGGCCATCGCCGCGACGTACGGCATCGAGGGCGGTGCCGTACGGGCCGCCGCGGCCGGTGCCGACGCGATGTGCATCGGCGCCCGCGGCGACGAGGAGATCGTGCTGCGCACCCGCGACGCCCTGGTGGCCGCGGTGCGCAGCGGTGACCTGCCCGAGGAGCGGCTCGCCGATGCCGCTGCCCGGGTACGGGCGCTGGCGGCCTGGTCGGCGTCAGCGGCGTCCGGCGCGGTGGAGGGGATCGCGCCGGACCCCGGCGTCGGCCAGGCCGCGGCCCGTCGGGCGCTGCGCGTCACGGGGGCGGCGGGCTACGAGCCGCCGGCCGGGCCGGTGTACGTCGCCGGGTTCACGCCGGTGGCCAGCATCGCGGTGGGGCAGGAGACCCCGTGGGGCGTCGGCGCGGAGCTGGAGCGCGCGCTGCCCGGCACCGAGTCCGCGGTCTTCGACGGCTCGGCGCTGGGCGCCGCCGCCGGCGGTGGCGGCAGGGCGGCGAGCCGGGAGGGTTTGTCGGCGCTGACGGCAAATGTGCTCGCGGCGGCGGGTGATCGTAGGATCGTCGCAGTGGTGCGCGACGTCCACCGCCACCCCTGGATGGCGGACGCGCTCGACGCCCTGCTCGCCGCCCGTCCCGACACCGTCGTGGTGGAGATGGGTGTGCCGCAGGCGCCGCCGCGCGGGGCGCCGCACATCGCGACACACGGTGCCGCCCGCGTCTGCGGGCGCGCCGCCGCGGAGGTCATCACCGGCAAGGGCGCCGGGGCCTGACCGCCACCCGCCCGTACCACCTGACACCGCATTACGGAGGCACCCCGCATGACTGCCGCCCAGCCGGGCCGGATCATGGCCGGCGAGATGGCCGAACAGCCCGAGGCCCTGCGCCGCGTCCTGGCGCACGGCGCCCCGGAGATCCGCAGGGTCGCCGGGGCGATCGCGGCCCGCTCCCCGCGCTTCGTCCTGCTGACCGCGCGGGGCACGTCGGACAACGCCGCGCTGTACGCCAAGTACCTGCTGGAGGTCCGGCTCGGGCTGCCGTGCGGGCTGACCTCGATGTCCACCACCACGGCGTACGAGGCCAAGCCGGACCTCACCGACGTGCTGGTGATCACAGTCAGCCAGTCCGGCGGCTCGCCCGACCTCGTCGCCTCCACGCAGGCCGCCCGCGAGGCCGGCGCGATCACGCTGGCCGTGACCAACAACCCGGACTCGCCGCTGGCCGGCGTCAGCGAGTACCACATCGACGTCCAGGCGGGCCCGGAGAAGGCGCTGCCCGCGACCAAGACGTACACCGCCTCGCTGCTGGCGCTCTACCTGTTCGTGGAGGGCATGCGCGGCGGACAGGGTGAAGCGGCGGCGGTGCTGCCGGAGCTGGCCGGGCAGATCCTCGCCCGGCAGGACGAGGTGAAGGCCCTGGCGCAGCGCTACCGCTTCGCCGAGCGGATGGTCCTCACCTCGCGCGGCTACGGCTATCCGACGGCCAAGGAGGCGGCGCTGAAGCTGATGGAGACGTCGTACATCCCGGCGCTCTCCTACTCCGGCGCGGACCTGCTGCACGGGCCGCTGGCCATGGTCGACAACGTCTCGCCGGTCATCGCCATCGTCACCGACGGCCGCGGCGGCGAGGCGCTGCAGCCCGTCCTCGACCGGCTGCGGGACCGTGGCGCCGACCTCGTCGTCATCGGCCCGCAGGCGCAGGTCGACGCCGCCGCGGGGGGCTTCGCCCTGCCCACGGCGGGCGTGGCGGAGGAGGTGCAGCCGATCCTGGAGATCCTGCCGCTGCAACTGCTCGCGTACGAGGTCACCATCGCCCGCGGCCAGGACCCGGACGCCCCGCGCTCGCTGGCGAAGGTCACGGAGACCCGCTGAGCACCTGATCGCGTACGGGCGACGGCCCCGGCTCCCTCGCGGAGCCGGGGCCGTCGCCTTTCGCACGGGCTACAGCAGCACGCCGCCGGAGACGTCGACGTACGCGCCCGTGAGCACCTTGGCGTCACCGGAGACCAGATACGCCACGGTGTCCGCGACCTCGCTGACGTCCGGGATCCGGCCGAGCGGCGACATCGCCGCCATGCCCGCCTTCGCGTCGTCGTTGTCGCGCAGCCAGGCCGCGTTCATGTCGGTGTCCAGGGCGCCGGGCGCGACGGCGTTGACGGTGATGCCCCGCTCGCCCACGGACTTCGACAGGAACTTGGTGAAGGCGTCGACCGCGCTCTTCGTCATCGTGTACGCCAGCAGCGTCGGCATCAGCGCGGCGTGCGTGGCCACCGTGGAGACGTTGACGATGCGCCCGCCGTCCCGCAGCCGGGACAGCCCCAGCTTGGTGACGAAGAACGGCGCCTTGGTGTTCACCGCGAACAGCCGGTCGAAGTCGGCCTCGTCGGTGTCCTCGATGAGCGCCTGGAGTGCCACCCCCGCGTTGTTGACGAGGATGTCGAGCCCGTCCGCGTGCCGGTCGAACTCCGCCCACAGCGCCGCCGCGTCGCCCGGCACGCCCAGCTCGGCCCTGATCGCGAACGCCTCGCCGCCGGCCGCCTCGATCGCGGCGACGGTCTCCTTCGCCGCCGCCTCGTTGCTGCCGTAGTGCACGGCGACCCGTGCGCCGTCCCGCCCCAGCCGCTCCGCGATCGCCCTGCCGATCCCGCGGCTTGCGCCCGTGACCAGTGCCGTCCTGCCGGTGAGCGCGCCCATGGCTGCGCCCCCCTTTCTGTAAAGGTCGCTACAGAAAGGACCGTATCATATTGTCTAGCGGGCGCTATAGAATTGTTTCCATGGCCACCAAGCAGCGCGGGCGCCCCCGCTCCTTCGACCGCGACGAAGCGCTGGAGAAGGCCCTGTACGCCTTCTGGAGGCACGGCTACGAGGCCACCTCCGTCGCCGACCTCACCCGCGTCCTCGGCATCGGCGCGCCCAGCCTGTACGCCGCCTTCGGCGACAAGAAGGCGCTCTTCGACGCCGCCGTCGAGGCGTACGCGACGACCGACAACGGCACGTTCATCGACCGCGCGATGGCCGAGGAGCCCACCGCCGTCGCCGCCTTCACCCGCATCCTGCGCGAGGCCGCCGTCGGGTACACCGCGCCGGACCACCCCCGCGGCTGCATGGTGCTCAGCGTCGGCGTGAGCGCCACCACCCCCGAGGTGGTGACCAAGATGCGCGAGCTGCGCGCCCTCAACCTCGCCGCCATGACCGCGCGCGTCCAGGCCGACGTGACCGCGGGCGTGCTGCCGCCCGGGACCGACGCGGAGAAGCTCGCGACCTACGCCGGGGCCGTCCTCCAGGGCATGTCCTCCCAGGCCAGGGACGGTGCCGACCGGGAGCTGCTGCAACGGGTGGCGGAGGTCGCCGCGGCGGGCTTCACGGCGTCGGCGGCGGACGGCCAAGTCGGTGCGTCCGGGGCGTAGACAGCCGGGAGTGGTCTAGTCCACAATGCTTGTCAGGCTTCCGCCCCTTCCGCACGACGGGGCGGAACGAGGCCCGAGACGTTCTCTGCCCTGACTGCGTCCCGGCCTCCTCACCGGTTGCGACGCCGCGGGGCCGCACACTTCGCGGCGCGCGCACCGGTGCTTGGCTCCGGGCCGCGGTGCCGGACGGGTTGAGGGTCCCGGTCCAGGCACCGCGGCCCGAAGTGCGTGATGGCCCGTGGCCCGCACCGCGGGCGCCGGCGGCTTCGCCGCGGCGCGCGGCCCGGCCGTGGCGGCCGGCGCACGTACGGCCGTCCCGCCTCCGGCCCGCTGTCGCCGAGGCGGGCTTCGGGTGCTTCGGGGCGCCGCCGGTAGGCTCCAGGTGTGCCGTCCATGAACGAACTCGTCCGCCGGCACACGGCGCTGAGCGAGACCGACCTGGAGTGGCTGCACCTCCTCGTATCGGAGTGGCAGTTGCTCGCCGACCTGTCCTTCGCCGACCTCGTGCTCTGGGTCCCGACCGTCGACGGCGCCCGCTACGTCTCCGTGGCCCAGATGCGCCCGAACACCGGCCCCACCTCGTACCAGGACGACATGGTCGGCCACACCGTCCCGCGCGGCCGGCGCCCCATGCTCGACGCGGCCCTCGACGAGGGCCGGATCGTGCGCGAGGGCGACCCGGAGTGGCGCGAGGAGGTGCCCGTACGGATCGAATCCATCCCCGTGCGCCGGGAGAGCCGCGTCCTGGGCGTCATCGCCCGCAACACCAACCTGCTGACCGTGCGCACCCCCAGCCGGCTGGAGCTGACGTATCTGCAGAGCGCCTCCGACCTCGCGCAGATGATCGCCGCGGGCGCGTTCCCCTACCCCGGGCAGCAGGGCGACACGGAGACCTCGCCGCGGGTCGGCGACGGCCTCATCCGGCTCGACGCGGAGGGCATCGTGCAGTACGCCTCGCCCAACGCGCTCTCCGCCTACCACCGCCTCGGCCAGGCCGCCGACCTCGTCGGCCGGCACCTCGGCCAGGCCACCTCGGAACTGGCCGTCAGCAAGGAGCCGGTGGACGAGGCGCTGGTCAAGCTCGCCAGCGGGTGGGCGCCGCGGGAGGCGGAGGTGGAGGGCAACGGCGGCGTCATCCAGTTGCGTACGATCCCGCTGAAGCCGCGCGGGACGCGCATCGGGTCGCTGGTGCTGCTGCGCGACGTCACCGAGATCCGGCGGCGCGAACGCGAGTTGATGACCAAGGACGCCACGATCCGCGAGATCCACCACCGGGTGAAGAACAACCTGCAGACCGTCGCCGCCCTGCTGCGGCTGCAGTCGCGCCGGCTGGCCGCCGAGGACCCCGACGGGCGGGCGCGGGCGGCGCTGGACGAGGCGGTGCGGCGGGTCGGCTCGATCGCCATCGTGCACGAGACGCTGTCGCAGAACCTCGACGAGACCGTGGAGTTCGACGAGATCGCCGACCGGGTGGTGGCGATGGTGGCGGAGATCAACCCGGGCCGGGTGACGGGCCGCCGCACCGGCCGCTTCGGCGTGCTCAAGGCGGAGGTCGCCACGCCGCTGTCCATGGTGCTGACCGAGGTGCTGCAGAACGCCCTGGAACACGGCTTCGGGCCGGGGGAGTCGGGGCGCGTGGAGGTCACCGCGCTGCGCTCCAGCGGGCGGCAGGACAGCCGGCTGCTGGTCACCGTGCAGGACGACGGGCGGGGGCTGCCGGAGGGGTTCGACCCGGCGACGTCCGGGAGCCTCGGGCTGCAGATCGTACGCACGCTGGTCGAGGGGGAGTTGGCGGGCACGTTTTCGATGGCGCGGGCGCCGGAGGGGGGCACGCGGGTGGTGTTCGACATTCCCGTGCAACCCGAAAAGCGCTGACGCGCCGGGGCGTTGCGGGTACGGAAGTGGACGGCACGGGTTGACGGGGGCGTAGCCCTTTACGGCGACACGGCGGCGGCACGCATCGGTCACGCGGCGGCATCGGAGCAGCAAAAAGCCCCGGGCCATCTGGCTCCGGGGCTCTGCGGTGACTCGTGGTGCGGCTTTGCGGCTGCTGCGCTGCGGCTCGGGGAGAGCGGCGCCGTGGGACCCACGGCGCCTTCGCGCATCCGGGGGGTGTCGGGTCAGGCGCTGGCCCTGCGCGCCCGGTTGCGCGCGGCGCGGCGCTTCATCGCGCGGCGCTCGTCCTCGCTGAGGCCACCCCAGACACCGGAGTCCTGACCGGACTCCAGCGCCCACTGCAGGCACTGCTCCATCACGGGGCAGCGACGGCAGACGGCCTTGGCTTCCTCGATCTGCAGCAGAGCAGGACCGGTGTTGCCGATCGGGAAGAAGAGCTCGGGGTCTTCCTCGCGGCAAACGGCGTTGTGACGCCAGTCCATGACTGCTCCATCTCTTCGCGTTGCTGTCAGTTGCTTGTGAATGTGAACGCTTTCACGAATCCTCCGACAAGTGAAGGGGTCGTACCAGGTTTCTGGTGTGACCTTCAGCATGTGGAGGGGGCGAGTGCGTCGGAGGCAGGTCCCCTGAAGGGAGGCGCTCCGACCGCCATGAAGAGGTTCGCAAACCTCAGCTTCGGATACAACCCCTTCCGGGAAGTTTCTTTGGATTCCTTGGTCTCAGTTGACAAAGGACCCCACTTCCAGGGGGTGAGGCGCAGCCTAAACGTTCGACTGGAAGGACTTTCGGGCCTTCCACTCACACAATCACACGCAGTGCGCGCCGTACGCCTGTGAAGGTCACGCTCGTACGCAGCCCTAGGTGGTCACCGTCCATCTGGAAGGGCAGTGGGGCCTGTGATTCCAAGGTGAAGTCGGTGAGATCGTGCAGGGACACCGCGTGCTTGCCGTGCGGCCCGCGCTCCGGCGACGAGGTGAGCAACTGGGTGCCGTAGCGCAGCAGCGACGGGGTGGAGAGCCGGGCGAGTCCGAGCACGTCGAGGGCGGTGTCGAAGGACGCGCCGGGGGTCGCGTAGAGGGGGCGGTTGCCCAGGTAGCTCCACGGCGAGGTGTTGCAGACGAGCGACAGCACCAGGCCCTCGACGGGGTCCTCGGCCGGGCGCCGCAGCGTGATCGCGCCGCGCCTGCGGTCGCCCTCGCCGAGCCACTGGCGCAGCAACTGCCGTACGTAGAGCGGGTGGGTGGACTTCTTGCCGCGCTCGCGCTTCTGCTCGACGCGGCCGACGACGCCCGCGTCGAACCCCATGCCCGCGCAGAACGTGAACCAGCGAGCCGGCGCGCCCTCGTCGTCGGTGTCCGGGGTGCCGGAGGCGAGCCCGAGGCCGACGGTGCGCTCGCTGCCGGAGTGCATGGCGTCGAGCAGCGCGCCGGTGGCCTCGACGGCGTCGTTGGGCAGGCCGAGGGCGCGGGCGAAGACGTTCGTGGAACCGCCGGGCACGACGGCGAGCCGGGGCAGCTCCTCGGGCGCGGGGCCGCGGTGCAGCAGGCCGTTGACGACCTCGTTGACGGTGCCGTCGCCGCCGAGGGCGACGACGATGTCGACTTCGCCGCTGTCCGCCGCGTGCCGGGCGACGTCGCGGGCGTGGCCCCGGTACTCGGTGGTGACCGTCTCCAGCTTCAGGTCGCTGGCGAGTGCGTGGATCAGCACGTCGCGGGTCCGGGCACTGGTGTCGGTGGCGGCGGGATTCACCACGAGGAGCGCACGCATGGCATGCAGGTTACCTACCGAAAAGTAGAGGGGCCCAGCCCCGGCGTAGCGGGCACCGGGGCCCCAGTAGGCTGGAGAGCATGAGCGGAACGCAGGGCCGGGGCGGGCGGAAGCAGGCGGCCGGGCCCGAGCGGGACAAGAGGGCCGGGACCGGGCGGAAGCCCGCGGCCGCGAAGAACACCGGGGCCGGCGAGGCCGCGAAGGAGACCGGGGCCGCCAAGGCGGGCAAGGCGAGCAAGGCGGACCAGGCAGGCAAGGCCGCGGAGGACGCGAAGGCCGGAAAGGCCGCGGAGGACGGGGCCGGGAAGGCCGCCGAGGAGAAGGGGCCGCGGCCGCCGCGGGTGACCGTCGCTGCCGTGCTGACCGCGGTCGAGGGGATCGTCATCGCGGCCCTCGGGGGCTACGAGCTGGTACTCGGGATCGTCGGCGAACCGGACAGCACCCGCCAGGCCGTCTTCGGCGGGCTCACCGTGCTGGCGCTCGCCGTGCTGCCGCTGGCCGCCGCGCACGGGCTGTGGCGGCAGCGCCGCTGGAGCCGGGGGCCTTCCATGATTACGCAGATCCTGGCGCTGCCGGTGGCCTTCGCGATGGTGTCGACGGGCGGCACGATGCTCGCGCTGGGGCTCGCGCTGGGCGCGGTCGCGGTCGGGGCGCTCGTATGCGTGCTCAGCCCGAGCACGGCGGAGGCGCTGGGCGTGGGCCCGAGCCGGACGGCGTAGCACCGCGGCACGGCCGGGGGAGGGGCGTACGCCCCCGTACGGCCCCGCCGTGCGGCCCGTACGGCACGAAGACCCCCTTCGCCGCCCTTGCATCCTCCGGGGATGCCCAGGGCGCCGGAGAACGGCGCACGGCGCCTCGCGGGTCACGGCGGGGCGCACGCGCCCCGCCGCTCACTCCTCGACGAGCAGCCGCTCGCGCAACTGCGCCAGCGTGCGTGCCAGTAGCCGGGAGACGTGCATCTGCGAGATGCCGACCTCCTGGGCGATCTGGGACTGGGTCATGTTCCCGAAGAAGCGGAGCAGCAGGATCTTCTTCTCCCGCGGCGGCAGCTCCTCCAGCAGTGGCTTGAGGGACTCGCGGTACTCGACGCCCTCCAGGGCGTCGTCCTCCGCGCCGAGGGTGTCGGCGACGGCCGGCGACTCGTCGTCGGTGTCGGGGACGTCGAGGGAGAGGGTGGAGTACGCGTTCGCCGACTCCAGGCCCTCCAGGACCTCTTCCTCGGAGATGTTGAGCTTCTGCGCCAGCTCGTGCACCGTCGGGGCCCGGCCGTGCAACTGGGAGAGCTCGGCGGTGGCGGAGGTCAGCGACAGCCGCAGCTCCTGCAGCCGCCGCGGCACCCGCACCGCCCAGCCCTTGTCGCGGAAGTGACGCTTGATCTCGCCGACGACCGTGGGAGTCGCATACGTCGAGAACTCCACGCCGCGGTCGGGGTCGAAGCGGTCCACGGACTTGATCAGGCCGATGGTGGCGACCTGCGTGAGGTCGTCCAGCGGCTCGCCGCGGTTGCGGAAGCGCCGGGCGAGGTGCTCCACGAGCGGCAGGTGCATCTGCACGAGGGCGTTCCGCAGCTCGGCGTGCTCGGAGGAGTCCGCGGGCAGCTTGCGCAGCTCGTAGAACATCGCCCGCGCGCCGCTGCGGTCCTGCGGTTCACGCCTGTCGTGCTGCTGCAGTCCGTCCATGTGGTCCGCCCGCTCTCGCTCCGCCGCGGCCAGCCGGCCCTCGTCTCGCATCGGAACGCCCCTGACGTACGTCACGTCAGCCCCGGCGCCGCGCCGCGCTCCTTGAGCAGGCTGATCGTGACCGTGCGGTCGTCCCCCACGGTCGCGTCCACCCTGCCGGCGAGCGCGGACAGCACGGTCCACGCGAAGGTGTCGCGCTCGGGCGCCCGGCCGTCTGTGGTCGGTGCCGACACCGTCACCAGCAGCGCGTCGTCCCCGAGCTGGAAGACGCAGGTGAGTACGGAGCCGGGAACGGCTTGCTGGAGGAGGATCGCGCAGGCCTCGTCGACCGCGATGCGCAGATCCTCGATCTCGTCGAGCGTGAAGTCCAGGCGGGCAGCGAGCCCTGCCGTGGCGGTGCGGAGCACCGATAGGTACGCCCCCGCAGCCGGCAGCCGGACTTCGACGAAGTCCTTCGGACTGGGCTCGCCTTCGAACTGGGACACCCTCACCTCCAAGGTGCGTGGCGACTCTCTGCCATGGGAACGCCGGCCTGCCCCCCGTCACTGGGAGTAACGGACCGGCGTGGCAAATCGTTCGCCTGCGACGCTACCGCGTGCGATGAGCTGCTGTCTCCTGGTCCGGAGAAGGCCACCCCATCCCGCGGCTGTCACTAATAGTAAACCCTGATTACGCTCCGTGGCTAGGGCTTTTCTCGTCCCAATTCCCGTGCGGTCACTCCGGGTTGCCATTATGGCAGGGCCCGCCGACAACCGCCGACCGGCTTCCCTCGTCCGGGCGACACCCGCGTCAGCCGGTGACGACCGCCGCGACCGCCGAGCCGCGCGGGAACGCACCGTCGGCGGCGAGGGCGACGACGGCGTAGAGCATCTTGGCGACGTACACCGGTTCGGGGGCGAGGCCGTGGCGGGCGGCGAAGTCGGCGGCGAAGGCGTCGAGTTCGGGGGTGGTGCGGGCGAAGCCGCCGAAGTGGAAGCCGTCCGCGAGGCGCCAGTCGCCGCGCCGGCCGCCGAACGCCGCGGTCTGCAGCCGCTCGACATCGGCGCCGAGGAAGCCGCCCTTGAGGACGGGTATGCCGATCGCCCGTGTGCCCGCGGGCAGTCCGGCGGCCAGGCCCGCGAGCGTGCCGCCCGTGCCGCAGGCGACGACGGCGGTCTGCGCTTCGCCTGCGAGCTCGCGGCCGAGTCCGGCGCAGCCGCGTACCGCCGCGGCGTTGCTGCCGCCCTCCGGGATGAGCTGGAAGTCGCCGAAGTCGGCGCGCAGTTCGGCGTGGAAGGCGGGGTCCGTGCGCCGCCGGTACGTCGCGCGCGGCACGAAGCGCAGCCGCATGCCGTCCGCCGCGGCCCGCGCGAGGGAGCCGTTGAGCGGGCGGTCCGCCAGCTCGGCGCCGCGGACCACGCCGATGGTGCGGATGCCGAGCAGCCGGCCCGCGGCGGCGGTGGCCCGCAGGTGGTTGGAGTACGCGCCGCCGAACGTCAGCAGCGGACGGTCGTCCCCGCCGGGGGAGCCGGCCGCGCGTGCCTCCAGGTTCGGCACCAGCTTGCGCCACTTGTTGCCCGGCAGCGCCGGGTGGATCAGGTCGTCCCGCTTGAGCAGCAGCCGGACGCCGCGGGCGGCGAGGCGGTCGTCGGCGATCTCCTCCAGCGGCGAGGGCAGCCGGGGCCGGAGCGCGGCGAGCCGCCCGCCGGAGGGTGGGCCGGCGGGCGGCTGGTCGTCGGGCCGCGGGGCTGCGGGCCCGGTGGGCTCCGGTGCGTACACGGGACGCTGTTCGGTGGCCGGTCGGGGCCGGTGCCGGGCGCTCGGCCCGGAGCGCCGCGGGGCCCGTCCCGGCTCAGCCGCGGGTGAGGAAACCGTCGCCGTGCTGGGCGATGTGGGCGTGGACGGCCTGGAGGGCGTCCTGCACCTCCTGCGGCGAACCGCTGCCCCGCTGCTCGTTGAAGTAGGCCGCACCGAGCCGGCGCAGGAGGGCCTGGCCCTCGCGCTGCGCCTGCACCTCCCCGACCTTCTCCTTGCCCTGGTTCAGCGCGGTCTCCGCCTTCTCCTTCGCGCGGTCGAGAAAGCCTGCCATGAGTGTCTCCTGACGTATTGCCTGACGTTTGGGGTGAATTCTTCCGCTGTTACCGCTATGGGCCCAAGTATCCCGCGCGTTTCTTAATGGATCAACGGCTGCCGGGGCCCGTCGGTTCCTGGGCGGCTTCCCCGGCGACCCGGTGCGCAAGCATCAGCAGCGCGGGAACCGCCGGGTGGCCGGGCGGGTCCCGCCAGGCCAGCACCACCGGGACGGCGGGCGCACCGGTCAGCGGGACGTAGGCAACCGAGTGATGGCGGTGCGCCTGCGCGGTGGCCGTAGTGGTGACGCCCACGGCGCGTCCCGCGGCGATGGCGGCGAGCCAGTCGTCGGTGTTGGCGACCTCGACGGTGCGGCGCGGACGGTGCCCCTGCGGCCAGAGTGCCGGGGTGGTGATGCCGGAGACGGTGTTGACGGCCAGCGGCAGGTGGGCGAGGTCGGCGAGGGCGAGGGGCCCGCGGCCGGGGGCGGCGAGCGGGCTGTCCGCGGGCACGGCGGCGACGCGGGGCTCGGTGCGCAGCAGTTCGGTACGGGCCCGGCAGCCGGCGGCGGGCGCGCGCAGCAGGGCGACGTCGACGCGGCCGCGGGCCAGGCCCGCGCAGCGGTCGTCGATGCGCAGCAGCTCCAGCGGCACGCCGGGGTGCTCCTCGTCCCAGCGGCGCAGCAGGGCGGTGGTCTCGTCGCCGAGGGCGGCCCAGGAGTGGCCGAGGCGCAGGGGGCGTACGACGAGTCCCGCCGGGTCCAGCGCGGCGTCCGCCGCGGCGACGGCGGCGCGGGCGCGGTCGAGGAACGCGCGGCCCTCGCGGGTCAGCTCCAGGTGGTGGGTGGAGCGGTCGACGAGGAGCACGCCCATGTGGTCTTCCAGGCGGCGCAGGGTGCGGGAGACGGTGGGCTGGCCGGCACCGAGCCGGGCGGCGGCGCGGGTGATGCTGCCCTCCTCGGCGATGGCGAGGAAGGCGCGCAGGTGCCGCAGCTCCACCGTCATGCTTCGGCAGCATAATCGCAGCCGGTTATGCATTTCACGTAGGGAGCGCGTGCTCGTAGCGTGGGGGCGTGACCTCCCAGAGCCCCGGTCCCGCCGCTTCCGCTCCTGCTGCCGCTTCCGCTTCTGTCACCGCCCCTGCCTCGGGCCCCGTGCCCGCCGGCACGGCCGCCGCGGGGGTACGTGCCGGGCGGCTCGGCGGCGGTGCCCGCGGGCGGCTGGGCGGTGTCGCGCTGGTGGTGACCGGCGCGCTGTCCACGCAGTTCGGCGCCGCGGTCGCCGCACTGCTGTTCCCGCGGGCGGGCGCGCTGGGCGTGGTGACGCTGCGGCTGACGCTCGCCGCGGCCCTGCTGATGCTGATCTTCCGGCCCCGGCTGCGGGGCCACTCGCGGGGCGACTGGGCCGTGCTGTGCGGCTTCGGCGTCGCGCTGGGCGGCATGAACCTGGCCATCTACCAGGCCATCGACCGGATCCCGCTGGGCGCCGCGGTCACGCTGGAGGTGCTCGGGCCGCTGACGCTGTCCGTGCTCGCCGGCCGGCGGGTGGCGAGCCTGCTGTGGGCGGCGCTGGCGCTGGGCGGGGTGATGCTGCTGAGCGGCGGCGGCTTCGGCGGCCTGGACCCGGTGGGCGTCGCGTTCGCTCTCGGCGCGGGCTGCATGTGGGCGACGTACATCCTGATGAGCGCACGGGCCGGGGCGCGCTTCCCGCGGGCGGACGGGCTGGCGATCGCGATGTCGGTGGGCGCGGTGATCAGCCTGCCGGTCGGGGTGGCGAGTGCGGGGAGCCGGCTGGTGGACCCGGCGACGCTGGGGCTGGGCCTGGTGGTGGCGGTGATGTCGTCGGGGCTGCCGTACGCGCTGGACCAGTTCGCCCTGCGCCGGCTGCCCGCCGCGACGTTCGCGCTGATGATGAGCCTGGCGCCGGCGGTCGCGGCGCTCGCCGGGTACCTGGTGCTGGACCAGGGGCTCACGGCGGTGCAGTGCGCGGCGATCGGCATGGTGATCGCGGCGAGCATCGGCGCGGTACGGACGACGCCGCGGCCCGCGGCGCAAGCGGAGGACGGCTAGCGGGGCGGCCGGCAGCCGGTACGCGCCTCTTGCTGCTCCTGCCGTTGCCGCCGCCGGTACGGCGGGCGGCCGGGCCGTCGGCGGATCACCGGTGGCATGCTCGTACGCCTGCACGACGAAAGGGAACGCGCATGACCTCGCCCGGCACCGTCCTCGACGCCCGCGCGCTGGGCCGCGCCCTGCTGCACCGGCAGTGGCTCGTCGAGCGGCACGAGGCGCCGCCGCTGGACGCCGTCGAGCATCTCGTGGCGCTCCAGGCGCAGTCCGGCGACGCCCCGTACTACCAGCTCTGGAGCCGGCTCGCGGGCTTCGGCACCGACGACCTTTCGGCGCTGCTGACCGGCCGGCAGGCGGTGCGGGTGGTCATGATGCGCGGCACGATCCACCTCGTCAGCGCCCGCGACGCGCTGCGGCTGCGGGCCGTCGTGCAGCCGTACCTCGACAGGACGCTGCTCGCCACCACCGCGGGCCGCAAGGTCCCCGGGCTCGACCCGCCCGAGCTGGCCGACGCGGCTCGCACGGCGCTGGCCGCCGGGCCGCTGCACAACGACGAACTGGGCGCGCGGCTCGCCGCCCGCTGGCCGGACGCGGAGCCGAACGACCTGGCGTACCTGGCCCGTTCGCTGCTGCCGCTGGTGCAGGTGCCGCCGCGCGGGGTCTGGGGCGAGAGCGGCGGGCTCGTGTACGCCCACGCCGACCAGTGGCTCGGCGCCTCCTCCGCCACCGACACCGCGGCGGACGAGACCGTGCTGCGCTATCTCGCCGCCTACGGGCCCGCCTCGGCCGCCGACGCGCAGAAGTGGCTGTCGCTGACCCGGCTCAAGGTGGTCTTCGACCGGCTGCGCCCGCGGCTCGTGACGTACCGGGACACGACGGGGCGGGAGCTGTTCGACCTCGCCGGCACCGAACTGCCCGACCCCGCCGCCCCGGTGCCGCCGCGGCTCCTCGGCCCGTTCGACAACGTGCTCCTCGCACACGCGGACCGCACGCGGATCATCGACAAGGCCGACGAGCGCCGGGTGTTCACGGCGAACGGCATCGTCCGAGGCACCATGCTGCTCGACGGCCGCGTCGCGGGCGTCTGGCAGCCGGAGCTGAAGCGGACCTCGGCCGCCGTCGAACTCCGGCCGTTCACGGCCCTGTCCGGCGCCGACAAGGACCGGCTGGCGGCGGCGGCCGCGGACCTGCTCGCCTTCGCCGCCCCGGAGGCGGAGAAGACGGAGGTCAGGTTCGCGGCACCCGGCTAGCCGCCCCGGGCCGCCCGGCAGGCCCCGGCCTGCTCAGTCGAGGAGGTCCCGCAGCGCGCCCGCGCGGCTGCGGGAGTTCCATGAGTTGCGGGAGGACGCGCTCGCGGAACGGCTGGCCGAGGAGACCCACGCCCCGGACCGCGACATCGCCCCGCAGGCCGCCGCCGCGCAGTTCGGCGGTGCGCACCGGATGCTGTTCGCCGAGACCGTCCGTCGCACCCTCGCGGGCGAGGACGCCGACAGCGTGGCAACCGCGCCTGAGGCCGCCGCCGAGCGGGTCTTCGGCTTCCTGGAGCCCTCCCTCGCCGGCTACGCGATACGGGAGGGGTGACAGGCGCCGCGGCGGTGCGCGGCACCGGGGGCGCCGCCCCGCCTCACGCGGTCATGAACTCCTCGCGGACGATCCCGCCCGCCGTGGCGCACCACGTGGCCACGTCCATCGCGCCCGTCGCGGGCAGCCCGTGCAGCTCCTGCATCTCGGCCACCGCCTTCGTCGTCGGCCCGTTGTACTTGCCCGTGGCCTTCGCCAGATGCAGCTTGCGCACCAGCATCTGCTGCACCGCGAGCACCGCCTCCCCGCTGTGGCCCGTGCTCACCGGCACCGTCAGGGCCTCCCACGTGGCGTTGTCCAGCGTGCCGTCCTCCGCGGCCGGCAGCCCCATCGTGCGCTGGAAGGTGTGCACCGCCTCCAGCGTCTCCGGCCCGTACGCGCCGTCCGCCTTCAGCTCGTACCCGTACGCGCGCAGCAGCCGCTGCGCCATCTCGACCGTGCCGCCCTTGCTGGACGTGTACGTGTCGGGCCAGGTGCGCTCCGGGATCTCGTCCGGGCCCTGGCCCAGCACCTGCGCCACCTGCCGGCGCAGCGCCGGGAACTCGCGGTAGAACAGCGCGCCCGGGCACTGGGTGTCGTTGAAGTCCCAGTGGCCGAAGATGCGGTCCGCGCCGAAGCCGTACTGCGTGCCGATCGTCACGCACAGCCGCTGCAGCGAGAACACCAGCGCGGCCGGCGGGGTGTCGTTGACGTAGTGGCCGTCGTTCTCGATGCCGATGGCGCGCCTGTTCTCGCCGACCGCGTGCGCGCTGACGACCTGGTGGCCGCCGTCGGCCAGCGCCTCCAGGCTTTGGTGGCGGCCCTCCAGGACGTAGCCGCCGCGGCTGATGGTGAAGTGCTGGCCGCTGTCGATCCAGCCGTTGTCGTCCATGTGCAGATCCTGGATCTTGCGCGCCATGAAGACCGCGGCCTCGTACGAGTAGTCCGTGGTGTTCGGGAAGGCGGTGTGGTGGACGACGATCTTCGTTGTGGTGCCGGACGAGAGGGAGACGGTGCCGCCGGGCGGCCGGGCGCCCCAGTCCCCGGTGCCGATCACGTACGACGGGTCGTCGGCCGTCCGGCGCAGCGAGGCGCCGCCGTCGGCCGCGGCGCTGCCGCCGAGCAGCAGCGCGCCGCCCCCGCCGGCGACGAGCACGGCGCCGGCGCCGGCCTTGAGCGCGGTTCGCCGGGAGACATACACGGGCCCAGGTCGCATGGCGGTCCTCTCGCGGTTCGGCACGCTGCTCCGTGTACGTATGTGCAACGGACACCCTGTTTATCCGACCGCGTGTGCCAATGTCCAGACCGCCAAGGTCAGTTGCGCCCGGAACCGGCCCCGCCGCTCAGCCGCCGCACCGCCCCGCCGCACGCCCGCTCTCGCCCGCTCAGCCGCCCGGCTGCCAGGGCGGCGTCTGCCCCCACTCCCACTTCGGCATCGGGCCCGCAGTGGGCGGCGGTTCTCCGGCGGAGTAGACGAGCGCCATCCGCGTACCCCACTCGACGTAGTACGAGAACACCCCCGCTCATGTCGCGTCCTCCCCGTCCTGTGCGTCCCCGCCGGCCGGTGCGCCGTCGGCGGGCGCCGGGTCCGCCGGCTGGTCGGGACCCTGGGCCCGTACGTGCCGTACGTGCTCCAGCGAGTCCCGCAGCTCTTGCAGCCAGTCGTCCGCGTGGCTCTCCACCAGCCGTACGCACCACCCCAGCGCCTCGCTCCGGCTGCGCGCCACGCCCGCCGCGATGAGGGTGTCGAGCACCTGCCGCTGCGGCTGCCGCAGCCGGGTCATCACGGGCGCGGAGACGTTCGTGAAGATCTCCCGCCTCCCGCCGCACTCGGCGCCCCAGGAGACCTTCCTGCGGTAGCGCCGCTCGGCGGCGCGCGCCACCGCCATCCGCTCCTTGCGCGTGCGCTCGCGGAACTCGGCGATGCGCCCGTCCAGGGCCGCGTCGCGCTCGGCGGGCGTCGCGTCCTTCGCCAGCCCCGCGGGCTCCGGGATCGAGCCGACGACGCAGATCTCCTCGCGGTCGACGGTCACCTCGACCGGCGAGGCGTAGAGGCCGTCGGGCAGCCGCCCGGTGAGCCATCCTCGTATCTCGTCCGTGTCCTGCGATGTAATCATGTAATCGAGATTACGCCACCCTCCTGTGGAAGAGAACGGGCGGCCGGGCGAAATTCCCGCAAGAATCTTTGGCGGAGCATGTCGAGAACCGCCGGCCGGCCCCGACGTCTCCTGTGAGAGGCGCCCGCACCGGGTGCCGGGAACACGGGAAGTGAGAATCATGAAGTACCTGGTGATGATCTACGGTTCGCAGGCCGACTACGACGCCATGAACGGCACCGGCTCCGACGGCCACCCCGCCTGGACCGAGAAGGATCTGCAGGCGATGTTCCAGCACATGGAGTCGATCAACAACGACCTCGCCGAGACCGGCGAGGTGCTGGAGGGCAACGGGCTGTCGGCGCCGAAGCAGGCCATCGTCGTCACCGGCGGCCCCGGCGGCGCGTCCGTCGTCTCCGACGGCCCGTTCGGCGAGACCAAGGAGGTCCTCGCGGGCTACTGGGTGCTGGACTGCGCCAGCGACGAGCGGGTCACCGAGATCGCCAAGCGCGTCCACCAGTGCCCCGTCCCCGACGGCTCGCCGGCCTCCGACGTCGTGATCCGCCCCATCCTGGAAGCGGCACCGGGCAAGTGAGCGCCCCTGTCGAGGACCTGCTGCGCCGTCACGCGCCGCAGGTCCTCGGCGCCCTCGTCCGGCGCTACGGCCACTTCGACGCCGCCGAGGACGCCGTGCAGGAGGCCCTGCTGGCCGCCTCCGGCCAGTGGCCGGCGCAGGGGGTGCCGGACAACCCGCGCGGCTGGCTCATCCGCGTCGCCTCCCGCCGGCTGACGGACGAGCTGCGCAGCGAGGAGGCCCGGCGCCGCCGCGAGGAGTCCGCCGCCGCGCTGACGCCCCGCGACGACTTCCGCGCGCCGCCGCCGGGGGAGGCGCGCCACCCCTCGGAGGACGACACCCTCACCCTGTTGTTCCTCTGCTGCCACCCCGTGCTCACCCAGCCGTCCCGCATCGCGCTGACCCTGCGCGCGGTCGGCGGTCTGACCACCGCGGAGATCGCCCGCGCCTTCCTGGTGCCGGAGGCGACGATGGCGCAGCGGATCAGCCGGGCGAAGAAGAACCTGAAGGACGCGGGCGCCCGCTTCCGCCGGCCGGAGCCCGCGGAGCTGCCGGGGCGCTTCACCGCCGTCCTGCACGTGCTGTACCTGATCTTCAACGAGGGCTACACCGCCACCTCCGGCGCCTCCCTGCGCCGCGCCGACCTGGCCGCCGAGGCGATCCGCCTCGCCCGCGCCGTGCACGCGCTCGCGCCGGACAGCGGCGAGGCGGCCGGGCTGCTGTCGCTGATGCTGCTCACCGACGCCCGCCGCGACGCCCGCAGCGGGCCGGGCGGCGTCCTGGTCCCGCTCGACGAGCAGGACCGCGGGAGCTGGGACCGCGCGCAGATCGAGGAGGGCGTGGCCCTGGTCAGCCGCGCGCTGACGACCGCAGCACTCGGCCCGTACCAGGTGCAGGCCGCCATCGCCGCCGTGCACGACGAGGCGGAGCGCGCCGAGGACACCGACTGGCGGCAGATCCTCGGGCTGTACGACCTGCTGGAGCGCCTCGCGCCGAGCCCCGTCGTCAGCTTGAACCGGGCGGTGGCCGTGGCGATGGCCGAAGGCCCGCGCGCCGGGCTCGACCTGCTGGCCAAGCTCGCGGACGACCCGCGGCTGGCGGAGCACCACCGTCTCGACGCCGTACGGGCCCACCTGCTGGAGCTGGCGGGGGAGACGGGGGCGGCGCAGGAGGCGTACGGGCGCGCGGCGGAGCGCACGTTGAGCGTGCCCGAGCAGCGTTATCTCCAACTGCGCGCCGCCCGGCTGCGCTGACGGACTGCTGCGCCGACAGGCGACCGTGCAGACAGGCGGCCGCTGGGTCAGCGGGCGCCGAACCTCGTCAGGCTCGCGAGGGCCCGTCGCGCCGACTCCGCCAGCGGGTGCGCGGGGCCGTAGACACGCTCCAGTTCGGGCAGGAGCGCGGACAACTCGCCGCCGGCCGCCGTGTGGTCGCCGAGCGCGAGCTGGAGCTGGGCCGTGCGGTGGCGCAGGCCGAGGGCGTCGGCCGGGTCGAGTCCTGCGTACGGGTTCGTGAAGTACGGCAGCAGCGCGCGGTACTCGGCGAGCGCCGCTGCGGCCGCGCCGATCTGCTCCAGGCACTGGGCGGCCTCGTAGCGGTAGCGGAGCGCCTGCGGGTCGGCCTGGCCGGACTCCGCGGCGCGCTCGTCCGCGAGCCGGCGCAGCTCCGGCAGCGCGCGCCGGTACTGTCCGTCGTCCATGAGCGAGGCCGCGTAGTGCCTGCGGATCATGCGGACCACCGTGGAGCCCTCCCCGTGGCGGGCGCTCGCCTCCGGCAGGATGCCGCCGAGGATGTCGACGGCCTGGGTGATGCGGCCGGCGTCGAGGAGCTGCTTGACCTCGTCCACGGCGGCGGCGAGGTCCGTGCCCGCCCGCGCGGGTGGCGCGCCCGCGGGCGTTGCGGAGGACGGACCGGCGGGCACGGGCGTCGCCGCGCCCCCGGGTGCCCCGAGCGCCTCCTGCGCGCCGGCCGGCCCGGCCGCGCGGCCTCCGGCGGGCGCCGCGGCCCGGTCAGGCCAGGGGGCGTGCGGGCGGCGGAAGGGCCGGGTCGGGTCGAGCATGCCCGCGGGGCGGCCGCCGTCGGGCGCGGGGAGCAGCGGCACCAGCGCCTCGTACACGTCGTGGGCGGTCGCCGGCCGGTCCTGCGGGTCCTTGGCCAGCAGGGAGAGCACCAGGTCCGCCAGCTCCCCGGGCACCTCGGGGCGCACCAGGCCCACCGGCGCGGGCGCTTCGTACAGGTGGCGGTGGAGCACGCCCAGGGCGGTGGAGCCGGCGAACGGCACGCCGCCGGTGAGGAGTTCGTGCAGCACCACGCCGAGCGCGTACAGGTCGGTGTACGGGCCGACGGCACCGCCCATCGCCTGCTCGGGCGCCATGTACGCGGGGGTGCCGATCGGCACCCCGGTGCGGGTCAGGCGGGTGGTGTCGGCGTCGAGGACGGCCGCGATGCCGAGGTCGAGCACGGTGACGGTGCCGTCCGGCCGGACCATGATGTTCCGCGGCTTGAGGTCCCGGTGGACGATCGGCACGGCGTGCACGGCGCAGAGCACCGCGCACAGTTGCGCGGCCACCGCCACGGCCCACTGCCAGGGGTACGGCTCGTGCTCCGCGAGATGGTCGGCGAGGTCGGCGCCGCCGACGTGCTGCATGACGAGGTACAGCTCGCCGGCGTCGCTGCCCGCGTCGTGCACGGTGACGAGGCCGGGGTGGTCGACCTGCGCGGTGGTGCGGCACTCGCGGGTGAAGCGGCGGCGCAGCTCGTCCGCCTGGGAGCCGGTCGTCATCGTCTCGACCCGGAGCAGCTTGACCGCGACGCGGCGGTCGAGCGTCCGGTCGTACGCCTGCCAGACCTGGCCCATGCCGCCCTTGCCGATCGGGGTGGACAGCTCGTAACGGCCCGCGACGAGACGGCCGTTCACCGGTCGCCTTCCTGCTCGCGGCGGAGGAGGTCGCTCAGCTCGTCGAGTTCGGCGCGGACCCGGGCGGCGCGGGGCGCGTCCGGCGCGGGCGGCTGGGGCGCGGCAGGCCGGGGCGGCGCGGCCCCCGGCGGCGGTGGCGGGGTGTCGTGCGCGTACGGCCCGGGGCCCTGCGCGTACGGCGAGGGGTGCTGCCCGTACGGCGGCGGGACGGGCGCGTACGGCGGCACCGGCCCGCCCGCCGCGGGACCGCCCGCGCCGAACCGCCGCCCGGCGGCCTCCCGGTGGTGCTGGATGTCGACCATGAGGAACCACGGGACGACCGACACGATGAGCACGATCAGCAGGATCCCGCCCGTGTTCTCGCGCCACGCCGGCAGCTCCTGGCCGTCCACCGTGGCCAGCATCGCCAGCGCGCCGGCGGCGACCGCGGCGGAGGCCCAGAACAGCACCCAGTCGAGGCGCGTACGCCGCAGGATCGCCAGCCGCAGCATCGCCGCCCAGGCGAGCAGGCCGAGGCTGGCGACGGCCACGACGGTGAAGACCACGCGCAGCACGACGCGCAGCGCGGGAGAGGCGGAACGCGGCTCCGGAGGGCCGTACATGCGGGTGCTCCTGTGCGGGACCGGTGGGGGTGCGGCGCCCGGCGGCGGGAGAGCCGCCGCCGGGCGTGGGCAGGTGTGCGGAAAAGGTGGAGAAAGCGTACCTACGCGGGCGCGCGCGTGCCCCGCGGTCCTACCAGGGTCCGACGCTGCCCTCGGCCAGCCCGTCGTACAGCCCCTGCACCAGCCGGCCGCCGAGCCGCCCCGCCTCGCGCAGCGCGTCCTCGAACGCGGCCAGCCCCCGGAACAGCTCGCCGTGGCGCCGCTGTTCCGCGGGCGGCAGCCGGGGGAGCTGGAGCCGGCGTACGTCGAGGCGGGTCGCGGTGGAGGCGTGGCTGCTGGCCTGCCGGGCGTTGGCCGTACCGCGCAGGAAGCCGGCGAGGAACCAGGGGTCCACGGCCGCCGCGTCCGGGCGCAGCAGCGCCAGGTTGCGGCCGAGCGCGGCGCCCGCGGTGTCCCCGTCGACGACCCGGGCGACCCGCCCGCCGCCCAGCACGGGCACCACCACGTCCCCCGCCGCGACCAGGAGCGGCTCCTCCGCCGCGCCCTCCGGCAGCCGCCCGGAGGGCGCGGTGCCCCCGGCGACGTCGTGCTCGGTCAGCACCGGCGGCGCCGCGCCGCCCGGCGGCACCGCGCCCGCGCCGCCCATCCGCAGCTTCAGGGCACCGGCCCGGGCCAGTTCCCCGACCGTGGTCAGCGGCGCCTCCCGGGCCGCGGCCCGCGCCGGGGGCGGCGGCGTGCGGTCCACGCTCAGCCGCAGGGCCTCGGCCAGCCGCTCCCGTACGTCGCCGAGCGCGGCCGCGGAGCCGTCCGCGGCGGCAGGCGGCAGGTGCCGGGCGGGCGTGAGGTCCACGTCGTCGTCGAGCAGGTCGACGACGGACACGGTACGCACCGCCCCCGGCTCCTCCGCGATCTCGCCGCCGCGGTCGAACGCGCGCCAGGCGGCGGTCACATCGGTGTGCAGCGGCGCCCAGCGGACCCGGTCCCGGCCGGTCCCGTAGCGCTCGGCGGCGTCCACGAACAGCAGCCGGAGCCCGCCCGCGGGCGCGGTCGCGCCGGGCTTGCGGAGCACCCAGAGGTGCAGCGGGAGCCCGTACGGAACCGCCGCACCGGCCGGCAGCGCGACGACGGCCCGCAGCGCCCCGCGGCGCAGCAGTTCGGCGCGGACGCGGCGGCCGGAGCGGCGGGAGGCGGCGGCGGGCGGCATCAGGAGGACGGCGGTGCCGCCGTCGCGCAGCCGGGCGAGCGCGTGCTGCACCCAGGCCAGCTCGGACTCGGTGCGGGCGGGCAGCCCGTAGCCGAAGCGGGGGTCGTAGGCGAGTTCGTCGTGGCCCCAGTTGCGCTCGTTGAACGGCGGGTGGCAGAGCACGGCGTCGACGGCGACGTCCGCGAAGGCGTCGGCGCGCAGGCTGTCCGCGGCCGCGGCCCTGACCTCGGCGCCGGTGTGCAGCGCGAGCCGCAGCGCGGCGAGCGCGGCCAGGTCGGGGTCCGCCTCCTGCGCGTAGCGGGGGCCTTCGCCGGGGGCGGCGGTGAGCAGGGTGCCCGCGCCGCACGCCGGGTCGAGCACGGCCGCCCGCCGGCCGACGCCTGCGGTCGCGGCCATCAGCGACGCCGGCTCCGGCGGGGTCAGCGTGTGCTGCCGGGGGTTGGCCTCCAGATAGCGGGTGAGCAGGAACTCGTACGCGCGCGGGGCGCTGCCCGCCTCCGCGGCCAGCTCGCCCGCGCCGCGCAGGAGCGGCAGGGCGGCGGAGACGTCGTCGGGGATGTTCACAGGATGCTGTGAACCGAGCCGTGCGGCCAGCACCTCCCGCAGCGCGGGCGGCAGTCCCGCGGCACGGGCGGCGTCGGCCCCCTCGGCCAGGGCGAGCCATTCGGCGGGCCGTTCCCGTACGACGAGCAGCGCCGCCCCCGCGAGGGCGAGCCCGGCGGGGGCGCCGTCGGGGTGCGCCGCCACCTGCTGCCAGACCCGCTCGCGCAGCGGCACGGCACGGATCTTCCCCTGGCCGCGCAGCCACTCCTCGACCGCGACGAGGTCGAAGGTGGGGCTGGCCTCGGTGCCGCCGACGGGGCGGGGGAAGTCCGCGTGCCGGCGCCGCCAGTTGCTGACGGCGGCCCTGCCGACGCCGGCGAGGCGTGCGATGCCGGCGGCGGTCACTGCGGTGTGCTCGTCCGGCACGGCGCCTCCTCGCGTGGTTCGGCCCTGCTGCGGCCAAAGTTGTGAGCCACAGCATAGCCAGACGCCTGCGGGAGCATGTCCACGGCGTGAATGGAATCTCGATGAATTCCTGTGTTGACGACGTTCACAGTCTTCTCTAATGTTGCCCCCAGGGCCCCGAACGGGGGTTCGCCGATCAGGGGAGGGACCCATGTCCGCATCCGTCACCGCGCCCCGCCGCGGAGTTCTCGCCGTCGCCGGCGCCGTCGCCGCCGTGCTCGCCCTCGGCGGGCTCACCGCCTGCGGCTCCGAGGAGCCGAAGACCGAGAAGGCCGGCTCCGCCGCGCAGGGCGGCGGGAGCGGGAAGGACTCGGAGAAGGAGGAGGCGCCGGAGGGGCAGGGCGGGGCGCTGGCCCCGGGCGACACCGCGGCCTACGACGACCTCAAGGCCACCGTCTCCGAGGCGTCGCCGTACGCCATAGACGAGATGGTCGAGGTCCCGGCCGGCCACAAGCCCTTCGAGGTGACGGTCACGCTGGAGAACGTCGGCGACGCGAAGTTCGATCCGACGATGACCCTCCTGATGGCCCGCGCGGGGGAGGAGGGCAACGAGGCCGAGGAGATCTTCGACGGCCAGGTCGGCGGCGGCTTCACCGGCACCGTGCTGCCCGGCAAAAAGGCCACGCAGAAGTTCGCCTTCTTCGTCCCCGACGGTGCGAAGAACCTCGATGTCGAGGTCGTGGTGGGCGACTTCGAGAAGGAGCCCGCCACCTGGAGCCTCCCGCTCTGAGGCCCGTCTCCCGGCGCGCCCGCCCCCGTCCGGGGCGCCGGTGAGACGGCTCGGCCGGTGTCGCCGCCAGGCGGTACATTGCGCTCATGTCGATACCGCCGGGCCCGCCGCCGAATCCGTACCAGCAGAACAACCCCAACCCCTACGCACAGCAGCAGCCCCAGGGCTCGGTGCCGCAGCAGTACCCGTACGCACAGCCGACGATGCCCGCCGGTGTCCCGATCACCAGCCAGCCCTCCGGCGGCCCGCCGGGCCAGCCGCCCGGCCAGCCCCCGGGGGCGCCGCCGCCCGGCTTCGGCGCCGCGGAGAAGAAGGGCGTGCCGGCCTGGCTGTGGGGCCTCGGGGGCGTGGTGGTCGCCTCCGCGGTGTGGGCGGGCGCGCTCTTCGCCACCGGCGGGTTCGACTCGTCCGAGGACCCCGAGCCGGTCCTCGGCTACGGCTTCGAGAAGGACCTCTGCGAGAGCACCGATCTGAAGGCGTTCGACGAGCAGTACGACACCTCGGACGCCGCCGGCGGCGCCACCGGCTGGGGCTCGGAGCAGGAAGAACTGTCCCAGAGCTTCTGCAGTTGGAGCCTGACGGACCGCGAGCAGGACCCGGACGACTACTCCAGCTCCTACGTCTCCGTCACCGCCATCTGGCACGGGGCGTCGGACCCCACCGGCGAGTTCGCCCCGACGTACAAGGGCTACGAGGACCGCTCGGACGCGGACTACAAATACAAGACCGAGCCGGTCAAGGGCTTCGGCGAAGAGGCGTACCTGGTCAGGGAGAACGGCGAGGGCGACAGCAGCAGCCGCTCCATGACCCTGGCCGTGCGCGACGGCTGGTTCACCTTCCAGATGGACTGGAGCTACTACGGAGGCACCGACTCCACCGCCCCGCCGTCGCCCGACGAGGTGGAGCAGATGCTGAAGGACGAGACCGAGACGGTGCTCGCCGATCTCAAGAAGTAGTCGGCGGCGGTGAGAACGCGCGCGTGGCGGCAAGAAGTTGCCGGCCCGCGGGCGTAGCAGGGAACTGCCACGGGGGCGGAGCCGATTCGCGCCGGGGCGGCCAGGAGACCGGAACGCGCCCGTACCGTCCGTGACGGTACGGGCGCGCGGGTGTCCGTAGCCCGTAAGGGGCTCAGCCCTGCTTGGTCTCCCAGAAGATCTTGTCGACCTGGGTGATGTAGTCCAGCGCCTTCTGGCCCGTGGCCGGGTCGGTGGACCCCTTGGCGGCGCTGAGGGCCTTGAGCGTGTCGTTGACGAGCTGGTGCAGCTCAGGGTACTTCTCGAAGTGCGGGGGCTTGAAGTAGTCGCTCCACAGCACCGAAACGTGGTGCTTGGCAAGCTCCGCGCGCTGCTCCTTGATGGTGGTGGCCCGCGCCTGGAAGTGCGGGTCGTCGTTCCCTTGCATCTTCTCCTGGATGGCCTTGACCGATTCGGCCTCGATACGGGCCTGGGCCGGGTCGTAGACGCCGCAGGGGAGGTCGCAGTGGGCACTGACCGTCACCTTGGGGGCGAACAGGCGAGAAAACATGGAAAGCAGCCGTCCTTCCTCGTGATCGTCTTCCAGGTGGGACATTACTCCGTGGGGAACGAAAATTCGCGAGTGCCCCGGAGGGCTTAGGTCAAAAGTCCAGTGGAAGGCTGGGCCTTGTGGACGACAGGCCGGAGGTGCATGCCCGATGCAGGGCCAGGTGAACGAGCGCAGGCACGACGCCGGGCGCCGAGGGCTGCAGCGCCTCGGCCTCGCGGCGGTCGACGGTCCGTCGATGGTGCCCACGCTGCGTCCGGGGGATCAGCTTGTCGTGCAGTACGGGGTGGAGGTGCGGCCCGGAGACGTGGCGGTGCTGCGCCATCCGTTCCAGCAGGATCTGCTGATCGTGAAACGGGTGGTGGCGCGCCGCGACGGCGGCTGGTGGGTGCTCGGCGACAACCGGTTCGTGGAGAACGACAGCCGGGAGTTCGGCGCCGTACCGGACGAACTGGTCGTCGCCCGCGCCCTCCTGCGCCTGCGCCCCCCGAGGGGCCTTCAGCCCTCGGTCCGCTCGGTCCCCGCGGCGGTCTCCTGGGCGGCGTCGGCGGTGCGGCCGTTGGCCTGGCGCTTCCGGGCGCGGTAGGCCGCGACGTTGGCGCGGGTCCGCTGCCGCGGTGGTGGCGGGAGGGGGGGGCTTCGGGGCGCGTACGTCCCCTGCTTCCGCAGTCCCTCACTTTCCCGTCCGCCGCGGCGGAGCCGGCCTGGCGGGTTGCTGTCAGTCCCCGGTGCGGTCCGCGCCCGGCGCGGTCTCCTGGGCGGCGTCGGCGGTGCGGCCGTTGGCCTGGCGTTTCCGGGCGCGGTAGGCCGCGACGTTGGCGCGGGTGGCGCAGCGGTCGGAGCAGTAGCGGCGGGACCGGTTCGTCGAGGTGTCGAGGAAGACGTTGCGGCACGGCGGGGCCGCGCAGAGGCCCAGGCGGTCGACGCCGAGGTCGGTGAGGTGCACGGCCAGCCCCATGCACGCCGCGGCGGCGAAGCCCGCCCCGGAGTTGGCCGACTGCTCCGCGATGTGCAGGTGCCACTTGGGCCGCCCGTCCTCGTCGCGGAAGTCGTGCCCGCTGACCTGCGGGCTGACCGGGAAGTCGATGAGCAGCGCGTTGAGCATGTCGACGGCGCGCACCTCGTCGCCCTCGTCGGCGGCTTCGAAGATCCCCCGCAGCCGCCCGCGCACCTGGCGCAGCCTGCTGACGTCGGCGTCCGTGGCCCGCCGGGTGAAGTTGCCGCTGTCCAGGAAGAGCTCCTTGGCCGCGTCCAGCGAGGTCAGCGAGTCGGTGCCGCGCTGCGGCTCCTCGGTGTTGACGAGGCGCACGGCCATATCTGAGTAATAGGCCAGTTCCACTTGTAGTCCTTACGGGCTCGGCTTATGCTGACGCGGCGGGGCCGTAATGGACGACCCCGTATAGAGGGTATTACGCAGCAGAGGCAGGGGAGGCAGCAATGGCCGGAACGACCGCCGCCGCGACGCCCGTGGGGGCCGACTGGCAGGGCTGGCAGGCGAGCTGGGACCGCCAGCAGGAGTGGTACATGCCGGATCGCGAGGACCGCTTCCGGGTGATGCTCGACGCCGTCGAGGCCCTCGTGGGCCCCGAGCCCCGGGTGCTCGACCTGGCCTGCGGTACGGGCAGCATCAGCGCCCGGGTGCTGCGCCGGTTCCCCGGCGCCCGCACCACCGGCGTCGACCTCGACCCCGCGCTGCTCACCATCGCGCGCGGCACCTTCGCCGACGACCCGCGCGCCGAGTTCGTCACCGCCGACCTCGCCAAGCCCGACTGGACGGCGCGGCTGCCGCACGGCTCGTACGACGCGGTGCTCACCTCCACCGCGCTGCACTGGCTCTTCTCCGACCAGCTCGCCACGCTCTACGGGCAGATCGCCGGCGTCGTCCGCGAGGGCGGGATCTTCGTCAACGCCGACCACATGCCCGACCCCGTGACGCCCGCCATCAACGAGGCCGTGCGCAACTGGAGCAAGGTCCGCCAGGACCGCGAGCGGGCGGAAGGCGTGCTGGACTGGGCGGACTGGTGGCGCGTGGTCGCGGCCGACCCGGTGCTCGGCGGCCCCGCGGCCGAGCGCTTCGCGATATTCGGCGACCCGAACGACCCGAACGAGGGCCACGCCGACGGCGACGTCCAGGCCCCCGCCTGGCACGCCGAGACGCTGCGCGCAGCCGGCTTCGCCGAGGCCCGTACGGTCTGGGCGTCCGCGCGGGACGCGGCGGTGCTGGCGCTGCGCTGAGCGGCCGCGCCGGCGGGCGGCGTCAGCCGCGGTAGCGCAGCCCGTCGACGAGCAGTCCGATCATGCGCCGCGTGTACTCCTGGTCGTCCGGGTCGATGATGCTGCTGAGCGCCTGCAGCAGGTCGTCGGGGGTCACGTCGGAGCGGATGTCGCCGGCCGCCGCGGCGGCGTCCAGCAGCTCGGTCAGGGCGGGGACGAAGCGCTCCTGGAAGTACCCGGGCAGGCTCTCGTACGTGCAGTCGCCGGAGTGGAGGGCGGCCTTCAGGCCCTGCTTGGCGGTGATGAACCGGGTGAAGCGGTGCAGCCACCGCGTCAGCGCCTCCACCGGCTCGTACTGCGCGGCGAGCGCGGGGGCGGCCGCGGCGCAGGCGTCGACCTCGTTGCGGAAGACGGCCGTGATGAGGTCGGAGCGCTGCGGGAAGTGCCGGTAGAGCGTCCCCGCCCCCACCCCCGCCTTCGCCGTGATGCGGCGTACGGGCGCGTCCACGCCCTCCGTCTCGAAGACCTCGGCGGCCGCGGTCAGCAGCGCGTCGAGGCTGCGCCGGACGTCCGGCCGCATGTGGCGGCCGGGGGCCGGCTCCCCCGTGGTGCTGCGCTCAGGCATGCGCGGACCCCTTGCAAAAGCGGAACAGTGTTCCGTATTCTCGGACTGAACGGCGTTCCGTATTCACTCTATCGGCGCGTACGACCCGCAGTCCACGCAGGAGGAGAGCCATGCAGTACCGCACGCTGGGCCGGACCGGGATCAAGGTCAGCCCCTACTGCCTGGGCGCGATGATGTTCGGCGCCCAGGGCAACCCCGACCACGACGAGTCCGTCCGCATCATCCACAAGGCGCTGGCCGCGGGCGTCAACTTCGTCGACACCGCCGACATCTACGGCCACGGCGAGTCCGAGGAGATCGTCGGCAAGGCGCTCAAGGGCCGCCGCGACGACGTCGTGCTCGCCACCAAGGCGCACCTGCCCATGGGCGACGACCCCAACCGGCAGGGCAACTCCCGCCGCTGGCTCGTCCGCGCCCTGGAGGACTCGCTGCGCCGGCTGGGCACCGACCACGTCGACCTGTTCCAGATCCACCGGCCCGCCCCCGACACCGACATCGAGGAGACCCTGTCCGCGCTCACCGACCTGGTGCGCGCCGGGAAGGTACGGGCCGTCGGCACGTCCGCGTTCCCCGCCTCGGACCTGGTCGAGGCGCAGTGGACCGCCGAGCGGCGCGGCCTGGTGCGGTTCCGCACCGAGCAGCCGAACTACTCGGTCCTCGACCGCGGCATCGAGCGCGAGGTGCTGCCCGTCTGCGAGCGCTACGGGATGGGCACGCTGGTGTGGAGCCCGCTGGCCGGCGGCATGCTCACCGGCCGCTACCGCAAGGGCCAGGAGCCCACCACCTTCCGCGGCGGCTACGGCTTCAGGCACCTCGCCGACGAGCGCAGGCTCGACACCGTCGAACGGCTCCTTCCGCTCGCGGAGAAGGCGGGCCTGTCGCTGACGCACATGGCGCTGGCCTTCGTGATCTCCCACCCGGGTGTCACGTCCGCGATCATCGGGCCGCGCACCATGGAGCAGTTGGACGACCTGCTCGCGGGCGCCGGGACGACCCTCGGCGACGACGTGCTGGACGAGATCGACGCCATCGTGCCGCCGGGCACGGAGGTCGGGCGGCTGGACATGGCGTACGACCCGCCGGCGATCCTGCACGCCGGGCTGCGGCGCAGGGCGCCGGGGGAGCGCGTGGCGGCCTGAGGGGCGCGGGCCGTACGCCGCCGCCCGTACGCGCCCGCCCGTACCGCGCCTCCGTACGACGCGCAGCGGGGCCGCCCGGCACACACCGCCGGACGGCCCCGCTCACGGTTCTCCACGGCCCGGACGCGCGCCGCCCGCCGGGCGTGCGCCGTACGGGCCGCGCGGCCGGCTACCGCCGCGCCACGCCCTCCGCGCGCGCCGCCGCGGCGACCGCGCGCGTGATGGCCGGCGCCACCCGCTCGTCGAACGGCGACGGAATCACGCACTCCGGGCTCAGCTCGGCCGCGACCACGTCGGCCAGCGCCTCGGCCGCCGCCAGCTTCATGCCCTCGGTGATCCGCGAGGCGCGGACCTGGAGCGCGCCGGCGAAGATGCCGGGGAACGCGAGCACGTTGTTGATCTGGTTCGGGTAGTCGCTGCGGCCGGTGGCGACGACCGCCGCGTACTTGTGCGCCACGTCCGGGTGGATCTCCGGGTTCGGGTTGGCCATGGCGAAGATGAACGCGCCCTCCGCCATCGTCGCCACCGCCCGCTCCGGCACCGTGCCGCCGGAGACGCCGATGAAGACGTCCGCGCCCGCGAGCGCCGACTCCAGCGAGCCCGTACGCCCCGCGCGGTTGGTCAGCTCCGCCAGTTCCCGCTTGGCGTCGGTCAGGTCCTCGCGGTCCGCGGAGACGATGCCCTTGCGGTCGGCGACGACCACGTCCCCGATGCCGGCCTCCACGAGGATCTTCGCGATCGCCGCGCCGGCTGCGCCGGCCCCGGAGATCACCGCGCGCAGCTCGCCGAGCGACCGGCCGCTGAGCTTCGTCGCGTTGCGCAGCGCGGCGAGCGTGACGACGGCGGTGCCGTGCTGGTCGTCGTGGAAGATCGGGATGTCCAGGCGCTCCTGGAGCTTGCGCTCGATCTCGAAGCAGCGGGGGGCGGAGATGTCCTCCAGGTTCACCCCGCCGAAGGAGGGCGCCAGCCGCGCCACGGTCTCGACGATCTCGTCGACCTCGCGGCAGTCCAGCGCGACGGGGACCGCGTCCACGCCGCCGAACTGCTTGAAGAGGATGGCCTTGCCCTCCATCACCGGAAGGGACGCCTCAGGCCCGATGTCGCCGAGGCCCAGGACCGCGCTGCCGTCCGTGACGACGGCGACGACCTGGGACTTCCAGGTGTAGTCGTGGACGAGTTCGGGCTGTTCCGCGATGGCGGTGCACACCTTGGCGACGCCCGGTGTGTAGGCGAGCGACAGGTCGTCCCTGTCGTTGACCGGCACGGTCGCCTGGACGGCCATCTTGCCGCCCCGGTGGAGCGCGAAGGCCGGGTCGAAGTAGTCGTCGTCTGGGCTGTCGGACGTATCCGTCCCGCTCGGAGGGTTGACGATCTCCGCTGCCACGTTGTTGACCCCTTAGTCACAGTCAGAAAGAGGAACCACCCCTCTCGGTCGAGGGGTGGGCGGGCACGTGTCCGGCCGCCTGGCCGCGGAGTGAGCGCCATGGCCACGGTGAGGCCCGGACACCGGGCGCGCCGCACTCGCGCCCTGGGCCCCGGATTTGGGGTGTAAGTGTCCGTTGTACAGGAAGCCGAGCGCCCCGTGCGAGCAACTTCTCGAGACTGAACGGAGCCGAATCGCATAGCCATGCGGAGGCTTGCATACTGCGAAATGGCGCGATTCAGGTGCTTTGGGCGGAATGCCGCAACGTGAGCTACGTCTCACTACCGAACCTGTTATCGGATTTTGACCCGGCAGCCTTCCTGAGCCGTGTCTTCCGGATGCAAAGATGCCGTCGTCGGCAGTCGTCGACATCCGCCCCAGGCGTACCAAACTGCCGCGTCCGGGGCCGTGAACTTCTGACCCCCGTTCACCCCCCGCAGGAGGATCCCGCAATGAGCCCTCGCACCACCCGGCGCACCGGAGCAGCCAAGTCTCGACTGGTGGCCGTCGGGGCACTCGCCGCCGCGGGGGCCCTCGTGCTCTCGTCCTGCGGCGACCAGACCGACGACGGGGGCGACAGCGGCGACGGCGGCGGCGAGACCAAGACCTCGTCGAACGCGGCGCCCGGCGCGCTGCCCAAGGCCATCAAGGACGCCGGCGTGATCAAGGTCGGTTCCGACATCGCGTACGCCCCGATGGAATTCGACCAGGGCGGCAAGCCCGCCGGCGTCGACATCGACATCGCCAACGCGCTCGGCGAGGAGCTGGGCGTCGAGTTCCAGTTCCAGAACAACGTCTTCGACAACCTGATCCCGTCGCTCGACTCCGGCCGCTTCGACATCATCATGTCGTCGATGACCGACAACAAGGAGCGCCAGGCCGAGGTCGACTTCGTCGACTACTTCTCCGCCGGCGTCTCCATCCTGGTCCAGAAGGGCAACCCCGACGGCATCTCCACGCTCGACGACCTGTGCGGCAAGACCGTCGCCTTCCAGCGGGGCACGGTCAGCGCGGACATCGCCAAGGCGCAGAACGAGAAGTGCGACAAGCCGATCAAGACGCTGCCCTTCACCAAGGACACCGAGGCGCTGCAGCAGGTCAAGCAGGGCCGGGCCGTCGCCGACCTGAACGACTTCCCGGTCGCCGCGTACAACGCCCGTGAGTCGGGCGGCGGCGACGACTTCGAGGTCGTCGGCGAGCAGATCGACGCCGCCCCGTACGGCATCGCGGTGTCCAAGGACAACGCCGAGCTGCGTGACGCGCTCGCCGAGGCGCTGGACGCGATCATCGAGAACGGCGAGTACCAGAAGGTGCTGGAGAAGTGGGAAGTCCAGCAGGGCGGCGTCGACAAGGCCACCGTCAACGGTGGCAACGAGTAACGACCGCCCGCAGCCGTTCCAGAGAGAAGTCCTCCCGTGACCGACCCGAACTCACCGGGCCCGGCCGACAAGCGACCGGCCGGGCCCGAGCTCTCGAAGACCGGCACCGCCACCGCGGTGCCGCCCGAGACGATCAAGGCGATACCCGTGCGCCACCCCTGGCGCTGGGTGAGTGCCGCGGTCGTCCTCGCGCTCCTCGGGCTGCTCGTCTACGCCTTCGCCAACGCCAAGATCGAGTGGGGCGACGTCCCCGAGTACCTGTTCTCCGACCGGGTCGTCGAAGCCGCCGGGAACACGCTGCTGATCACCGTGCTCGCCATGCTGCTCGGCGTGGTCCTCGGCATCGTGCTCGCGGTCATGCGGCTCTCGGACAACCCGGTGACCTCGACGTTCGCCAACCTCTACATCTGGTTCTTCCGCGGCACCCCGGTGCTGCTGCAACTGCTGCTCTGGTACAACCTCGGCCTCGTCTTCCAGACCCTCAACCTGGGTCCGATCTACAAGAACGAGATGACCGACGTCATGACCCCGTTCGTGGCGGCGCTCCTCGGGCTCGGGCTCAACGAGGCCGCGTACATGGCCGAGATCGTCCGCGCCGGCATCCAGTCGGTCGACGAGGGCCAGACGGAGGCGTCGCACGCGCTCGGCATGAGCCGGGGCAAGACGATGCGGCGCATCGTGCTGCCCCAGGCGATGCGGGTGATCGTGCCGCCGACGGGCAACGAGTTCATCAACATGCTCAAGACCTCGTCGCTGGCGATGGTGATCCAGTACACCGAGCTGACGTTCGTCTCCAACGAGATCTCCGCGACCAACCTGAACCCGATGGAGATGTACATCGTCGTCGCCATCTGGTATCTGGCGATGACCAGCGTGTTCAGCGTGATCCAGTACTACATCGAGCGGCATTACGCCAAGGGCTCCGTACGCCAGTTGCCGCTGACCCCGTGGCAGAAGATCCGGCGGAGCGTCTTCTCCGGGCCGCGGCTGAAGGGAACGAGGTGAGCGCCGCCATGACGGCAATGGTCAGGGCCGAGGGCGTACACAAGTCCTTCGGGCTCACCCACGTACTCAAGGGCATCGACCTGGAGGTCGCGCCGCGCGAGGTCTTCTGCCTCGTCGGCCCCTCCGGCTCCGGCAAGTCGACCTTCCTGCGGTGCATCAACCACCTGGAGAAGATCAACGCCGGCCGGCTGTACGTCGACGGCCACCTCGTCGGCTACCGGCAGCAGGGCAACAAGCTCTACGAGCTGAAGGAAAGAGAGGTCGCCGCGCAGCGCAAGGACATCGGCATGGTGTTCCAGCGCTTCAACCTCTTTCCGCACATGACCGCGCTGGAGAACGTCATGGAGGCGCCGGTCCAGGTCAAGCGGGAGTCCAAGGCGACCGCGCGGGAGCGCGCGCTGCGGCTGCTGGACCGGGTGGGCCTCGCGGACAAGGCGGCCGGCTACCCGACGCAGCTCTCCGGCGGCCAGCAGCAGCGCGTCGCCATCGCGCGGGCGCTGGCGATGGAGCCGAAGCTGATGCTCTTCGACGAGCCCACCTCGGCGCTCGACCCGGAGCTGGTCGGCGAGGTGCTGGACGTGATGCGCGACCTCGCGGAGTCGGGCATGACGATGATCGTCGTCACGCACGAGATGGGGTTCGCGCGGGAGGTCGGGGACGCGCTGGTGTTCATGGACGACGGCGCGGTGGTGGAGTCGGGCCACCCGCGGGACGTCCTGACGAACCCGCAGCACCAGCGGACGAAGGCGTTCCTGTCGAAGGTGCTGTGAGCCGCTTCCGGGTCCGCGGACCCGGGTGAGAAATTTCGCTCGGCGGGGCGGGGGCTGGTACGCCCCCGCCCCGGGGCGTAACTTCATGGTCATGTTCGCCGCCTACGCAGCCCGCATCGACCGTGACGAGCCGCTGAACGGCCTGGAGTTGGGGGAGCGGCCCGCGCCGCAGGCCCCGCCCGGATGGGCCGTCGTCGACGTCAGAGCCGCCTCCCTCAACCACCACGACCTGTGGTCGCTGCGCGGCGTCGGACTCGGCGAGGACGCCCTGCCGATGATCCTCGGCTGCGACGCGGCGGGCGTCGACGCCGACGGCAACGAGGTCGTCCTCCACTCCGTCATCGGCCAGACCGGCCACGGGGTGGGCCCGAACGAGCCGCGGTCGCTGCTGACGGAGCGGTACCAGGGCACGTTCGCGGAGCAGGTCGCCGTCCCGGTCTGGAACGTCCTGCCGAAGCCGAAGGAGCTGAGCTTCGAGGAGGCCGCGTGCCTGCCGACGGCATGGCTGACGGCGTACCGCATGCTCTTCACCAACGCGGGCGTACGCCCCGGCGACTCCGTCCTGGTCCAGGGCGCGGGCGGCGGGGTCGCCACGGCGGCGATCGTGCTGGGCGCGGCGGCGGGGCTGCGGATGTACGCGACGAGCCGCGACGAGGCGAAGCGCAAGCGGGCGGAGGACCTGGGCGCGGAAGCCGCGGTAGCCCCGGGCACGCGCCTGCCGCACCGGGTGGACGCGGTCCTGGAAACGGTGGGCGCGGCGACGTGGTCCCACTCGGTGAAGTCCCTCCGCCCGGGCGGCACCCTGGTCATCTCCGGCGCGACGAGCGGCCCGAACCCGTCGGCGGTGGAACTGCAGCGGATCTTCTTCCTGGAACTGAAGGTGGTCGGCTCGACGATGGGCAGCAAGGAGGAACTGGCGGGCCTGCTGAACTTCTGCGCCTCGAAGGGCGTCCGCCCGGTGATCGACACGGTGCTGCCGCTGGACCGCGCCAGGGAGGGCTTCGAGAAGATGGCGACGGGCGACCTGTTCGGCAAGGTGGTCCTGACCCGCTGAGCGCGCCGCTGAAGGGGCGGCGTCTGTGGGGGGCGGCGTCGGGGTGAGCCGCGTCGGGGTGAGCCGCGGCGCCGGGCGAGCGTAGCCGGGCACGACCCGGCCGGGGTGCGTGCGTCTCGCGGTGCAAAACTCGACCTTCGGCCCCGATTCGTCCCGTATCCGAGGCTGTTACCGCGAGTTACGCTCCGATCTCTCCACCCGACCTCCGCGAACGGCGGCAACCGGGCCGAGGAGCAGCTACCTGCACGTGGATGGGCGAAAGTCACCCCCGGTGGGTGTTTTGGCCAGGTTCGGCGGGTGGGTTACCGCGAGTTCGTCTCGGCTAGGCCCATCCGAGCCGCTGCGGGCGCCCGGGTCCCCACCCGTATGACCGCACGCGGGCGAAAGTCGGGCCGAACGGGCGATTTAGGCCGATTTTGAAGGGGGCGAACCCCGAACTCGTCCCGGTGGCGCGCATTCCGCCCGCCCGGCACCGCCCGGGGGCGGGCAAGCGAGCCCAGCCGGGCGAAAGTCGGCCCTCCGGGCTCGAATCGGGCCGGATTGCCGGGTGTTACCGCGAGTTACGGCCAGATTCCTCCGCCGGGGCCCCGGCACCGCCGTCGGACGGGTCATCTGCGAGCCGGCCGGGCCCGGCACCTCCCTGCCCGGTGCCGCGCCCGCCCGCGATGACGGCGGGCCCAACTCCCGGCGTCCCGGCCCCCGTCTTCCGGGGACGTCCGCGATCAGGGCGGCCCGCCTCCGTCTTCCGCCCCACGTCCACCGGGGACATCGGCGATGGGGCCCGCCCCGCCTCCGGCCTCTTCCCTCCGTCCGGCGGAGGGGTCGGCGATCGGGCCCGGCCCGCCTCCGGTCCCCGTCCACCTCCCCCGTCTGCCGGGGACATCGGCGATCGGGGGCCCCGGCGCCCGGCAGCCCGCCCAACGTCCGCCGGGGACCTCGGCGCTCGGGGAGGGCCCGGCGCCCGGCGGCCGGGCGCCCCCGTCCTCCGGGCATGGCATCCGTAGTGCAGTGTTAGGGTGCCCGCTCCCTCCGGGCCACCCATAGCCGCCGGTCTTTCGGGCCGGAGTGCGGTGTCAGGGGTGGGGCGAAGCCCCATCGCGCAGCGACGTCCCTGGAGCGAAGCGGAAGGGACGCCCTTGACACCGGACGCAGGCCCGCACACTCAGGAGTGGGGTGGCCCGGGGGGAGCCTTTACGACACGGCCACTCCCCTCACCGACACCCCCGTACACCGGCCCACCCCACGCACCACCGCCACCCCGACGCCGCACCCCCGTACCCGCCCGGCACAGACACGACGTACCAGCTCAACGCCCTACTGCCCCCGCGCTGTCAGAGCAGGCGCATACCCTTGGGCGGGCGTGAGGGAAAGTCCCGGCGGGAACGCCCGGGGCGGGTGTGAGGGAAGGTCCCGGCGCATACCTCGGGCGGGCGTGAGGGGATGACCCGGGGGAAACGCCCGGGGCGGGTGTGAGGGAAGGTCCCGGCGCATACCTCGGGCGGGTGTGACGGGTAGACCCGGCGCATACCCTTCGGCGGGCGTGCGGGAGCCCCTGGGGCGGCCATGAGAGGGCTACCCGCCCGCCTTCACCGTCACGTCCTTCGTGAACGGGCCCCACTTCCCGTCCGGCAGCTTCGCCCGCACCTTCACCGCGTACGTCGCCTTCCCCCTCTTCTCCAGCGGCAGGCTGATCCGCCCCGTGTCCTTCGGCGCCGACTCGCCCAGGACCAGCTTCGAGGCGAACTTCCCGTCCACGTACACCTCGTACTCCGTGATGTCCCCGCCCGCCTTCGGGGCGTTCCACACCAGGTCGAGGTTCCACGCGCCCGCGTCCTTGCGGGCCGTCGCCTGGAGGTCCGCCGGGATCTCCGCGCCCGCCTTGCCGCCCGGTTCCGCCTCCGTCGTGACGCTTGCGGACGGGCTGGCCGGGCCCGAGTTGCCGGCGGCGTCGCGGGCCTTGACCGTGAAGGTGTAGTGGGTGTCGGGGCGGAGGGTGGTGACCGCGGCGGTGGTCTCCGTGCCGCCGACGCTGTGGATCTTGGTGCCTTCCTGGTAAATGTCGTAGGACGTGACTTCCTTGTCGTCCTCCGACCTCGTCCAGGTCAGCGTCGCCGAACGCGGGCCGTCCGCACGCGCCTTGAGGCTCGCCGGCCGCGTGGGCGGCTTGCTGTCGTCGGCGTCCGCCGACGGGGTCGTGACCGCGGCGGCCTGGCCGGGGCCGGAGAGTTTGCCGTCGGCGTCCCGTGCGCGTACGGAGAAGGTGTACGAGGACGACGGCTTGAGGCCGGTGATGTCGATCATGTGCTTCCCGGCCGGTACGTTCTGGATCTTCTTGCCGTTGCGATACACCTCGTACCGCCGGACGTTCTCCGCCTCCGCCGCCTTGTTCCACATGACGTGCACGGACGTGGACGTGCTCGTGTAGACGGTCACGCCGGTCGGTACGGTGGGCGTCTCCGGCGGTTCCGCGGCGGCGCCGCTGTCCGAGCTGCAGGAGGTCGCGGTCAGGGCCAGGAGGCAGGCGGCGGTGGTGCTCAGCGCGGCGAGCGTGGGGGTGGGCCTCACAGGGACGCCTCTCATCGTGCGAGCAAAGGTCCAGACCTTTTTCGCACACTCACCGCGTACATTTCAAGACGTCGGCAGCGCCCCGCAGTTCAGTCCTTCCCGCCGCCTCCGCCGCGGTCCTTGCCGCCTCCGTCGCCGCCTTCTCCGCCGCTCCCGCCGCCGCCCACGCGCAGCAGCGCCGTGAGGTGCGCCGCCGCCGTGGACAGGTGGCGGCGGGCCTCACGGAGCTGGTCCGGCGAGACGCCGTTGTCGCGGGCGGCGTCGCGGACGTCGTCGCGGAACCGGTCGAGCAGGCGCTCCAGTTCGCGGGCCAGCTCGGCGGGGGTGGCGTCCTGCGGGGTGTCCTCCTCGGCCCACTCCGGGGTGTCGGCGGGGTCCGGCCTGAGGTACGACGGCCAGGGCGTCCTGACGCCGCCCATGCCCGTGGTTCCCGCGGCGGGGCCCATCCCGCCGGGCGGCTGGGTGGGAGCGGTGGCCGCGTCGGCGATCGTGGCGGACGGAGAGGCGGGCTCCGGTCCGGCGCCGTGGCCCCCGCCCGCGCCGGGCCCCGTACCTGCGTCCGTCCCAGCGTCCCTGTCCGTCCGCGTACCCGCCCCCGCCTCCGTACCGGCGCCCTCCGGCCCCGTACCGGCGCCCCCCGCCCCCGTGCCGCGGCCGCCGAAGCCGCCCAGGTTGCCCAACTCCCGCGTCAGCTCCGCCAGGCCGTCCATCAAGCCGCCCTGCCAGTCGCCCGTACGGACCCTCGTCTGCACCTGCTCCTGCACCTGCCGGGCGATCCGCTCCGCCTCGGTGCGCACCCGCTCCTGCGTCTCACGCGCGTGCTTGCGCGCCTGCTCCGCGTCCTGCCGGGCCCG
This sequence comes from Streptomyces sp. CMB-StM0423, assembly GCF_002847285.1. Classification (NCBI taxonomy): domain Bacteria; kingdom Bacillati; phylum Actinomycetota; class Actinomycetes; order Kitasatosporales; family Streptomycetaceae; genus Streptomyces; species Streptomyces sp. CMB-StM0423. Next base: position 2,581,449 of record NZ_CP025407.1, on the reverse strand, counting down.
CCGCGTCTCGTCCTTCGCTCGCCTCGCCTGCTCCTTGAACTCCTGCTTCGCCCGCTTGAAGTCCTCCTTCGCCTGCCGCCACGACTCCTTCTCGCCGGCGCTCGCGCCGCCCGACGTACGGGCCTCCTTGGCGGCCTGGCGCATCTCGCGGCGCAGGTCGCTTGCCGTGCCGCTGACGTCGGCCTGGATCTCGGCGGCGAGTTCGGCGACGGACTCGCGGATCTCCAGCTCCAGTTCCGCCAGCTCCGCCTGGCGGGCGGCGAGTTCGGCGCGGCCGGCCTCGGTGATGGCGTAGACCTTCCGGCCGCCCTCCGAGGTGTGCGTGACCAGGCCCTCGGTCTCCAGCTTGGCGAGCCGGGGGTAGACGGTGCCGGCGGAGGGGGCGTACAGGCCCTGGAAGCGCTCTTCGAGGAGGCGGATCACCTCGTAGCCGTGGCGGGGTGCCTCGTCGAGCAGCTTGAGCAGGTAGAGCCGCAGGCGGCCGTGGGCGAAGACGGGGGGCATGTCAGAGCACCTTCTTGTCGGACGGACCGGCGGGACCGGTCGGACGACCGGCCGGACCCGCGCCCGGCGGCGCGTCCTCCGGTTCTTCGTCCACCCCCTCCGGGCGGCGGAGCAGGGCGAGGGCGCCAGAGACGGTGGTCGCCTTCAGCGAGCCCTTGCCCGCCCCCAGGCGGCCGTCGACGGACTTCGCGCCCCACTGGCCGCTGACGTCCAGTGCCGGGAAGGCGTTGGAGACCGCGCCGCTCGTCGTGCTCGCGTGCACCTCGACGTCCGGCTCCTCGGGCAGCCGTACGGCGATCTCGCCGGAGACCGTGTTGACCCGGACGTCCGCGGCGCGGGCGGCGGGGGAGAGGTCGATGACCATGTCGCCGCTGACGGTGTCGGCCTGGACGCTGCCGCCGGCGCCGTCGATGAGGGTGAGGGGGCCGGAGACGGAGTTGTAGCGCAGGTCGCCTTCGAGGGCCTGGGCCTCCAGCTCCCCCGAGACCGTGTCCGCGCGGACCGGGCCGGAGAGCCCGACGAGGGTGGCGCCACCGCTGACGCCGCGTACGTCCGTACGGCCCGCGATGCCCGAGACGACCGCGTCGGCGCCGACGACGCCGACCTCGACGCGGGCGGTGGCCGGCACGGCGAGGGAGACGACGACGCGGCGGCGCCAGCCCTTGCGGTCGAGCCACTTCAGGAAGCCGCGCCAGGGCAGGTCCTCGTACGCGACCGTCAGCTCGCCGTTCTCCAGTGAGACGCGCAGCGGCGGGCCCTCGATCTCGCTGACCTCCAGGCGCGCCGCGCCCGGCCGGCCGGTGTCGTCGTGGGTCCCGACGACGTGCACGGCCCCGTTGACGATCCGCACCTTCAGGGCCGTGACCGGCTCCTCGAAAGCGAGGGTCTGGGGATCGGCCACAAGCTGCACCGACATCCACGGCCTCCTGACTCGGGCTCTGGCGAGCGCTCACACCCAACGCAACATATCGCGTCTCCGCCAAGACACGATATATCGCGGTGCACGGAAGTCAAGCGTGAGCCCCGGGGCGAGTCCGGTGTGGGGGCGCCGTCCACTCGCGTCGTCCTCTCGTCGAGGCGGGCGAGCAAGGCGGGGCGTACGCCTGAATCGCCGGTAGACGGCACCTGACGGGCTCAGTATGGTCCAGTAGGTCCCCCCGCCGCCGCTCACGGGCAGGGCCCGGCGTGGGAGACGTACGTCGACGGCCGTCGTGCACGGGGTGGGTTGATGGGCATTTTCGACAGGCGGCACCGCATTCGGTACCCCGCCGGGGGAGTCCCCCCGCGCTCCGCCGCGGAAGTCTGGAATGCCCTGGTCGGGCGGCGCGGCGAGAGTGGCGCTGCCGGGCACGTAACTCCCGCGGGCAGATGCGCATGGTTTCGCGGCAGTGGACGATCGGGCGGGGTGAGGACGGCAGGCTCGGCGCGACCGAGACGTTCCGCTTCGATCCGTCGGAACTGAAGCAGCCGCTGCTGACCACTGTCCTCGAAGCGGGATGGACGTGGCACGGGATCGCGCTCGGCAGGCTGTGACCGGTGCGGCCCGCTCCTGCGCCTACTCCTCGTCCTCGTCGTCGAGGCGGGCCAGCCAGGTGGCCAGGCGCTCGACCGGGACCTCGAATTCCGGGTTCAGGTCCACGAACGTGCGCAACTGCTCGGCGAGCCACTCGAAGGTGACTTCCTCCTCGCCGCGCCGCTTCTCCAGCTCCTCGATACCGCGGTCGGTGAAGTACATGGTGGGTGCTCCGGAACGGGGGGAAGTGACCGGTTCAGTATCGCTCACCGGGGGCGGCTGACCGGCGTGCGGCCGCGGGTACCGTCGCGGGGCGGCGGTCCGCGGACTAATGTCGGTGCATTGGGCACCGAGCGTAGTCGGGGGAACCGGATGAGCAGCAACCTGCCGCAGCGCGTGACTCTGCCGGACGGCACCGAGGTGTGGGTCCGGGCGACGCCGCTCGACGAGCGCGTCGCGGCGGGGGCGCGGGCGGGAGTGCCGGCGCCCGGGGGCGCCCGCCGGGGCGCCGGGCTGGACGTCGACCCCGGCGTCGAAGAGGGCCTCGACGCGGACTTCGCGGACGCCGACGACGATGCCGACCTCGAACCCGTCGCCGACTGGAGCCGGTTGACCTCCCGGGTCGCCGGGCTCACGCCCCTCGTCGGCGGAGTGGCCGCCTCCGTACGGGCCGCCGCCGCGGCCGCCGCGCCGGACGAGGTGAGCGTGACGTTCGGCGTGGAGATCTCCGCGGGGACGGGGAAGGCGATCGCGCTGCTCGCCGACGCGAACACCACGGCCCAACTGTCGGTCACCCTGACCTGGCAGCCCGGTTCGCGCCCGGCCGGGCCCTCAGGAGCCGAGTCCCCTACCGCATCGACCGCCGCGTCCGATACGGCTGCATCTGGTGCATCCGGCACGTCTTCCACGGCGTCTGCACCGGTATGAGGGTTCCGATCGAGAGCAGCGAGGCGGCGGACTACGCGCGTTACCAGCTCTGCAAACTGGCCGCCGCGGCGACCGTCGACATCCGGGCGGCGCCCGGTTCCGAGGACGGGTCGCTGTGGGGCAGCGGGTTCCTCGTCGCGCCGGAGTGGGTGCTGACCTGCGCGCACGTCTTCGTCCACCCCGACGGCTGGCGGCGCGGTACGGCGCCGGGCGAGCTGATCGGCGTGGTCGTGGGCGGGCGTACGGTGCCGGGGCGGGTGGAGTACAGCATGCCGTCGCCGGACAGCACCGCCGCGCGGATGGGCAGCGATCCGGAAGCACGGGACGAGACGTTCGCCGAAGCGGTGATGCAGGTGGGGCCGGATCTGGCCCTGGTACGGCTGTTGCCGGTCGGGGCCGAAGGCGCGGGCGTGGGTGTCCCGGGCGGCGAAGCGCGGTACGGGCTGCCGTACCCGGCCCTGTCCGGTGCCCAGACGGGCGCCCAGCCAGGCGTTCAGGCGGGTGTCCAGCCCGTCGCCCGGCCCCCGGCGGGCAGCGAACCCGTCTGGCTCGGCGACCGCTACGACGACTTCCTCGACCAGGCCGTCCTCCTCAGCGCCCCCGGGCGCGCTGGCGCCGGGAGCGGTGACGACGTCGACGCGGCGCTGCTCAGCGCCGAGTTCGCCGGGCGCAACGGGCAGCAGATCCTGCTCGGCACCCCCACCCCGATCCGCCGCGGCGCCTCCGGCGGGCCCGTACTGCACCTGGGCCGCGGCGAGGTCGTCGGCGTCGTCAAGGCCCGCTACCGCAGCGGCACCGGCGGCGGCACCGCCGTGTCCCTCGACGAACTCCACGCGCTCTCGCCCGAGCACCTGCTGCCCGGCGCGACCGGCCTGGGCCCCGAGCCGTACCGCGAGCTGATGCGGCTGCACGACGCCTGGCACTGGTACCGCCACCACGGCATCGACGACGAACGCACCTCCTGGACCGACCTGCAGCGCGCGCTGGGCCCGGCGCGGTTCGGCGCCTGGGGCGCGCTCGACCGGCTGAGCGCGCTGTGGCGGCTCGCCGACCTGCCCGCGCCGCGCGACCCGGAGGTCGTCGAGCGGCTGGTGCACCAGGTGCTCGACATCCAGGGCCGCCCGCTGGGCGCCCGGCGGCTGCGCGACTGGCGCGACGGCCACGGGCTGCTGCACCGGCATGCCGCGCCGGAGCGCGCGCTGCGCGACATGCTGCTGTATCTGAAGCTGGTGACCCGCGAGGCCGCCGCGGACCTCGAAGCGGGGGCGCGTACCGCCGTCGAGTCCCTCGAATCGTGGGTCGCGGAGCGGGCGGGCGAGCTGCCGCCGCGGCAGCGGCAGGAGATCCGCGCGGTGCGGCGGGCGCCGGTGAGCGTCCTCGTCACGTTCGACAAGCTGCCGTTCCTCGACCCCGCCGCGGGGTCCGTGCCCCGGTACAACTGGACCGTGCGGCGCGGCTACGGCAAGGGGGAGTGGGAGCACGTCGCGCTCGACCAGTCGTACGCCGGGGGTTCGTTCGAGGAGGCGGAGGAGCACGTGCTCCAGGCGCTGGCGCCGCAGTTGCTCGGGGCCGACGCGGAGGCGCAGACGCGGGTGCGGCTGGAGGTGGCGCTGCCGGAGGAGCGGCAGGCGCACCCCACGTACCGCTGGGAGCTGCCGGCGTCCGGCCGGGCGACCGCGGGCCGGCCGCCGGCGGGCACGGTGCGGCCGGTGGTGCACCGGGACGCGGCGCGTGCCGGTCCCGAGCCGGAGCCGCTGTGGCGCGACCGGTGGCGGCGGATGAGCCGCGCGCCGCGGCAGCGGCTGGTACGGGCCGCGCCGCCGGGCTGGGGGCGCGGGGCGGGCGACGGCGGGGTGCCGGTGTTCTGCCACGCGCTGGGCGACGGCAGCGGGCGGGCGGCGGTCGTGGGGCAGTTGCTCGACGAGGGCACGGCGGTCGCGCTGTGGCGCGCGGGGGGCCATCGGGGCGAGGAGTGCGGCGAGGAGTGCGCGGCGTACCACGCGGAGCTGGCGGCGCTGCTGGCGGACGGTGCAGGAACGGTCATGCGCGATCTGCCGGGGCGGCTGCACGAGGTGCGCCGGGAGGCACTGGAGGCCGGCCGCGGGTGCGCGGCGGACGTGATCCTCTTCTACGACGACGCGGACGACACGATCGGCGCGGGTGGTTGAGCGGCGGCGGAGGGGGAGTCGAGGGGCTTGGCGAGCGATACGGGCGAGTTGGCGCGGTACACGGATGACGTGATCGGGGCCCGTTGGGTGCTGTCGTGACCGGTGTGGCGCGTGTGGCGACGTACGCGGGCCCGGATCATCACCCCGGTGCGCCCTGCCCCAGGGGGCGTGAACGGCGTACGGGTGGTGGTGAATGGGTGAGCGGGGCGGTGAACGGGTGAACGGTGCGCGGGCGTCCGGGTGCGCCCTACGCGAACCTCGTGCCCCCACTGCGCAGTTGGACAAAACCGGCCCGCCACCACGCGGATTGGCCGATTCGGCACCCGGCGTCAGCGCGCCCGGCTAGCCTCTTACCCCCGTGAGGGTTGCCCTCGTCCGTCCCCGGGCAGACAGTGGGGCAAGCCCGCTGCCCGGTCGGCGACAAAGGGGTTACGACGTGAGCGAGTGGCTCATCTACCGAGGCACCGGCGCCCCCCACGACGGCATGGAGAGACTGCCGGCGCCGCCTCCCTGGCGAGAATTCGACGGCGGTCCACCGGTGCCTCCGCCGGCCGCGCTGGAGCCCTCCTCCGAGCGCAGGCTCGGCCAGCGGCGCCGCGAGGCCAGCCACCACCGGCCCAGCACCCGCGAGTGCGAGATGGTCAACGCCGCGCTGTATCTGCGCCGCCCGCTGCTCGTCACCGGGCAGGCGGGCAGCGGCAAGAGCACGCTCGCGCATTCCGTGGCGTACGAGCTGGGCCTCGGCCGGGTCCTGACCTGGCCCATCGTCAGCCGCAGCACCCTGCGCGACGGCCTGTACGCCTACGACGCCATCGGCCGCCTCCAGGACGCCCAGCTCAACCGCGCCGCACGCCAAGCCGAATCCGCCGAATCCGCCGGCGCCGCCGAGGAGCCCGGCGGCGGCATCGGGCGCTACATCCGCCTCGGGCCGCTGGGCACCGCGCTGCTGCCCTCCGCGCGCCCGCGCGTGCTGCTCGTCGACGAGCTGGACAAGAGCGACATCGACCTGCCGAACGACCTCCTCCACGTGCTGGAGGAGGGCGAGTTCACGATCCCCGAGCTGGAGCGGATCGCCGACCGCGCGCCGGTGGTCGAGGTGCTCAGCGACGACGGTACGAAAGTGCCCGTGCGCGGCGGCCGGGTGCGCTGCGGCGCCTTCCCGTTCATCGTGCTCACCAGCAACGGCGAGCGCGAGTTCCCGGCGCCGCTGCGCCGCCGCTGCATCGAACTGCAACTGCCGGTGCCGGACCGGGCGCGGCTGACGGGGATGGTCCGGGCGCACTTCCCCGAGGGTGACGACGAGCGGTTCACGGAGCTGATCGACCGCTTCCTGGCCGCGGGCCCCGGCGACGTACGGGCCGTGGATCAACTGCTCAACGCCATCGAGCTGACCCGGCAGGCCGATTGGGACCAGGCGGACGGCTCCGCCCGGCGCGTGACCGAGGAGCTGATGCGGCCCATCAACAGGCCGCGGTGAGCACGATGGCCGGGCGCGGGGCTGCTGCGGGCGGGCAGGAGAAGGCCGAGGAGCTGGTGGGCCGGCTCCTGGCGGCCGGGCTGCCGCCGGACGCCCGCGGCCTCGCCGACGTCCTGTGGTTCGCGGAGGAGCTGGCGCGCAGCGCGGAGGCGGCGGACGGCGCCGCATCGCGCGCCGATGCGCCGGGGCCGGCGAACCGCATGAAACCAGCCACTTTTCCCGAAGCCGCCGACGCTTCCGAAGGCCCCGATTCCGCGCCCGTCGAGGGCAGGGACGACGGCGCCGACGAGACCGGCGCGGGGGCGCACGCGGCGCCCGAGCGGCGCGTGGGGCTCGCGGCGGGCCCGGGACTCTTGCCGCGTACGCCGGTGCCGGACGCCGTGGACTCCCCCGCGTACCGGCAGGTCGGCCGTGTCGGCGTGCCGGAGCCCGCGGCGCTGCCCGCCCTGGTGCCCCTGCAGCACGCGCTGCGCCCGCTGCGGCGCTACCAGCCGCGGGTCGCGGCCGTGGCGCCGGGGGAGCTGGACGAGGAGGAGACCGCGGAGCTGAGCGCGCGGGCCGACCTGGTCATCCCCGTGCTGCGCACGCCCCGGCGGCGCGCCACGCTCCAACTGCTCATGGACGCCTCGCCCGCCATGGAGGTATGGGGCCGGCTGCTGGAGGACCTGCGTACGGTCGCCGAGCGCTCCGGTGCGTTCCGTGACGTCACCGTGCACCGCCTGCACCCGCTGCCGGACGGCGGCGTCGGCTGCACCGGCGAGCCGGGCCGGCCGTCGATGCTCCAGGACGCCGGCCAGTTGCACGACCCCGGCGGGCGCCGGCTGACGCTCGTGCTCAGCGACTGCGCGGGACCGATGTGGCACGACGGCCGGATGCAGCGGATGCTGCACGGCTGGCTCGGCACCGCCCCCGTCGCCGTCGTCCAGCCGCTGCCGCACCGGCGGTGGCGCGAGATGCCGTTCGCCGCGCTGCCCGGGCTGCTCGTCCGGCATCCAGGCCCGTACCCGACGCTGGAGTTCCGCCCCGGCACCCGCGGCGACGTGCCCCCGCCCGGGGCCCGCGCGCTGCCCGTGCTCGCGCCCGAGCCCGCCGCCGTCGGCACCTGGGCCCGGCTGCTGGCCGCCGGCGAGGGGCTGTCGCTGCCCGGCGCCGCCGGCTGGGTGCGCCGTGACCACGCCCCCGCCCCGGCCGCGGCGGCCCGCCCCGCGGACGTCCGGCCCGACCCGGCGGCCACGCTCGCCGCGTTCGACGCGACGGCCTCGCCCGCGGCCCGGCTGCTGGCCATCCACCTGGCCGCCGTGCCGCTCGTGCTGCCCGTCATCCGGCTGGTGCAGCGCGCGCTGTTCCCCGACACCGGGCCCGCGGAGACCGCCGAGATCCTGCTCAGCGAGCTGGTCGTGGCGCGCGACCCGGCGCGCGGAGCCGGGCGTGAGCCGGCGCGCGAACCGGTGGGCGACGACCCGTGGTTCGACTTCCGCCCCGGCGTGCGCGAGCTGCTGCTGCGCCGGCTCAGCCACGGCGAGGCGGCGCTCGTGCTCAAGCACTGCTCGCTCTACATCGAGCGGACCTTCGGGCAGGGCGCGCGCAACTTCCCCGCCGTCGCGGTCGCGTACCTCTCCGGCGAGGACCGCGAGCCCGACCTCGGCGGCGCCAAGGTCCCCGACCAGTTCGCGCGCGTCTCCGAGCAGGTGCTGCGCGCCTTCCAGCCCGCCTACCGCGGTCCTGCCGCGGCGGGCGGCGCGGAGCTGCTGCGGCAGTACGAGGACACCCGCAGCGTCCGCGACCTGCTGGACGCCGTACGGGCCCTGCGCCGCACCGTCGTCGAGGAGCGGGACACCGCGCAGCAGGGGCTCCTGGCCCGGGCGCTGCTGCTGCACTGGCAGCGGCTGCGCGAGCCGGACGCGCTGGCGGAGGCCGAGCAGTGGGCCCGCAGCGCCCTGGCCGCGGACGGCTCGGGAGCGCCGGCCGGGGCGCCGCCGCTGCGCGAACGGCTCACGTACGCCGAGGTGATGTGGGAGGTGGCCCGCGAGCGCGTGGCCGACGGCGAGCACGAGCAGGCCGTCGCCGCGCTCCGCGCCTCCGCCGCCCAACTGCGCGACAGCCGCACCCTGGCCACCACGCACGCCGCCCGGCGCGAGCGCGGCGGCCTGCTCGCCGAGGTGCTGCGCCGGCTGCACTCCCTGACCGGCGACGGCGCGGCGCTGCACGAGGCCGAGGAGACGATAGACGAGCTGCTGGCCGGCTGGCCGGACGAAGAGCTGGTGCCCGCACGGCTGTTCCTCGCCCGCGGCCGGGTCACCCTGGGCCGCGCCCAGGCGGAGCACACGGTGGACGAGATCCGGGCGTACGGGCTGCGCGCCGCGGCCGACCTGCGTACCGGCGTCGACCTGCTGCGCATGGAGGGCGGCCCGGAGCTGCGGCGCCAGGAGTGCGAGGCGCTGCTCGACCTGGCGGAGGCCAACACCACCGCCGCCGGCGACGCGGGCGCCGCCCGCGCGCTGGCCGCGCTCGACCGCGCCGGGCGGCTGGCCGCCGCGCTCGACGACTACCGGCTCCAGGCCGAGAGCCTGCGCCGCAAGGCCCAGGTGCGGATCGCGGAGTTCACCCGCGGCGGCGCCGCCGAGCTGCTGGTCGAGGCCGACGGCTGGCTGACGGACGCGCTGGCGCTGCTGCCGCCCGGGGCGGCGCTCTACGGCGAGGTGCTCACCGAGCACGGCGAGCTGCTGCTGCGCCGCGGCCGGCTGGCCCCGGACGACGCCGGGCTGCGCGGCCGGGCGGTGCCGGTGCTGCGCGAGGTGCTGGCGGAGACGCCGCAGCGCCATCCGGACCTGCCGCGGCGGCAGTTGCTCTTCGGCCGGGCGCTGCGGCTGCGCTACGAGGCGTCCGGCACCCGCACCGACCTGTACGAGGCGGAGTGGGTGCTCGACCGGGCCGCGCGGGAGGACGACGCACCGGCGCGGGTGCGCGCGCAGGCGTGGCTGGAGCTGGGTGACGTGCAACTCCTGCTCGACATAAGGACCGAGTTCCGGCAGCGGCAGGAGCGGGCGGCGGACTGCTACCGGCGCGCGGCGCTCCTGGCCGAGGAGGCGGGCGACGCGGCGGAAGCCGCCCGGGCGCACCACAGGCGCGGGCAGATGCTGGAGCCGACGGCGGGGCGCGCGGTGGCGCTCAGGGCGTACCGGGACGCCTGGGAGCAGTGGAGCCGGGCGGAGCAGACGGAGAGCGCGGGGGCGCTGCTGACCCGGGAGCAGATCCGTACCCTCGAAGCCGGCGACTGACCCGCCGCCGTTTTGCTGCACGACTGTTCGGGGAAGGACTCTCACACCCTTCCGGAGGAGTTACAGCGTGGAGAACCCCCTGTCGGCGAAGCCGGACGGGACACCGTCAGCCGCGGGCGCGGCCGTCCGTCTGCCCGACTTCAGCGACGTCGACGTGTATGCGGTGGCCGCCCGCGGCGAGCCGCCGGTACTCGCGGGAGCCGTCGCCCACCTGCTCCGCAACTGGCCGTCCGACAACGATGCCGGGGCCTACTTCGAGAACGGCCCGCCGGACGCCGGCCAGGCCGTATCCGGCGGCAATTGACCCGCCGGCGACATCACGGCGCACACTCCGGCCGACGCCACCTCAAAGCCCGCCGACGAAGCCGGGTGGTCGGATTGCGGCAGATTCCGTACAGAAGCAGTCAGTTGGGCTTCCGTTTGGTTTCACCTGTGTGACTTGTGCGCCATGCATCCAGGGGCGGTGGTTCGTCACCGCCCGGACTCGGGGGAGCCGGGGAGCCGCATGGACTACGGAGATACGGGCGCGGAGGAGGCGCCCTGGCCCGGTCGGCTGCTGGACATCGGCCGGCTGCGCGCCGCCGGGGTCGCGGCGGTGCCGTTCCGGCAGTTCATCCTCAAGGTGCACAGCCGGTGCAACCTCTCCTGCACCTACTGCTACGTCTACCACGGCGCCGACAGCGGCTGGCGCGGCCGGCCCGCCCGGATGCCGGAGGCGACCACCCGCCGCACCGCCCAGCGCATCGCGGAGCACGTACGTCTCCACCGGCTGAACCGGATCCGCGTCGAACTGCACGGCGGCGAACCGCTGCTCGCCGGCGCGGCCTCGCTGGTCCGGCAGACGGCGGTGGTGCGCGCGGCCCTGCCGGCCGACTGCGCCGTCGTCGCCGGCGTGCAGACCAACGGCACGCTGCTCACCGAGTCCGCGCTGGAGACGCTCGCCGCCGGTGACATCCGGGTCGGGCTGAGCGCGGACGGCGGCACGCCGGGGCTGAACAGCCGCCGGGTCGACCACGCCGGGCGTCCCGCCTGGCCCGCCCTGGAGCGCGCGGCCCGGCTCCTGCGCCGGCATCCGGAGAGCTACGGCGGCATCCTGTGCACGGTCGACGTCACCGCCTCGCCGGCCGCCGTGCTGGACTCGCTGTGCGCCCTGGAGCCGCCGGTCATCGACTTCCTGCTGCCGCACGCCAACTGGTCGGCGCCGCCCGCCCCGGTGCCGGGCCGCGGCCCCACCCCGTACGGCGACTGGCTCTGCGAGGTCTTCGACCTGTGGTGGGACCTGCCCAGGCCGTCGCCGCGGGTGCGGCTGTTCACCGAGATCCTCGGGCTGCTCCTGGGCCGGCCGAGCGCCACCGAGGCCGTGGGCCTCTCGCCGGTCACGGCGCTCGTGGTGGAGACCGACGGCGCCATCGAGCAGATCGACTCGCTCAAGTCCGTATACGAGGACGCGGCCGGCACCGGTCTCGACGTCTTCCGCAACTCCTTCGACGAGGCGCTCAACCACCCGGGCATCGCCGCGCGGCAACTCGGCCTGCGGGCGCTGTCCGCGCAGTGCCGAAGCTGCGCGGTCGTCGGGGTGTGCGGCGGCGGCAACTACGCGCACCGGTTCCGGGCCGGCGAGGGGTTCCGCAACCCCTCCGTGTACTGCGCCGATCTGGAGCAGCTCATCAGGCACGTCGCCCACCGTCTTTCGGCCGCGGTCGCGGGACAGCGGAAGGTGACGGCGGGTCCGCCGTGCGTGAGCTGACGGGCCACCAGATGGGGTACTGTGCCACGAGGACGGCCTGCCTCGGCACCGGAGGGAGACGGTCGTATGGCCAAGCCCATCAGCATCAGTTACGCGGGGTTCAACCGCCCCTGGGCGGCCTGGATCGCCTATCAGCTTGAGCTGCTCGGACACCCCACCTCGATGCTGCGCTGGAGCCCCGCGCCCGGCCGGCCGCTCGTCGACGAGCTCTCGGGGTTATTGGAGGCGCCCGACCGCATCCTGCTGGTGCTCGACGACTGGTTCTTCGGCCTCGGCCCGCGCGAGACGGACGAGTGGAACGAAGCCCTGCGGACGATCATTCCGCAGCACGGGCAGCGGTTCGCCGCCGCCAGCGTGGCCACCGACATGCCGGTCGCGGCGGCGGCCCTGGCGCCCGTGGACCTCCGCGACCTCGGCACCGTCGAAGCCCGGCGCCGCGTCCTGACCCGGCTCGGCATCGACCCGGACACCCCGGTGCGCCCGGACCGCGAGCCGGAGCGGGCCCCGCGGTTCCCCAACGACCCGCCCGTGGTCTTCAACACCCCCCGCCGCAACTACCGCTTCACCGGCCGCGACGACATCCTGGAGCAGCTCCACGGCACGTTGTCCGCCGCCGGCCAGGGCGCCAGGATCGCGCTGTCCGGCATCTCCGGCGTCGGCAAGAGCCAGATCGCCGTCGAGTACACCCACCGGTTCGGCAACGACTACGACGTCGTCTGGTTCGTCAACGCCAGCTACCGCATGACGGCCCGCGAGCAGCTCGCCGACCTCTCCGTACGGCTGAACCTCCCGGTCGGCAGCAACATCGGCGACCGGCTCCGCCGGGTCCGCGAGGCGCTGCGCTCCGGCCGCCCGTACCGCCGCTGGCTGGTGGTCTTCGACAGCGCCGACGAGATGGAGCTGATCGACGACATCATCCCCGAGGGCGACGGGCACGTGCTCATCACGACCCGTACCCGGGACTGGGCCGTCAGCGGCGGCGCCGAGCAGATCGAGGTCCCGCACTTCACCCGGGCGGAGAGCACCGCCTTCGCGCGCCGCCGCGCTCCCCGGCTGACCGAGACCGAGGCGGACGGACTGGCCGAGGCCGTCCAGGACCTGCCGCTGGTGCTGAGCCAGACCGCGGCGTGGCTCGACTCCAGCACGATGGCGCCGGCCGACTACATCGAGCTGCTGCGCGAGAAGGAACCCGGCAAGGTCGGCATCAGCATCGGCTCCGACTACCCCATGGGCTTCCTGACGAGCTGGTCGATAACGCTGAACGGGATGCGCGAGAAGACGCCCGCGGCGGCGGCGATGCTCAACCTCCTCGCGTTCTTCTCCCCGGACAGCATTCCGGTGTCCCGCATCGTCGAGCGCAGCGACCAGTTGCCGCCGCATCTGGCGGAGCTGGCCAACGATCCCATCAGTTGGCACTCCGCCCTGCGCCGGCTGTCGGAGTCCACCGCGGTGACGATCGACTACCTCACCGACCCTTCGCCGGAGACCGAGGTCGAAAAGGTTCAAATGCACCGTCTCTACCACCGCTTCCTGCGGAGTGACCTCCCGGAGGACGAGCGGGAGGCGATGTCGGCGACCGCGTGCCGGATCCTGGCGGCAGCAGACCCCCGCCGTCCCACGGACACGCGGGAATGGGCGAGGTATGCCGAGCTGCTGCCGCATCTGGAGCCGGCCGGTGCGCTGGAGAGCGCCGACCCCGCGGTGCAGGAACTCGTCCTGCACTGCATCAACTACCTGCTCCAGCGCGGCGAGTACCGCGCCGCCCTGAGGATGTGCGAGCTGACGCTCGCCCCGTGGACGATCCGGCTCGAACCCACGCACCGCTCGATGATCACGCTCGTGCACTCGCACGCCGAGGCGCTGCGCAACCTCGGGCGCTACCGCGAGTCCGAGGCCGTCGGCCGGCGGCTGGTGGACGTGCTGAGCCCGGTGCGCGACGAGGAGGACCCCGACCTGCTGGCGGCCAGAAACGGCCTGAGCGGCGCACTGCTGGGCCTCGGCGAGTACCAGACGGCGCGGGGGTTCTTCGACGACGTCCGGCAGAAGTACGCCGGTCTCCTCGGCGCCGACCATCCGCGCACCATGGCGCTGCGCAGCAACCTCGCGTCCGCCCTCGCACTGCTCGGCCGGTACGAGGACGCGCTGGAGATCTACCGGGTCCTGCTGGTCGAGCGGGAGCGGCGGCTCCGCACGCGCCACCACCAGACGATGGCCACCGGTACCCGCTACGCCTGGATGCTCCGCCTCCTCGGCCACTACGACGAGGCCCACTCCCGGCAGCAGCGCAACGCCGCGCTGCACCGCCAGATCATGGGCGAGCACAACCCGCAGACGCTGCGCGCCGAGCACAACCTCGCGCTGTGCATGCGCCGGCTCGGCAAGCTCGCCGAGGCCGACCGCGCCATGGAGTCCGTGGTCCAGCGCTTCACCCAGGTCCAGGGCCCAAGGCACCCCGAGACCCTGATGGTGGAGGCCGACTACGCCACCTTCCTGCGCGAGCACCGCGACCTGCGCCGGGCCCGGGAGCTGGCCGAGTCCGTCAACCGGCGGTACGAGGCGATGCTCGGCGAGCACCACCCGTACACCGCCGGCACCCTCGGCAACCTCGGACTGGCCCTGTGGCCCACCGGGGACTGGCAGGAGGCATCCGAGATCGCCGAGCTGGCGCTCACCCGGATGACCGCCGCCGTCGGGCCCGCGCACCCGTGGACGCTGGGCTGTGCGCTGAACGCGGCCGCCGCCCGCAACCGGCTGGACGCCCCCGACCACGCCGAGGAGCTGAGCCGGCAGACGGCCGACACCGTCAAGGAAGTCCTCGGCGCCCGGCACCCCATGGCGCTGTCGGCGATGATGGCGCTGGCGGACGACCTGCGGTCGCTGCGCCGCTCGCAGGAGGCGAAGAAGGTGGAGCGGGAGGCGATGCAGAACCTCAGCGAGACGCTGGGCGCCGACCACCCGCACACCCTGGCGTCGCGCCGCCGGGAGCGCCCGTACTGGGACTTCGAGCCGCAGCCCACATAGGGTCGGCAGACCCTCGGATCCTCCGCAGCCGAGAAGGGGCCCCGCGCAGTGCGCGGGGCCCCTTCTGCGCGGTGGTACGGACCGGGTGCCCGGTCCGTACCACCGCGGGGACTCAGAGGTCGAAGACCTCGGCCATCAACTGGGCGTGCTCCGCCTGGTGGCGCTTGGCCGAGCCGACCGCCGGCGAGGACGACGACGGGCGCGAGACCCGGCGCAGCCGGTCGGCGTTCGGCACCGGACCGGAGCCGATGATCAGGTCCAGGTGGTCGACCAGGTTGAGCGCGATGAACGGCCACGCGCCCTGGTTGGCCGGCTCCTCCTGGGCCCAGACGAACGTCGAAGCGCCGCTGTAGCGCGCCAGCTCCGCCTGGATCTCCGCGCCGGGCAGCGGGTACAGCCGCTCCAGCCGGATGATCGCGGTGTCCTGCGCGCCGCGCTTCTGCCGCTCGGCGTCGAGGTCGTAGTAGACCTTGCCGGAGCAGAAGACGACCTTGCGGACCGCCGCCGGCTCGACCGAGTCGTCGCCGATGACCGGCCGGAAGCCGCCCGAGGTGAACTCGTCCGTCCGCGACGCCGCCGCCTTCATCCGCAGCATGGACTTCGGGGTGAAGACCACGAGCGGCTTGTGGTGCGGGTTGTGGACCTGCCAGCGCAGCAGGTGGAAGTAGTTCGACGGCAGGGTGGGCATCGCGACGGTCATGTTGTTCTGCGCGGAGAGCTGCAGGAACCGCTCGATACGGGCCGAGGAGTGGTCCGGGCCCTGGCCCTCGTAGCCGTGCGGCAGCAGCAGCACGACGCCGGAGGACTGGCCCCACTTCTGCTCGGCGGAGGAGATGAACTCGTCGACGACGGTCTGCGCGCCGTTGACGAAGTCGCCGAACTGCGCCTCCCAGAGCACCAGGGAGTCCGGGCGGGCCAGCGAGTAGCCGTACTCGAAGCCCATCGCCGCGTACTCGCTGAGCAGCGAGTCGTAGACGTTGTAGCGGGCCTGGTCGGGGGCGAGGTAGTTCAGCGGGGTGTAGTCCTCGCCGGTCTTCTGGTCGACGAGCACCGCGTGCCGGTGGCCGAACGTGCCGCGGCGGGAGTCCTGGCCGGCGAGCCGGACCGGGGTGCCCTCCATCAGCAGCGAGCCGAACGCCAGCGTCTCGCCCGTGCCCCAGTCGATCGTGTCGTCCTCGACCATCGACACCCGGCGCTGCAACTGGGGCAGCAGCCGCGGGTGCACGGAGACCTGGTCGGGCAGGCTGACCTGGGAGTCGGCGATCCGCTTGACGACCTCCTCGGAGACGGCCGTCTCCACGGCGACCGGGAAGCCGGGCAGCGCGTGCGGCGGCACCTCGGCCGGCGCGGGCGTCTCGGTGGCGTCCCGTACCTCGGTGAAGACCTTCTCCAACTGGCCCTGGAAGTCCTGCAGCGCCTGCTCGGCCTCTTCCATGGTGATGTCGCCGCGGCCGATGAGCGACTCGGTGTAGAGCTTGCGCACCGAGCGCTTCTTGTCGATCAGCTCGACCATCTGCGGGTTGGTGAACTGCGGGTTGTCGCCCTCGTTGTGCCCGCGGCGGCGGTAGCAGATGAGGTCGATGACCACGTCCTTGTTGAACGCCTGGCGGTACTCGAAGGCCAGCCGTGCGACGCGCACGACGGCCTCGGGGTCGTCGCCGTTGACGTGGAAGATCGGCGCCTCGATCATGCGGGCCACGTCCGTGGCGTACATCGAGGAACGCGCGGACTCCGGCGGGGCGGTGAAGCCGACCTGGTTGTTGATGACGACGTGCACGGTGCCGCCGCAGCGGTAGCCGCGCAACTGCGACATGTTGAGGGTCTCGGCCACCACGCCCTGGCCGGCGAACGCGGCGTCGCCGTGCAGCGCCAGCGGCAGCACGGTGAAGTCCGTGCCGCCCTTGCCGATGATGTCCTGCTTGGCGCGGACCACGCCTTCCAGCACCGGGTCGACGGCCTCCAGATGGGAGGGGTTGGCGGTGAGCGAGACCTTGATCTGCTCGCCGTCCAGGCCGGTGAAGGTGCCCTCCGTGCCCAGGTGGTACTTCACGTCGCCGGAGCCGTGCATCGACTTCGGGTCGAGGTTGCCCTCGAACTCGCGGAAGATCTGCGCGTACGACTTGCCGACGATGTTCGCCAGCACGTTGAGCCGGCCGCGGTGCGCCATGCCGATGACGACCTCGTCGAGGCGGGACTCGGCGGCGGCGTCGATGACCGCGTCCAGCAGCGGGATGACGGACTCGCCGCCCTCCAGCGAGAAGCGCTTCTGGCCGACGTACTTCGTCTGCAGGAACGTCTCGAACGCCTCCGCGGCGTTCAGCCGGCGCAGGATGCGCAGTTGCTCCTCGCGCTCCGGGGTGTCATGCGGGCGCTCCACGCGCTCCTGGATCCACTTGCGCTCCTTCGGATCCTGGATGTGCATGTACTCGATGCCGGTGGTGCGGCAGTACGAGTCCCGCAGTACGCCGAGGATGTCGCGCAGCTTCATCATCGACTTGCCGGCGAAGCCGCCGACGGCGAACTCCCGCTCCAGGTCCCAGAGCGTCAGGCCGTGCTCGGTGACGTCGAGGTCGGGGTGCTTGCGCTGCTTGTACTCCAGCGGGTCGGTGTCGGCCATGACGTGGCCGCGGACCCGGTAGGAGTGGATCAGGTCGAAGACCCGGGCGGCCTTGGTGACGTCGTCGTCGTGGCTGGCGTCGATGTCGCGGAGCCAGCGGACCGGCTCGTAGGGGATGCGCAGGGACTTGAAGACCTCGTCGTAGAAGTCGTTCTCGCCCAGCAGCAACTGGTTCATGATCCGCAGGAACTCGCCGGAGGCGGCGCCCTGGATGACGCGGTGGTCGTACGTCGAGGTGAGCGTCATGACCTTGGAGACGCCCAGCTTGTTCAGGGTGTCCTGGGAGGTGCCCTGGAACTCGGCGGGGTAGTCCATCGCGCCGACGCCGAGGATCATGGACTGGCCGGGCATCAGCCGGGGCACGGAGTGCACGGTGCCGATGCCGCCGGGGTTGGTGAGCGAGCACGTCACCCCGGTGAAGTCGTCCATGGTGAGCTTGTTGGACCGGGCGCGGCGGACGATGTCCTCGTACGCCTGCCAGAACTCGAAGAAGTTGAGCGTCTCGGCCTGCCTGATGGCCGCGACGACGAGCTGGCGGTCGCCGTTGGGCTTCACCAGGTCGATGGCCAGGCCGAGGTTGACGTGCTCGGGCTTGACCAGGGTGGGCTTGCCGTCCTTCTCCGCGAAGGAGTGGTTCATCGACGGCATCAGCTTCATCGCCTGGACCATCGCGTACCCGATGAGGTGCGTGAAGGAGACCTTCCCGCCGCGGGCGCGCTTCAGGTGGTTGTTGATGACGATGCGGTTGTCGAAGAGGAGCTTCACCGGGACCGCGCGGACGGAGGTGGCCGTCGGCAGCTCCAGCGAGGCGTTCATGTTCTTGGCGACGGCGGCGGCGGGGCCCCGGAGGGTGACCAGCTCGGGGCCCCCGGCCGCGGGCGCCGCGGCGGCGGGCTTCGCGGCCGGCTTGGCCGCGGGCTTCTCGGTGGGCTTCGCCGCCGGCGGGGCGGGCGCGGCGGCCGCGGGCCTGGCCGGCGGCTGGGCCACGGGCCGGCCGTCGACGGCCGGCGGCGCGGCGGGCGCGGGGGCCTGCTGCGGCGGCGCGGCGGGGGCCTGGGCCGGAGCGGCTGCCGGAGCCGCCGCCTGGGCGGGGGCCGCCTGGGCCGGGGGCGCGGCGGACGGGGGCTGCGCCGTCTGCGTCGCCGCCCCCTGGTTCCCGCCGGCGGTGCCCGGCTTGTAGTCGGCGAAGAAGTCCCACCAGGCCCGGTCCACCGAGTTGGGGTCCTGGAGGTACTGCTGGTAGATCTCGTCGACGAGCCACTCGTTGGGACCGAAGGCGGCAGCAGGGTCCCGGCCCTGGCTGGGCTCTTCGGTACGGACGCTCGACGAGCTGCTCTTAGGGGACTGTGACGACACGGCGGCAACCGCCCTCTTCCGCTTCACAAGGTGATGGACAGCGGAAAACAAGGCTACGCCCCTGGAGCTGGTACGTGCAGGCCGCACCCGCCGGAGGTCGCGTAAGTCACAATGCGAACGTGGTTTGGATCCCGGATTTGGCGGGAAATAAAGAGAGTTTGCCTGCGTGCGGCATGGGGGCATCGAGGCGGTGGCGCCGCGTCCCGTCCTCGTACCGGGCCGTTCACCGGCTGCTCTGCCGCCGTTGCGGGTCCGTTACCGCGCCCGGCCAAGGTCAAGTGTAGGTCAAGTGCCGAACGAGCGTTAACCCGGAAGGGTGAGCTTGATCCGGCAGCCACGGGGTGATTCGGCCACCCCGATCCGGCCGCCGTGCAGACCCACCGCCCAGCGCGCGATCGCCAGCCCCAGCCCGGTGCCGCCGCCGTCCGCCCCGTGGTCGCCGAGCACGCCGTTCTCCCGGCCGCGGTTGAAGCGCTCGAAGACCCGGTGCCGCTCGGCCGCGGGGATGCCGGGGCCCTCGTCGAGCACCTCCACCTCCAGCGCGTCCGGCTGCGCGCCGGCGCGGGCGCGCACGGTGACCCGGCCGCCGGGCGGGCTGTGCTTCACGGCGTTGTCGATCAGGTTCGCCATCACCTGGTGCAGCCGCTCGGGATCGGCCCGTACGGACAGCTCCGGCGGCGAGACGTCCAGGTGCAGCCGGACGTCGCCGCGCCCGCGCGGGCCGGGGACGTCGCCGTCCCCCTCCGCCGTGCCGGCCGTGCCGTGCGCGCCGGTGCCGAAGTGCGCCTCCTTCAGCACGCCCGCGAGGTACGGCTCCACCGCGAACCGCCGCAGCCGCAGCGGCACCACCCCGCTGTCGATCCGCGACAGGTCGAGCAACTGCTCCACCAGCCGGCCCAGCCGCTCCGTCTGGCGCAGCGCGGTGCGCATCGTGTCCGGATCGGCCTCGGAGACGCCGTCGACCACGTTCTCCAGCACCGCGCGCAGCGCGGCGATCGGGGTGCGCAGCTCGTGCGACACGTTGGCGACCAGCTCCTTGCGGTGCCGGTCGACGGACTGCAGGTCGGCCGCCATCCGGTTGAACGTCTGCGCCAGCTCGCCGAACTCGTCCCGGCGGCGGGTGGCCAGCCGGGCGGTGTAGTCGCCGTGCGCCATGGCCCGGGTGACCGCGGTCATCTGCACCAGCGGCGACGTCAGCCGCTGGCCCACGAACTGGGTGATCAGCAGCGAGGCGATGAGCGAGAACACCGTGATCAGCCGGACCTCGGTGGAGGAGCGGATCGCCACCCACACCAGCCCGGTGGCGATCACCACAGAACCGATGACCAGCGCGCCCAGCGCCGCGTTCACCGACCGCACCGGGTCCAGCGGGCGCAGCGCCTCCCACACCCGGCGCCAGAAGCCGGGCTCCGCACCGCCGTCCGGCACCGTCATGTGACGGGGGTCTCCAGCGCGTACCCCACGCCGTGCACCGTACGGATCCGCTCCGCGCCTATCTTGCGGCGCAGCGCCTTGATGTGGCTGTCGACCGTCCGTGTCCCCGAGGCGTCCTCCCACTCCCAGACCTCCACCAGGAGCTGCTCGCGGGAGAGCACCGCCCGCGGCTGGTTGGCCAGACACGCCAGCAGCTCGAACTCGGTCGGCGTCAGATGCACGTCGTCCCCGCCGACCCGTACCCGCCGCTCGGTGTGGTCGATCTCCAGCTCGCCCAGGCGCAGCGTGTCGTCCCGGGCGGCGCCCGCCGCCAGCGTGGCGCGCTCCACGCGGCGCAGCAGCACGTGCACCCGCGCCGCCAGCTCGCGCATGGAGAAGGGCTTGGTCATGTAGTCGTCGGCGCCGACGCCGAGGCCGACGAGCATGTCCGTCTCGTCGTCCCGCGCGGTCAGCATCAGCACCGGCACCAGCCGCTGGGCCTGCACCCGGCGGCACACCTCCAGCCCGTCGAAGCCGGGCAGCATCACGTCGAGCACGAGCAGGTCGGGCGCCCACTCCGCGGCAGTCGCCACCGCGGCCGGGCCGTCCCCTGCCGTACGTACCTGGAAGCCCTCGGCGCGCAGCCGCGCCGATATCGCCTGCCCGATGGTCGGGTCGTCCTCCACGACCAGCACCCTGCGCTGGGCACCGGGCGTCACTGCGGCCGCGTGGTCGGCGCGGCCGTTCAGGGCTTGTCTGTCTGCCATGTGTTCGTGGCCCTCGCCGTCTCTTCCCCGTAGGCCCTCCGGTTCAGCTAGCAGCGTATGGGGAGGTGACACGCCTCGGCTACGGGGAACGGGGAGCCCCCGCCCGGGGTTCCCTACGCGCCGTCCCGCTCGCCGTCCGCCTCGCCGTCCGGCGGGCGGACGGCGAGGTGGACGGCGTCGGGGGCGCCGCGGCGTACGGGGATCTCCTCGGTGCGTACGTCCGTGAAGCCGGCGGTGCGCAGGGCGGCCTCGAAGCCGGGGGAGGGGCGGGCGGACCAGACGGCGAGGACGCCGCCGGGGGTGAGGCGGTCACGGCAGGCGGCAAGGCCGGCGGGGGCGTAGAGGCCCGAGTTGCCCTCGGTGACGGTCCAGTCGGGGCCGTTGTCGATGTCCAGGCAGACCGCGTCGTAGCGGTGCGGCGCGGTGGCGAGGTGGTCGAGGAGGTCGGCCTCGACGAGTCCGACGCGGGGGTCGGCGAGAGCCCCGCCGCTGAGGTGCGCGAGCGGCGGGGCCCCGGACGCCGGGCCGGAGTGCCACTCGATGACCGCCGGCTCGCGCTCGACCACCGTGATCCGCCCCCAGCGCGGGTCCGCCGCCGCCTCGGCGAGCGAGAAGCCCACGCCCAGCCCGCCGATCAGCACCGCGGGCGCCGCCGGGGCGGGGCCCAGCGCCTCGGCGGCGGCCCGGATCAGCAGCCGCTCGGAGCGGCCGTCGGAGGTGTCCATGAGGAAGACGCCGTTCGCGATGATCTCGTGGTGCGCCCCGCGCCGGCGCAGCACGACCTCCCCGTACGGGCCGGACCTGCGGTCGAGCGTCACCGCGCCCGCCGTGTCGTTCTCGCTGCTCATGGCCCCATCCTGCCCGATCGCTGACAGCGAACAGACGGCCGGGAACAACCCGGGACCCCTTCGGGTTGAGCGCATGTAACTCAACTTGCATGCCGAAGGGGAGATCAATGGCTACTGAGTCCGGCACTGACACGCCGCTGGCCCTGCCCGTCCTGCCGCTCGATGACGAGGTCGTGCTCCCCGGCATGGTCGTGCCGCTCGACCTCTCGGACCGCGAGGTGCGGGCCGCGGTCGAGGCCGCCCAGGCCGCGGCGCGCGGCAGCGGACGCAAACCCAGGGTGCTGCTCGTCCCGCGGGTCGACGGCACGTACGTGGGCACCGGCGTCCTCGGCCGTGTCGAGCAGGTCGGCCGGCTGGCCGACGGCGACCCCGGTGCGCTGATCCGCGGCGTCGCCCGGATCCGTATCGGCGCCGGCACCACCGGGCCCGGGGCTGCGCTGTGGGTGGAGGGCACGGAGATCGAGGAGTCCGTTCCCGACCCCGTTCCCGGCGCCGTCACGGAACTGACGAAGGAATACAAGGCGGTCGCGACCGACTGGCTGCGCAAGCGCGGCGCCTGGCAGGTCGTGGACCGCGTACAGCAGATCGACGACGTCGGCCAGCTCGCCGACAACTCCGGCTACTCGCCGTTCCTGACCATCGAGCAGCGCGTGGAGCTGCTGGAGACCGCCGACCCGGTGGCCCGGCTCAAGCTCGCCACGCAGTTGCTGAAGGAGCACCTGGCGGAGCAGGACGTCGCCGAGTCCATCGCCAAGGACGTCCAGGAGGGCGTCGACAAGCAGCAGCGCGAATTCCTGCTGCGGCGCCAGTTGGAGGCCGTGCGCAAGGAACTGCGCGAGCTGAACGGCGAGCCCGAGGGCGAGGAGTCCGACGACTACCGCGCCCGGGTCGAGGCCGCCGACCTGCCCGAGAAGGTCCGCGAAGCGGCCCTGAAGGAGGTCGGCAAGCTGGAGCGCAGCTCCGACGCCTCGCCCGAGGGCGGCTGGATCAGGACGTGGCTCGACACCGTCCTGGAGATGCCGTGGAGCGAGCGCACGGAGGACGCGTACGACATCACCGGCGCCAAGGAGATCCTGGACGCCGACCACGCGGGCCTGGAGGACGTCAAGGAACGCATCACCGAGTACCTGGCCGTGCGCAAGCGCCGCGCGGACCGGGGCCTGGGCCTCGTCGGCGGCCGGCGCGGCGGCGCCGTGCTCGCACTCGTCGGCCCGCCCGGCGTCGGCAAGACGTCGCTGGGCGAGTCCGTGGCGCGGGCCATGGGGCGCAAGTTCGTCCGGGTCGCCCTCGGCGGCGTCCGGGACGAGGCGGAGATCCGCGGCCACCGGCGTACGTACGTTGGCGCGCTGCCCGGCCGCGTCGTCCGCGCCATCAAGGAGGCCGGCTCCATGAACCCGGTCGTCCTGCTGGACGAGATCGACAAGGTCGGCTCCGACTTCCGCGGCGACCCGGCCGCGGCCCTGCTCGAAGTCCTGGACCCGGCGCAGAACCACACGTTCCGCGACCACTACCTGGAAGTCGAACTGGACCTGTCGGACGTCGTCTTCCTGGCCACCGCGAACGTCCTCGAAGCCATCCCCGAGGCGCTGCTGGACCGGATGGAACTGGTCCGCCTCGACGGCTACACCGAGGACGAGAAGGTCACCATCGCCCGCGACCACCTGCTGCCACGGCAGTTGGAGCGCGCGGGTCTGGAGGCCGGCGAGGTCGCCGTCGCGGACGACGCGCTGCGGAAGCTGGCAGGCGAGTACACCCGCGAGGCGGGCGTACGGAACCTGGAGCGCGCCCTCGCCCGGCTGCTCCGCAAGATCGCGGCGCAGCACGAACTGGGCGACGCGAAGCTGCCGTACACGGTCGGCGTCGACGCACTCCGCCCGCTCATCGGCCGTCCGCACCACACCCCGGAGTCCGCCACCGACCCCGCGTCCCGCCGCACCGCGGTCCCGGGCGTGGCGACGGGCCTGGCGGTGACGGGCGCGGGCGGCGACGTCCTCTACATCGAGGCATCGCTGGCCGACGCCGAGTCGGGCGCCTCAGGACTGACCCTGACGGGTCAGCTCGGCGACGTGATGAAGGAGTCGGCGCACATCGCGCTCTCCTTCCTGCGCTCGCGCGGCGCGGAACTGGAACTGCCGGTGGCCGACCTGAAGGACCGGGGCATCCACCTGCACGTGCCGGCGGGCGCGGTCCCGAAGGACGGGCCGAGCGCGGGCATCACGATGACGACGGCACTGGCGTCGCTGCTGAGCGGCCGGCAGGTGCGCACGGACGTCGCCATGACCGGTGAGGTGTCGCTGACGGGCCGGGTGCTGCCGATCGGCGGCGTGAAGCAGAAGCTGCTGGCGGCGCACCGGGCGGGGGTCACCACGGTGATCATCCCGAAGCGGAACGAGCCGGACCTGGACGACGTCCCGGCCGAGGTGCTGGAGAAGCTGGAGGTCCACCCGGTCTCCGACGTCCGCCACGTCCTGGAACTGGCCCTGACCCCGGCCGGCGCCACGGCGCAGGCGGCGGACCCGGAGGTGCCGGTGGCGGCGTGACCGAGGGCCTGACGGCCCGACCCGCGGATCCGCCCGTCCCCTGCCCCCCCGCCCCCTAGGCACGGCCCCTCCCGACCACCCACCCGGGAGGGGCCGTTCGGCGTGCGTTCTCGCCGGTACGGGACCGGGTGCCGGAACTGTCCGGGCGTTGGCAGCGTCCCGTCACCCAACGCACCCGAATCGTCACTGGCGTCGATCCTGGTCCGTCATCACCGCTCAGCCACCACCCCCGCGGCGCTCGCCGCCGCGACCCTGCTGGTCACCGCGTGCGGGGGCGACGACTCGCCGTCGTCGGACGACAAGATCGAGGGCGCGGGGCAGAGCAGCCCGGCCGCGTTGCCGACGGAGCCGGACGCGGGCCCGGAGGACGCGGAGCCGGAGGACGCGGGGCCGGAGATCGAGCTGCCGGGGAGCGTGGAACTGGTCTTCAAGGACTGGGAGCCGGACGACCCGGAGGAACAGGCGGTGCTGGACTCCGGCGCGCAGAGCGAGCGTGCGACGTACGAGGCGATCACGCAGGATCCGCCGAACCCGGACTCCGAGTACGTGGCGTCCTACCACGTCAAGGGCACCGGTGCCTGGACGGACACCCAGGACTGGATCGACGGCTTCAAGGACGCGAACGCCACCGTCGAGGGGAAAGTGCGCTTCCGGTCGCCGGTCGTCGAGGTGCACGACAACGGGACCACCGGATCGCTTCGCTACTGCGCGGACGAAAGCGGAGTGGAGACCGTCGAGCGCGAATCGGGAAAGGTGCTGTCCGCCGCGAAGCCGGGAGACGTCGTCCAGTACGACCTCACGCTGCAGAAGAGCGACGACGACGTGTGGCAGGTCGCGGGGGTGAACGGGAAGCGCGGCTCATGCGACGAGTGAGGACTCGGTGATGACACGCATCCGCGTCCCGCCATCGGGATCGGCGAAGACGGCAGCGTCGGCGAGCCCTACCGGCGCGGGGACGCCGGGACGATGCCGGCGTGCGCGATCACATACCGGCGCTCCAGCGAGGCCGGCGGCTCGTACGGGCTGAAGGCGTCGGTCACCTGGGAGGTCGACTGGACCGGCTCGGGCGACACGGGCGGCGACCTGCCGGACGGCGTCTTCGAGACCACGTACGACGTGACGGTGCAGGAGATCCAGACCGTCGTCCGCTGAGCGGACCGCCCGCGGCGCCGCTCACTCCTCGGTGAAGACGAAGGCGCGGCCCAGCGCCTGGTCGGTGATGCAGGTCTGCATCTCGCTCATGGTCAGCCGGTCCGCGAGTTCGGTGACGGCCAGCTCCCTGCCCTCGACGATGGTCGACCCCAGCATCATCAGCCGCCCCAGCAGGTCCGACGCCTCCTCACCGCCGACCGCGCCCGACTCCGGCTCGGGCGGCCGGGAGGCGTCGCGCGGCAGCGTACGGCGCAACGCGATGCGCACCTCCGCCAACTGCTCCGAGCTGATCGTCAACTTGTCGCCCACGGCGCCTCCTTGCCCTGATTACGACTCGTTCGGCCGCGGTGCCTCCCCCTAGTGTTCGGTCGCGGACGGGCTTTCGGCAACACGGCGGGGGGAGCGGAGGGCGCACGTGGGAGACAGGCCGACCGGCTGGACCGTGGTGGGCCTGCCGGGAGACCCGGTACCGGTCGAGCTGGAGACCCTGCGGAAGTTCAGGAAGTTCTGCACCCAGCGCGAAGACGACGCCTGGCGCGCCTCGAACCGCACCTACAGCCTGATCGTGCGGGTGGAAGAAGCCGGCCTGGCGGGTGACTGGAAGAAGGCGCTCCTGGGCCGGCTGGCCTTCATGCACGGGCAGTTGGAGCGCGAGGGCGGGGGCTACCGGGTTGCCGGAGAAGCGCTCGACGTCTTCATCAGGGCGGTACGGCCGATCCAGGAGCGGGCCGACGAGGCACTTGAGAAGGCCCGGATGGAAACGGGGCGGATGTCGGCCGCGATGCAGCAGGTCGCGGAGTACGACGAGCAGAAGAAGACGCTGGAGCGCCGCGGTGGGCGCGCGGACCCGTGGGACTTACGGGAGCGCGGCCGGCAGCAGGAGTCGGCGGAGGAGGCTGCCGACCGGCTCTCCCGGCATTACAGGGCGGCCCAGGATGCGAAGACCGACTTCGAGGGCCTACTGGCGACGTTCCTTGAAGAACTGCGCGGCGCCCTGAAGGACTACCTGATCCGGGCCGTCCGCGGGGACGTCCGGCCGCCCGACACCATGCCGGGCGGGCGGGACCCGGCCTGGTGGGAGACGGCGCTGCACTACCGCGACCAGGTCAAGGGGATCCTGGACGGCACGCTGGAGACCGCGGCGGGGATCACGGCGCAGACCCTCGACGGCGCCACCGATATCGGGGCGGAACTCACCTTGATGATGGTGGGCATGCGGACGCCCGGCGGCCCGGGCGCGGCCTGGGCCCTGGCGGGGGACCGGGCGGCGGTGTCGGCGTACTCGGGGAGCTACGCGTTCGGCACGTACGGGGCGAGGTCCCTGGACGAGGGCCGGCTGTACGCGAAGACCTGGATCCAGAACACCCCCGAGGGCCAGCGCCCGCACCGCCCGCCACCGCCGGACCGCGGGCCGGGGAGGTGGTCGGACAAGACGAGGGAGTCGATGTCGGTCGAGACGGCGGAGGCGCAGGATGAAGGCGACGGGGGTGAAGTGGCCGTGGTCGTACGAGTACGGGGGCAAGCGGTGGGACAACTTCGAGGACGGGCACCTGATCGACGCGAAGGCGAATTATTCGAGCCTGATCAGGGCGGACGGCAGGTTCTACGAGTTCATGGAGAAGAAGGAGATCACCAAGGCCCAGGAGGCTCTCGGAGCAGCGGGAGACGAACCGGTCCGCTACGTTGTCACGGACAGGAAGACCTATCAGACGTACCGAGATCTGTTCGATGAAAAGGGCATCCCGATCGACGTTGTCCACAAACCCTGAGGGGGCCCTGCCAACGTGACTGCGCCATCATCCGGCGCCCTCCACCTCGGGGCTTACTGGGGTGCCCGCGAGGAGAGCGCGGAGCAAGTGGCCGCCCGCATCGGTGAGACGATGCGAGCCCTGGGCGACGTGCACCAGGAGCTCAGCACCTGGTGGTGGGAGGACCGCGAGGAACCCGTCGACCCCGAATCGCCATGGCTCCACGACACGGCCGTCGAGACCAGGTGGGAAAACTCCGGGAAACGGTCCGGTGAAGGTGTCGGCTACAACCTCTGGTTTCACAGCAACCGGTTCCCGGACTATCACAGCGGACCCGGCCCGGACGGGATGTCAAGCCTGAGCTTCCGGGCCGGCGAGAGCGCGATCCCGCGTCTGGGGAACGCGGTGTCCCTCTCCCTGCCGTTGCCGGAGCACGCTCCGGACGGGCTCTACGACCCGGGTGCGATGCGCAAGGCCGTGCACTGGGTTGCCGAAATCTGGCGTCCAGACCACGCGTTGTGCGGAACCCGCGGACAACGCGACGCTCAGGGCAACCGGATGAAGGTCAGCCCCAAGGTCGGGTGGATCACCTACCTCGGGCCCCCGTACACCGACGGCATCGAGCGCGCCGGACTCCCCCACGGTGTCCAGGCCGCCGCACGTGCGGGTGGCGCGTTGCTCTGGTTTCCCCTGCCCGTCGAGGACGTCACCCCCGGCATGGTGGTCGACCTGCGGGAGGCTCTCGTTGCCGCCGGGTGTCTGCCCGGGAACGGGTGACCGCCGGTCCCTCCGGAGGAGCAGCTCCGGAGGGACCGGCGGGGGTTGAAGGGGCGGGTCAGCCGTTGGCCAGGGCCTGGAGGCGGTCGTAGGCGCCGTTGAACTTGTTGTGGTCGCCCACCGTCGGGCCCGTCGAGGTGTACTGCCAGAAGGTGTAGAAGCCCCAGCCCGCCGGCAGCGTGCCCGGCGCAGAGGCGTAGCGGGCGATCCACAGCGGGTGGTTGCCCGCGTAGCCGCCGTAGTTGCCGGTGCACTGGGTCCACCAGTTGGTGTTCGTGTAGATCACCGCGTACCGGCCCGTGCGCTCGCGGTAGCGGGTCAGGAACGAGCTGATCCAGCTCCGCATCGACGCCTGGCTGAGGCCGTAGCACGTGGCGCCGTACGGGTTGTACTCGATGTCCAGCACGCCCGGCAGCGTCTTGCCGTCGCGGGACCAGCCGCCGCCGTTGCTCGCGAAGTAGTCGGCCTGGGCGGCGCCGCTCGCGCCGTTGGGGAGGGCGAAGTGGTACGCGCCGCGGATCATCCCGATGTTGTACGAGCCGTTGTACTGCTGGGCGAAGTACGGGTTCTTGTAGCTGGTGCCTTCGGTCGCCTTGACGTACGCGAAGCGGTTGCCGGCGTTCCAGAGCGTGGACCAGTTGACGTTGCCCTGGTGGCTGGAGACGTCGACGCCCTCGACGGTCGCCAGCGGGCCGGCCTCCTGGCCGGCCGCGCCGGCCGACCCGGCGGGGGCGCCGGTGCCCTCGTGGAGGCGGATGCCGGCGCCCATGTACGCCTCGCCGCGCTCCAGGTCGCGGGGGTTGGGGTTGAGCCGGTCGCCGACCGCGGCGGCGGGGCTCGTCAGGCCGACGACGAGGGAGAGCGAGGTGGCCGCGACGGCGGTGGCGGCGGCGAGGGAGCGGCGCCCGATGCGCCGGCGGGTGCGGACTGCGGATGACATGCGTTCCTCCGGGTGTGGGGGTTCCTCGGTGGTGCCGGATTTGCCGGTGGTACCGGTGGTGCCGTGGTTCCGGTAAGCCGTGATTCCGGTGGTGCCGGTAGGCGGAGGGGAGGAGGTGCCGGGCGTGTGGTGCTGCCGGCTCTGGGGTGTGGCGGGAGCGGCGGGGCGGCAGTGGCCCGTCCTCGTACGCCTGCGGGGCCTTGACCCGGCCCTTGGTGTGGCCATGTCACTATCTGCTGCGCCGAAGGTAAGCGCATGCGCGTGGGAGCGAAAGAGGATCCGGCAGGTGCCTTTGGTCTACGCCTGCGAAATACTGGGGGAGCTGCGGCTTCTGTCGCTTCTGAAGAAAACTTTCAGCCCGTGGAAAGCCAGAAGGGCCCCTGACGTGCACAAGGCCGAAACCCCCGGAGGCGAGCAGGCGGACGAGGAAAATGGTGTGGACCACGTCTTCCTCGATCTGGAGCGGGAACTCGCCGTCTTCTACCGCCGGGCCCGCGGCATCGCGGCGGACATGGCCCGCCAGGTCGACCCCGGGCTCGAACCCGGCGCGTACGCCCTGCTGGCCCAACTGGAGGGCGCCGGGCGGCGCGCCACAGAACTCGCCGGCTACTTCAACATCGGCAAGGCGACCGTCAGCCGGCAACTCCACGCCCTCGAAGAACTGGGCCTCGTCGACCGCGAACCCGACCCCGCCGACGGCCGGGCGGCGCTCGTACGGCTGACGGCGGAAGGGCGGCGGCGGGTGCTGAGCGTACGGCGGGCGCGGCACGCCGAGTACGTCCAGCAGCTCGCCGGCTGGGACCCGGCCGAGGTCGCCGAACTCGCCCGGCTGCTGGGGCGGTTCAACGAGCTGAACGCGGGCGGGGGCGGCGGCGCACGGCGGTAGGGGCGGGCGGTGCTACGGGCGGGCTGCCGCCGCCTCGGCCGCGTCCGTCCCGGCGCGCTTTCCTCGTGCGCCGTCCCGGGCGGCTTCGTGCGTCGTCCCGGGTGCCCCGGCGCTGCTGCCGCCTCCCGTCAGCCGTGTGCCGCCAGATTCGCCGTCATGCCCCGCAGCAGCGCCTTCGCCTGCTCCTGTTCCTCCGCCGTCAGTCCCATCGCCTCGTCCAGCGACGGCACCACGACGTTCGCCTTCCGGCGCAGCTCCGTGCCCTCCGGTGTGAGCGACACCTCCACCAGCCGCTCGTCGTCGGCCCGGCGCCGCCGCGTTACCAGCCCGTTCGCCTCCAGCCGCTTCAGCAGCGGGGTCAGCGTCCCGTAGTCCAGGTGCAGCGCGGCGCCGAGGCTCTTCACCAGCGACGGGCCGTTCTCGTAGAGCGCGACCAGCACCAGGTACTGCGGGTAGGTCACGCCGAGCTTGTCGAGCAGCGGGCGGTACGCGTTCATGACCGCGCGCTGCGCGGAGTACAGGACGAAGCACATGAACTCGTCCAGCTTGCGGAACTCGTCCTCGGTCCCCGGCGCCTCGGCCGCGGTGTCGGTGGTCCCCATACGGGCCCCTCTCTCTGCGCGTACCGTCATCGTACCCGTCAGGGAGCTCCAAAGTTAATAATAAGCGATTGACTTGCGTGCAAGGTAATCGTGCTCTAGTGTTATGGGCATCGAGAGGGACCGACCCCCGGAGGAGCACCCGCCATGTCCGAGAACCAGAAGACCGCCGCGTACACCCCCGCCGCTCCCGTCCTGGAGCCCGCCGCCGCGGCCTTCGCCGGGGCCACCGCCAACCCGCCGTACCTGTTCGACCTCGGCCCCGCCGAGGGCCGCAAGACCGTCGACGAGGTGCAGTCGGGCGAGATCGAGAAGCCCGAGGTCGCCGAGGAGTGGGTCACCGTGCAGGGCGGGCCGACCGGCTCCGTGCGGGCCCGGATCGTCCGGCCCGCGGGTGCCGCGGGGGAGCTGCCCGTGATCCTCTACCTGCACGGCGCCGGCTGGGTCTTCGGCAACGCCCACACCCACGACCGGCTCGTGCGTGAGCTGGCGGTGGGCGCGCGGGCCGCGGTGGTCTTCCCCGAGTACGACCTGTCGCCCGAGGCCCGCTATCCCGTCGCCATCGAGCAGAACTACGCGGTCGCCCGGTGGATCGTCACCGACGGCGCCGCCAACGGCCTCGACCCCGCACGGATCGCCGTCGCCGGCGACTCGGTCGGCGGCAACATGTCGGCGGCCCTGACGCTCCAGGCCAAGGAGCGCGGGGACGTACCGCTGGTGCAGCAGGTGCTGTTCTACCCGGTCACGGACGCGAGCTTCGACACCGGTTCGTACCGCCAGTTCGCGGAGGGCTACTTCCTGCGGCGCGACGCGATGGAGTGGTTCTGGGACCAGTACACGACCGACGAGGCGCAGCGCGCCGAGATCACCGCCTCGCCGCTGCGGGCGAGCAGCGAGCAGCTCACGGGCCTGCCGCCGGCGCTCGTGATCACCGCCGAGGCCGACGTCCTGCGGGACGAGGGCGAGGCGTACGCGAACAAGCTCCGCCAGGCCGGGGTGCCGGTCACCGCCGCCCGCTACCAGGGCGTCATCCACGACTTCGTGATGCTCAACGCCCTGCGCGAGACCCACGCCGCGGACGCCGCCATCGGGCAGGCCGTCGGGGTTCTGCGCCGCGCGTTCGGCACCGAGTGAGTCCGTACCGCCCCTTCTTGCGCCTCCGTTCGGCCCGGGCAGCTTCCCCAGCCGCCCGGGCCGCGGGCTGTCCGGACGCGCCTGTGGCCTGTCACCTGACATCGTCCGTCATCTGTCAGCGGTCAGTCGTCAAACGTCACAGCTCCACCAGCACCGCCGACGCGTCGTCGTGCACCTTCCCCCTGCGGTAGCGGCTGCGGTCCGCGTCCGCCGCCTCCGCCGCCCGTACCTCCGCCACCACGCCCTGCGGCCCCGCCTTCCGCACCCGCTGGAGCAGCGCCGTCCAGTCGCCGAAGCCGAACACCTCGGTCCATCGCGTCACCCCGTCCGTGAGCGCCGCCAGCGCCGCCACCTCCGTACGCGGCACGCTGCCCACCACCGCCCGCGCGGCGACCTCCGGGTCGGCGGCGGCGGTGAAGAAACCGCCCTCGACGTTCCGCATCTCCTCCGCCGGACGGCTGCGCGGCAACTGCGACAGCCGCAGGTCGAGCACCGGCCGCACCGCACCGTCCGGCGCCTCCAGCAGCAGCGCCGCGTCGCACAGCACCAGGTACTCCACCGTCCCACCGTCCCACCGCGCCGCCGCCACCGTGGCCTGCGGCGTCCGCCGGTGGCTCAGGTCGCAGGCCGGGCCGTGGGCCGCCGCGGTGCGGCGGATGGCCGCCGTCAGGCAGTCCGCGAGCGGCGTCTCCCGGGCGCCCGCCAGCTCCAGGAACGCGCCGCCGAGCCGCGCCGCGAACCACGGCACCCCGTGGACGCAGCCGGTGTCACCGTCCCGCGGCGGCGTCACGCCGTCCAGCACCACCACCGCCCCGCCGGTGCCGGAGGCGGGCAGGGCCACGGCGGCGTAGTCCTCGTTCGGGGCGGGGGGCGCGGCGGGGTCGCTGGCCAGTTCGATGCGCATGATCCCAGTCTGCCCGTACGGGCCGCGCGGCCCGTGACGCCGAGCGGAAGGACCGGCGGCACCCTGGCAAAACATGTTCGCTCGTTCGAGTGAGCACCGGGGCAAAGTCCGCCTGCATAGGACACCTGCTGCCAAGGTCGACCCGCGGGCCTAGGCGCAACCGGACTCAGCCACCAACAGTCCGAAATGCAAGGACATGGCGCCGCGGGACAAAGAGTCGAAGGAGGGCCATTGCGGACCCCCGTGCAGCCGGATCGGCAGGAGGGCAGGGGCGCCGGACACGGTCGCGGTGCGCACCCCGCGCCGCGCACGTCGCCGCGCGCCAAGGCGGCGTACCTCGTCGTCGGTGCCGCGGTGCTCGCGGCGGGCGCGCCCGGCCTGGTCGGCGCGCTCCGCGGCGTGAGCGGCGCGGACCCGGAGGAGCGGGCGCAGGCGGCGAGCGCGCTGCAAGTGCACGGTGTGCTGCTGGCGTTGTGCGCGGTGCTGGCCGTGGGCGTCGTCGTCTACGCGGCGCGCGGCGTACGCGCCCCCGACGGCGCCGGCACGGGCACCGGCGAGGCCGCCGCGGAGCAGGCGGCCGAACTCGCCGCCGCCCGCGCGGAGCTGGCGGCCGCCAAGGAGAACCACGTCGTCGAGCGCGACTCGCTGCTGCGCGAGCGGGCGGCGCTCACCGAGCGCATCGGCGGGCTCCAGGCCAGCGTCCAGGGCACGTTCGTCGGGCTGTCGCGCCGCACGCTGGGGCTGGTCGAGCGCCAACTGTCGTTCATCGACGAGCTGGAGGCCCACGAGCAGGAACCCGGCACGCTGGACACCCTCTTCCGGCTCGACCACCTCGCGGCCTGCATGCGCAGGCACAGCGAGAACCTGCTGGTGCTCGCCGGCGCCGACCACCGCGGCACGCGGCGCGCGAACGTCCCGCTGATCGACGTGCTGCGCGCGGCGGTCGGCGAGATCGAGTCGTACCAGCGGGTGGTGCTCTCCCCCGACCTGCCGCAGGTGCACGTCACGGGCTTCGCCTCCGGCGACGCGAGCCACCTGCTGGCGGAGCTGCTGGAGAACGCCACGTCCTGCTCCCGGCCGGAGTCCGAAGTGCTGCTGACCGGGCGGCTGCTGGGGACGGGCGACCTGCTGCTCGTCGTACGGGACGAGGGCATCGGCATCAGCCCGGCGGGCCGGGTCGACGACCTCAACGTCCGGCTCGCCGACACCGACCCGGGCCCGGCGCCGCGGGAGGCGCTGGGGCTGGGGCTGTACGTGGTCGCGCGGCTGGCGGCGCGGCACGGGGTGGGCGTGGAACTGCGGCCGCGGGACCGGGGGGTGGACGCGGAAGTGCGGCTGCCGGGGCGGCTGTTGGTGGGCGGCGCGGCAGATGGCGCGGTCGACGGTGGCGGTGCCGCGGGGTTCGCGGGAGTCGGTGCGGTCGGTGGTGGCGCTGCCGGGTCCGTCGGTGGCGCGGCCGGTGCGGTGGGCGTTACCGGCGGCGTTGGTGCGGGTGGCGGTGACGCTGCGGCGGCCGGTGGTGCGGGGCATGCCGTGCCGGTGCGCGCGGCAGGCGGCGCAGAGCGGGAGAGCACGGCGGCTGCGTACGGCACCCGGCCGGTGCCGGGTTCGGGAACGGACGCGGGGGCCGCGGGCGTACGGGACGGGAGTGCGGCGCCCGTACGGCCGGCCGGGGGTGCGGCGCCCGTACGGGTCGGGGCGCAGCGCTCCGGCCCGCCGCCCGAAGGGGGCGTACGGCCCGCGACTCCGCCGTTCGCGTCGGCCCGGCCCGCCGTCGCACCGCGGACCGGTGGATGGGTGCGCGCCGAGGCGGGCATGCTGCCGCGGCGCCAGCCCGGCAGCACGGTCTCCGGCGGCGCGGTGGCGCCGCTGCGGCACGGTACGGCGACGGGCACCCCCGTGCCGGCCGGCGCCGGGGCAACCGCCGGTGCGGCGGTGCACGGTGCGGTGCCCAGCCACGCGGTGCCCGGCCAACCGGCGCCCGCCCACGCCTCGTCCGGCCACCCGGCACCCGGCCACCCGGCACCCGGCCACCCGGCGCCCGTCGCCGCTGCCGCTGCCGCGGGCCACCCGCCCGCCGAGCACACGGCGACCGCCCAAGCCGCCCCCGGCCACCCGGCGTTCGAGCACCCCGCGCCCGGCCACCCCGCGCCCGGCCACCCGGCGGTCCTCCACCCCGGCAACGCCGTCACCGGCAACCCCGCCACCGGCCCCGCCGCGCTCAGCCCCGTACCGGCCGGGCGGGTCGCCGCCCCCGGTCCGGCCGCCGGTGCTCCGGCCGCCCGTGCCGCCGCCCCGCAGCGCGGCGCCGAGTCCGCCGGCGGGTGGCCCGCTGCCCCGGTGCGGGCCGTGGTCGCCGTGCCCGCGCAGGCCGAGCGGCGGGGCGTGGACGCGCGGGAGGTGCGGCGGTTGCTCGGGGGGTTGCAGCAGGGGTCTCGGGACGGGCGGCGGGCCGCCGCCGCCGAGGCCGGGACATGGGACGCGAAGGAGCAGGGAGCCAGTACGTGAACAGCGCACAGGACCACCGGGAAACCATCAGCAGCCTGCGGTGGATGCTCGACAACTTCACCGCGGAGGTGCCCGGCGTACGGTCCGTGGTCGTCGTCTCCGTCGACGGGCTCCTCCTGCTCGCCGCCCCGCCGCAGTCCGCGTCGGCCGGGGAGCAACTGGCCACCGTGGTCTCCGGCATCGGCGGGCTCACCAACGGGGCCGCGGACGTCATGGACGGCGGCAGGGTGAAGCAGACGATGGTGGCGATGGAGGACGGCTGCCTGGTGGTGATGCAGGCCGGGGACGGCTCGCTGCTCGGCGTGCTGACCGAGCCGGACTGCGACCTGAGCGTGGCCGCGTACCACATGGAGCTGTTCGTCGGCCGCGTCGGCCACGTCCTCACCCCGGGTCTGCGCGGCGAGCTGACCGGCTGAGCGCGCCCGCCGTCAGCCGGGGCGTACGGCGCCGCGCAGGGGGCGGATGGTGACGGGGACGACCCGTACCCGCTGGCCCGTGCGCGGTGCCTCCACCACCCGGCCGTGCCCGAGGTAGAGCGCGACGTGCGAGGCGTCGCGGTGGTAGACCACGATGTCGCCGGGCCGCATCGCGGTGAGCGGCACCCGGCGCAGCTCCCGCCACTGCCCCCGCGCGGTACGCGGGATGCGGACGCCCGCCTCGCGCCATGCCCGTTGCGTGAGCCCGGAGGAGTCGTAGGCCCGGGGCCCGCCGGTGCCCGCGCGGTACGGCTTGCCGACCTGGTCGAGGGCGTACGAGACGGCCCGCCGCCCGGCGCGCGACGGCTCCCGCTCCGCCGTGCTCCAGGCGCCAGGCTTGTCCGCCCGGTCCGTACCGCCGGCAGCTCCCGGGCGGGCCCCGCCCGGCTTGCCGTCCGTCACCGCGTCCGGGCCGCCGCCGTCCTCGCCGTCCGGAGCCATCAGTTCGCGCCGGTCTTCTTCCGCTCCCCGTACCTCCAGTTGGTCGAGCGCCGCCAGCTTCGCGGGCGTCAGCTCCGCGAGCGCGTCGGCCACCTCGGTCAGCCGGTCGTCCACGCGGTCCCGGCGCCGCTTGCGTTCGCCCGCCAGCTCCCGCTGCCGGTCGAGTGCCTCCCGCGAGGAGTCCGTGAGCGCGCCGAGCCGCTTGGCGCCGGACTCCAGCCGGGTCACGACGGCGGCCTGGTTGCCGATGGCGCGGCTGATGACCTGTTTGCGGTCGAGTGCGGTCTCGGTGTCGCGGGCGACGAGGAGTTGCAGGTACGGGGCGAGGCCGGGGCCCCGGTACTGCGCGCGGGCGAGGAGTCCGGCGCGGCGGCGCGCGGTGGCCAGGTCGGCGCGGGTGTCGGCGAGGTCGCCGGTGAGCCTGGCGGTCTCGGCGCGGGCGTCCGTCAGGTCCTCGGCGGTCGCGTGGTACGCCTCGGTGGCGCGCTCGGCCTGCCCGTGGAGGGTCTGGAGCCGGGTGAGCAGTTCGCCGAGCGGGGCGTCGGCGGCCGGTGCCGCGCCGTCCGCCGCCGGTGCCGCGGGATCCGGGGCGGCGTCGGCGGCGGGGTCGGCGGGGTCGGCCGGATCGGCGGCGTCGGCCGCGTCTGCCGCCTCCGGTACGTCCGGCACGGGGGCCGCGTCGGCGGGCAGGGCCAGCACGGTGGCGAGGAGGACGGCGGAGGCGGCGGTGAGGGCGGGGCGGCGGGTGCGCGACATGTACGCAAGGGTTCCCCCGCGACCGCCGGATTCCCGTGAGCACTGGGCGAAACCGAGTAATACCATCACCCGTGAGGATTGACGGCCCGTCAGCGCGACCAGGGCCACTTGCGCCGCTCGGGCACGCCTTCCGGGTCGTACGTGTACACCCACCCCCGGGGCAGCTTCAGCCGCGGGCTGAGGTTCGCCGGCTCCAGCCGGTAGACGTGCACGGTCGGGGGGCCGCCTTCGGGGTCGGGCACCGGCACCTCGTACACCTTCGGCGGCCGGCCCGTCGCGCCGACGTGCACGGCGAGCGTGCGGCCGTCCAGCGGGCCGCCGACGAACGCGGTGTCCTCGGTGCGCACGGCGGTCAGTCCTCGCCGAGCAGGTGGCCGGCGTCGGGCAGGAACGGCGCGATGCGGCGTACGAGGTCGCCCGCGGGGCCGTCGGCCGTCTCCAGCTCCAGCGCCCGGCGCAGCACCCGGCCGCACTCCTCGTCGCCCGCGGCGGTGGCGACCAGCAGCGCGATGAAGTGGTCGACGAGCCAGCCGCGCAGCTCCGGCAGCGGCGGCTGCTTGCCCTCGTCCAGCCAGATCAGCGAGGCGCCCTCGACGGCCGTGATCCACGTGCGGATCATGGTGAGCAGCCGGTGTCCCGGCTCGGGCACGCCGATGTGCAGCAGGATCTGCCCGGCGGCGGAGCGGCGGACCTCGTCCACGATGGCGGTGGTGCGGCTGGTCTGGACGACGCTGCCGCCCTGGAGGAGGGCCTTGAAGCCGGCGTCGTGCTCGTCGACGAAGCCGAGGTAGCTGTCGAGGGCGCGGGTGAGGCGGCGGGTGAGCGGGCCCTGCTGGGGCTGGCGGAAGCACAGCTCCAGCTCGTCTGCGGCGCTGCGCAGGGCGGCCTCGTAGAGCTGCTGCTTGCCGCCGGGAAAGTAGCGGTAGACCAGCGGGCGGGAGACCTCCGCGGCGGCGGCGACGTCGTCCAGGGAGACGTCCTCGGGGGCGCGGTGGGCGAAGAGGCCGAGCGCGGCGGCGAGCAACTGGCTGCGGCGCTGGGAGACGCTCAGCCTGCGGTACGCGACCGCCGGCGGGGGCGCGGCGGGGCGGGCTCCCCGGTCGGACGCAGTGCTCATGTCCGGCAGCGTAGCCCGCCGGGCCGGCATCGGCGGCCCCGCCCCGTTCAGGCCAGCAGGCCCGAGCTGCGCCACAGCCTGCGTCCCACGCCCTGGAGCACCCCGATGTCGTCGAGGAAGTCCGTCAGCCGCTTCGCGCCCGTCTGCATCACCTCGCGCCGGTGCGGGCTGGCCTTGACCTGCGCCACCGCCTCCGCCCGGTTCAGGCCCGCGTCCGTGTAGACCTGCGGGTTGACGAAGGAGACGGAGAACACCCGGGCCGCCTCGCCGGAGGTCAGCCGGGTGAAGTTCCGCTCCCAGCGCGGCGCGGTGAGCATCTGCCGGCGCAGTTCCTCGCGCGCGTAGCGGACGTGCCGCGCCTCCTCCACGACGTGGATCCGGGTCACGCCGCGCACGAGGGTCTGGACCCGCTCGTCGGGGAAGACGAGCCGCTGCATCCAGTCGAGGATCTCCTCGCCGAGGAGGGTCGCGGTGAAGGAACCGGGGGTGGTGGAGACGGTCTTGAGGACGCGCGCGAGGTTGTGGTGGAAGCGGGTGACCGGGTACGGCTCCGCGCCGCCCTTGGTGATCATCCGGGCGAACATCATGGAGTGCCGGCACTCGTCGGCTATCTCGGTGAGCGCGTAGCGTACGTGGTTGCTCGTGACCGGCTTGTCGTAGATGTGCCGGACGAGCAACTGCATGAGGATGATCTCGAACCAGATGCCCAGGGAGG
The DNA here is from genome assembly GCF_002847285.1 of Streptomyces sp. CMB-StM0423. Taxonomy (NCBI): domain Bacteria; kingdom Bacillati; phylum Actinomycetota; class Actinomycetes; order Kitasatosporales; family Streptomycetaceae; genus Streptomyces; species Streptomyces sp. CMB-StM0423. The sequence goes on along the minus strand of NZ_CP025407.1, from coordinate 2,543,120 downwards.
CCAGCGACGCCGCCTCCAGCCGGGCCAGCTCCATCCGCTGCTCCCCGGACATCCGCCGCCACATGGGGGTGTCGTAGAGGGAGACCAGCTCGGGCGGCCAGAACCACTTGCCCTCTTCGACCGGGGCGTCCCAGTCCAGTTCCTTGTCCGGGTCGAAGGAGTGCTTCTCCGACGCCGCGAGGAGCCGTTCCGCGACCTTCTCGCGGTCCTTGAGCGGGCCGAGGGCGTCCGTCAGCGCGAGGTGCCCCGTCGTCGTGGTCATCGCGTCTCCTGGGAGAGTTACCGGCGGTCACCTCTTATGAGACAGCTTGTCAGCAAGCCCGTCAATGCCCCCGCCGCGTTTGGTTGACGCGTGAGTAGGGTGACCAACTGACGGGCGGCGGGCGTCACTCGACGGTGACGATGCAGGTGACCCGGCCGTTCGAGCGCTCGGCCTGCTGCTCGCACTCCTCCCGGTCGGCCTCGCTGCTGGAGGCCAGCAGCCAGAAGACGGTGCCGCCGACGATGAGGAAGATCAGGCCGATGACGATGCCGATCAGGATGTCCTTCACCCGGGTCATCGTAGAAGTGGGCTCGGGGAGCGGTCCCGGGCTTCGCCGACCCGCTGCGTACGCACGCTGCCGCGCCCGTCGCGTACGCACGCTGCCCGCGCCCGCCGCGTACGGAGCAACAGCCCTGCCGCACCGCCCGCTTCAGCGCAGCGCCGCCCGCATCACCCCGCGCGCGACCGGCGCCGCGCTGCCGCCGCCGCTGATGTCCGCGCGGTCCGCCTCCGCGTCCTCCACGACCACCGCCACCGCCACCCCGGGCACCGCCGTCCCCGGCCGCTGCGCCCAGGAGATGAACCAGGCGTACGGGCTCTCGGAGTTGTCCACCCCGTGCTGCGCCGTGCCCGTCTTGCCGCCGACCGTCAGCCCGCCGACCGCCGCCAGCCCGCCGGTGCCGCTGCCGACCGCGTCGATCATCATCTGCCGCAGCAGCGCCGCCGTCCCCGGGGTCATCGCCGTCTCCTCGTACGCGGGCCGGGTCCGCGCCACCGTCTCCCCGCCGGCGTCCGCGAGCCGGTCCACCAGGTACGGGCGCATCGACCGGCCGCCGTTGGCGATCGTCGCCGCGACCCGCGCCATCTGCAGCGGCGTCGCCCTGGTGTCGTACTGCCCGATGGCCGACAGCGCGGCCTGCGCCGGGTCCATCCGCGTGTTGACATGGCTCGGCAGCACGGGCGACGGGATCGAGAGGCCGCCGTCGTTGAAGCCGAACGCCTCCGCGGTCTCCACGATCTGCTGGGTGCCGACCGTCGCGCCGAGCTTCGCGAACACCGTGTTGCACGACTCCGCGAACGCCTCCCGCAGCGGCGCGTCGGCGCAGCCGCTCGACTCGTTGCGCAGCAGCGTGGTGCTGCCGATGAGCCGGTACGGGTTCGGGGTGCGGGTCGGCGCGTCGATGTCGGTGACGATGCCGGACTCCAGCGCCGCCACCGCCGTGATCACCTTGAACGTGGAGCCGGGCGGATACGTCTGCCGGATCGCCCGGTTGAGGAGCGGCTGGGCGGGGTCCTTGCCGAGGCGATCCCAGGCCAGCGTGGTGGCGGGGGAGTTGCCGGAGAGCAGCGCGGGGTCGTAGCCGGGGCTGCTGACGAGGGCGAGGACGCGGCCGGTGGCGGGTTCGAGGGCGACGACGGCGCCCTTGCGGCCGCGCAGCCCGCGGAACGCGGCCTTCTGCACGGCCGGTACGACGGTGGTGTGCACCTGGCCGCCGCGCTGGCGGCTGCGGGTGAGGTCGCCCCAGAGCGGCAGCGGGGCGAGCCGGCCGTCGGTGCCGGCGAGGACCCCGTCCTCGGCGTCTTCGAGGAGGGTGGAGCCGTAGAGCTGGGAGGCGAAGCCGGTGACGGGGGCGTAGAGGCGGCCGTTCGCGTACGAGCGCTCGTAGCGCAGGCCCTGCCGGGTGTCCTCGGAGCCGGTGAGGCGGCGGCCCGCGGCGTAGATGTCGCCGCGGGGCTGGGCGTAGCGCTCCAGGGCGTGCCGGCGGTTGGCGGGGTTGGCGTCGTACTCGGGGGCGTTGAGCACCTGGACGCGGGCGGCGCCGACGAGGAGGCCGAGGAAGAGCAGCAGGCTGCAGGCGGCTGCGATACGGGTGTTGCGGATCACCGGGTGCCGTCCGCGGGGCGCGCCTCGTCGACCACGGGGACGACGAGGGGGACGGTGGCGGGGGCGGTCGCGGCGGCGGGTTCCGGTTCCGGTTCCGGCCGGGCGGGTGCGGCCTCGGGCGCCGGGCGCTCCTCCGGCGGCGTACGGGCCTCGTCGCTGAGCCGTACGAGCAGCGCGACGATCACCCAGTTCGTCACCACGGAGGACCCGCCCTGCGCCAGGAACGGCGTCACCATCCCGGTCAGCGGGATCAGCCCCAGCACCCCGCCCGCGATCACCACCACCTGAAGCGTGATGATCGCCGCCAGGCCCGCGGCGAGCAGCGCGCCGAACGGCTCGCCGATGGCGATCGCCGTGCGGTAGCCGCGGGCGACGAAGAGGGCGTACAGCAGGAACAGCGCGGTCAGCCCGGCGATCCCCAACTCCTCGCCCGCGGTGGCCAGGATGAAGTCCGACTTGCCGGCGAAGCCGATCAGCAGGGAGTGCCCCTGCCCGAGCCCCGCGCCCAGCGCGCCGCCCGCCGCGAACGCGAACAGCGACTGCGCCAACTGCCCGGGACCGTGCCCCTCCTCGATGGCGCGGAACGGCGACAGCCAGTCCTCCACCCGCGTGTGCACGTGCGGCTCCAGCGCCCCGACCGCCGCCGCCCCCGCCGCGGCCAGCAGCAGCCCGACGGCCAGCCAGCCGAGCCGCCCCGTGGCCACGTACAGCATCGCCACGAAGAGGCTGAAGAACAGCAGCGAGGCCCCGATGTCCCGCTCCAGGATCAGCAGCACCAGGCTGATGCCCCAGACCGCGACGATCGGCCCGAGCACGCGCCGCGGCGGCAGCAGCAGGCGGCGGATGCGCGGGCCGCTGGTGAAGGTGAGGGCGTGGCGGTTGGCGGCGAGGTAGGAGGCGAAGAAGATCGCGAGCAGCACCTTGGCGAACTCGCTGGGCTGGAGGGAGAGACCGCCGATCCGGATCCAGATCCTGGCGCCGTTGACGGCGGGGAAGAGGATCGGCGCGGCCATCAGGCACAGGGCGGTGAACGCGTACTTCGCGGCGCGCGGGCGCAGGTCGCGGTGGTCGCGGAGGAAGAGGAGGACGGCGGCGAAGAGGGCGATGCCCACGGTGGACCAGAGGAGTTGGGTGGGGGCGGCGCGGTCGCCGGGGGTGCCCTGGTCGAGGCGGTGGATGAGGACCAGGCCGAGGCCGTTGAGCAGCAGCGCCACCGGCAGCAGCACGGGGTCCGCGCGGGGGGCGCGGAAGCGGACGACGAGGTGGGCGAAGAGGGCGAGCCCGGCGAGGCCGCCGAGGTGGGTGGCCAGGTCGGCGGGGAGCGCGCCGGAGGTGGCGTAGCCGACGGCGGCGTAGCCGTAGGCGATGACGCCGACGGCGCAGACCAGGAGCCCGAGTTCGGCGCCGCGGCGGCGGGGGCGGGGCACGGGGGGCGGCGGCGTGGCCAGCCGCCGGGCACGGCCCGGCGGGCGGAGGGCCTGGGCCGGGTCGGTGGCGGTGGTCATTCGGGCAACGTAGCAAGCGGTGGCCGATTTGCCGGGTATGCCGGGGGTGGGGTGGGTCGCGGGGAGGGGCGGGGTGCCGTCCGCGGCCCTCGCGGCCGTACGGGGCGGGGCGCAGGACTGCCGCGGCGGTCAGCCCTCGGCCCGTACCGCCTGCGCGAAGCGGTGTGCCACCTGCTGCCAGACCTGCGCCGACTCCTGCTCGTCGCGGTCCGCCTCGGTACGCAGCAGGGCCGGGTCGAAGCCGCGGGCGCGGATGGACTCGTCGCTCCAGGCGTGTACGCGGTCGGCGCCGGCCTCGGGGTGGAACTGCACGCCCCACGCCCGGTCGCCGTAGCGGAACGCCTGGTGCGGGCAGCGCTCGCTCTCCGCCAGCCACACCGCGCCCGCCGGCAGCTCCGTGATGGCGTCGACGTGCCGCTGGACGGCGGTCACCCGCGGCGGGAGCCCCGCGAAGAGCGCGTCCTCCGCGGCCTCCGCGCGCAGCGCGATCGGCGTGCTGCCCAGCTCGGGTTCGCCGTGCGAGGCGGTGACCCGGCCGCCGGCGACGTGGGCGAGGAGCTGGCCGCCCTGGCAGACGCCGAAGACCGGGACGTCCCGCTCCAGCGCCTCGGCGACCAGCTCGCGCACCGCCGCAAGCCACGGCATCGCCACGTCGTCGTCGGGCATGGGGCCGCCGCCGAGCGGCAGGATCGCGGCGTGGTCGAGACGGCGGGGGAGGGGCGCGCCCGCGTAGGCGTGCACGATGTCGAGGGTGACGCCGTCCTGCTCCAGCCACGCGCCGAAGCGGCGGGGGCCGCCGCCGCGGCCGTTCTGCACCACGAGAACCTTCGTCATGCGTGCGATTCTCGGTCAGCTACGCGCGCGGGGTGTCGGCGGGGGTGGAGGGGGCCTGCGACGGGATCGCGTCGGCAGGGGCGGTGTCGGCCGGTACGGCGTGGGCCGGATCCGCGTCGGCGGGCACGGCGTCGGCGGGCACGGCGTCGGCGGGGGCCGCGTCGGTGCTTACGGCGTCGGAAGGGACCGCGTCCTCCGGTTCCGCCGCCGGCTTCGCCGCCTCCCCGAGGGCGATGACGACCTTGCCCGACGTGAGGTCAATCGGCCCGCGGTGCGGGTCGCCGGAGCCCACGTCGTCCACGACGAGCTCCATCCGCTCCCGCGCCCGCCGGGCGTGGGCATGGCTGGGCGCGAACAGCTCCGCAACGATGTTCATCCCCGTGCCTCCCGCGACTCGGCTCGTTCGAACAACGCCGCGGCCCGCGGAACCGTTCCCGCCCCGCCTCCCTTCCGGTCGGGACCACCGAAACACCGGAGTTCGGGGCCGGTCCCATGCCTGCACCCATACGCTTCGGACGTGGGCATCGCGGACCTGGGCGACCGACCCGGAGGCGTACGCGTGAGCCCTCAGCCCTCCTGGGCCGCCCCTGCCGTCCCCGTCTCCTGCTTCCCGTAGCGCTCGCGGGCCGCGTGCACCTCCTCGATGTGCTCCTCCGCCCAGTCCTTCACGGCGGTGAGGAGCCCGGCGAGGCTGCGGCCGAGCGCCGTCAGCTCGTAGTCGACGCGGACCGGGACGGAGGGCGTGACGGCGCGGGTGAGGATGCCGTCGCGCTCCAGGGTGCGCAGGGTCTGGGTGAGCATCTTCGGGCTGACGCCGGCGATCTTCCGGCGCAGGTCGCTGTAGCGCCGCGGGCCGCCGGACAGGGCGGCGACGACGAGGCTGACCCACTTGTCGCTGAGGCGGCCGAGGAGTTGGTTGGTGGGGCAGTCCCGCATGAACGCGTCGTACGCGAAGCGCTCCTGCTCGCGCCGCTGGGCCGCCGTCGTGGTCGCCATGGCTCTCCTCCGGGTGGCCTAGGCACTTTCAGGTAACTACTTACCGAAAGATACCAACTCTTCCTAGGGTTGCGGCAGCGGAGACCGATACCGATCAGGGAGAGACAGGTCATGCGTGCTGCAGTGGTGACGGAGTTCGGCGGCCCCGAGGCCGTGGCGATCGCCGACGTGGAGGTGCCCGAGCCGGGCGCGGGGCAGGTACGGATCAAGGTGGCCGCGGCGGCGGTCAACCCCGTGGACGGCGGTACGCGCGCCGGGGTCTTCGGCGCCGCGCCGGGCGGGGCGTACACGGGGCTCGGCTGGGACGTCGCGGGGACGGTGGACGTGGCGGGCGCCGGGTTCGCCGCGGGGGAGGCGGTGGTGGCGCTGGTGCACGGGGTGGCGAAGCCGCTGGGCTCGCACGCCGAGTACGTGGTCGTGGACGGCACGGCGGTGGCCCCGGCGCCCACGACGGCAGACGCCGTGCACGCCGCGACGCTGCCGCTCAACGCGCTCGCCGCCGACCAGGCGCTGGGCCTGCTGGACCCCGCGCCGGGCACCTCGCTGCTGGTCACCGGCGCGGCCGGGGCGCTCGGCGGGTACGCGATCCAGCTCGCCGCCGCCCGCGGCGTCGCGGTGACGGGGCTGGCCAGGGAGTCCGACGAGGAGCTGGTGCGCGCCCTCGGCGCGGCGTTCACGACGGCCCCGGCCGCCGCCGGCTACGACGCCGTGCTCGACGCGGCGGTGCTCGGCGGCGAACAGGCCCTGCCCTGGACCCGCGACGGCGGCGCGTTCGCCGCGGTCATCCCGGACACCGCACCGCCCCCGGTCCGCGGCATCCGCACGGCGGCCCTCGACGTCCGCGCCGACGGCAAGCGGCTGACGGAGCTGGCCCGGCTCGTCGACGACGGCGTGCTGACGCTCCGGGTCGCCGGGACACACGACCTGGCCGACGCCCCGAAGGCGCACGCCCGGCTGGCGGAGGGCGGGATACGGGGGCGGCTGGTGCTGGTGCCGTAGAAGGGGGTGCGGGCTGCCGTAAGGGGCGGGTCACCGGGAACAAGCCCCTTACCCAAGCCCGTTGTACGCGCCCGGCAGGCCCCCGCCGCATCTCAGCCCGCGGCCCCGAGCCGTGCCGTGATGCCGTCGCGGAGCGCGACCGTCCGCTGATCGCCGTAGCCGGCGAGCAGAGCGAGGGCCGTCTCCCAGTGGCCGCGCGCCCCGTCAGGATCGCCCGCCCGCACCGCCGCGGCGAGGCCGTCGAGCGCGACGGCCTCGTGCCAGGTATCGCCCAGCTCGTGAAAGCGGGCGGCGGCCTCGCGGTGGCAGGCGGCGGCCTCGTCGGCGCGGGCGAGCGCCCGGCAGGTCTCGCCGGTCCCGTGCCAGGCGAGCGCCTCCCGGCCGCCGTCGCCGATGCGGCGGTGCAGGGCGGCCGCCCGGTCGTAGGTGGAAAGGGCCTCGTCGAACAGCCCGTTGGCCCGCTGCGCCGCCCCCAGGGCCAGTAGCCGCAGTCCCTCCGACGTCGACTTGCGGCGCCGTACGGCGATGTCCACGGCGCGCCGCGCCGACTCCAGGGCCGCGGCCGGCTCGCCGCGCTCGCGCTGGATGCCGCTCAGGGTGCGCAGCACGCTGCCCTCGCCGGGTTCGTCACCGAGGTCCCGGTAGGCGGCCAGCGCCCGGTGCGCGTAATCGTCCGCCGGGGTGAGGTCCCCCGCGTCGTAGTGCGCGGCGGCGAGGTTGGACAGCTCGACGGCCACCCATCGGGGCAGGTCCAGTTCCCGGTAGGCGTCCAGCGCCTGGGCGAAGTGGGTGACGGCGGCGTCGAGCCGCCTGCGGGTGAGGAGGACGAGACCCAGCGAGTTCAGCGCGGCGGCCTCGTCCTTCCGGTCCCTCAGCTCCCGCCGGAGTACGAGGACTTGGCGATGGCACTCCTCGGCCTCCGCGAGGCGGCCGGCGCGCCGGTGCACCTCGCCCAGGCACCGCAGCACCCACGCCTCGGCGTACCGGTCGCTCAGGGCACGGCTCGCCGCCAGCCCGAGGCGGGCCGTCTCGATCCACTCGGCGAGGGGCGCGGCGTGGATCGAGCCGCGCCACTGCACGACCGGGAGCTGCCAGGCGAGGGTGTGGAGTTCCGCCCCGGCGGCGGCCCGGGTGGCGGCGTGGACGTTGACGCGCTCGCGTTCCGCCCAGTCCACGGCCGCGTCGTAGTCCGCGAAGGACAGGGGAGCGGCGCCGTCGTCGGGCCGGGGGAGAGGCAGTTCGATCCCGTCGGTGCGGACCCACTCGCGCGCCGTCTCGGCGGTCAGCAGGTACCACGTCAGTACGCGCCTGAGCGCGGCGTCCCGTTCGTCCGGGGGCATCTCGGCGTGCGCCCGGTCGGCGGCGTACGCGCGCAGCAGGTCGTGGAGTTCGTACCGGTCGGGGGCGGTCTGCTCCAGCAGGTGGACGCCGACGAGCGCGTCGAGCAGCCGCCGGGTCCCGCGCCGCGGGCCGGCGGCCAGCGCGGCGGCCGCGGCGAGGCTGAAGTCCGGCCCGGGGTGCAGGCCGAGGAGCCGGAACAGCCGGGCCTCCGCCTCCGGCAGCGCCTGATAGGACCAGGCGAAGACCGCGCGCACCCCGTCCTCGTCCTCGTCGTCTCCCATGCTGAGGGTTTCCCACAGCGACGACTCGTCCCGCAAGTCGGCCAGCAGATCGCCCAGGCCCAGGTGCGGACGGCTGACGGCCCGCTCCGCCGCGACCCGCAGGGCGAGCGGGAGCCGGGCGCAGAGCCGCGCCATCTCCGTCAGTTCGGGTGCGTCGTCCCCGGCGCGGCGCCCCGCCGTGGTGGCGCGCAGCAGCGCGACCGCGTCGGGCTCCGGCAGGGGGCGCAGCGTGAGCTGGTGCGCGCCGTCGCGTACGGCCAGGCCGCCGAGGTGGCGACGGCTGGTGACGAGCGTGAGGCAGCCGGGGCCCGCGGACAGCAGGGGGCGGACCTGGGCGGCGGAGGCCGCGTTGTCCAGCACGGTCAGCACCCGGCGGCCGGCGAGGTGGGAGCGGTACAGCGCGCCCGCGGCGTCCGGTTCTGCGGGGATCGCCGGGGCCGGGACGCCGAGGGCGGTGAGCATCCGGTGCAGCGCCTCGACCGGCAGCAGCGGCCGGCCGGGGTCGTAGCCGCGGAGGTTGACGTGCAACTGCCCGTCGGGGAAGCGTGCGGCGATCCGGTGGGCCCAGGCCAGCGCGAGGGAGGTCTTGCCCACCCCGGCCGTCCCGGTGACGACGACCGGCGCCGGTGCCCCTTCCGCGCCGGCGAGTATGCCGTCCAGGTCGTGCAGTTCCGCGGCCCGACCGGTGAAGTCGCGGGGCGCGGCCGGCAGTTGGCGGGGGACCGGGACGCCGGGGTCCGGGGTCCCGGGGTCCGCGTGGTGGACGTGCAGGCCGCCGCTGATGTCGCGGGCCTGGATCACGGCGCCCGCGGTGCCGGACATCTCGGAGCGGGTGGTGCCCGAGCGGTCGCCGGAGTCGTCCGCCGGGCGCGTCACGGCAGGGCGAGGACGCAGAACTCGTGGTCCTCCGGGTCGGTCAGGCAGGTCCACGGGGCGTCGCCCTGGCCGACGTCGAGGTCGCGGGCGCCGAGGGCGCGCAGCCGGGCCACCTCCGCCTCCTTGTCGCCGCCGGGGTACGGCAGCAGGTCGAGGTGGACCCGGTCGGGGGCGGTCTTCGGGTTCGGGACGCGGAGGAGTTCGAGGTACGGGCCCGTGCCCGCGGCCGCGCGCAGCACCCCGTGCTCGTCGCTCACCTCGTGCACCGTCCAGTCCGTCGCCTCGCCCCAGAAGCGGGCCATGGCCCGCGGGTCCGCGCAGTCGACGACGACCGCGGCGATCGGCCCGGTGCCCCGGTAGACGTCCCGCGGCTCCAGCACGCAGAACTCGTTGCCCTCCGGGTCGGCGAGCACCGTCCACGGCACCTCGGTCTGGCCCACGTCCACGGGGGTCGCGCCGAGGGCGCGGAGGCGGGCGACCAGCTCCTCCTGGTGGGCCGCCGAGGTGGTGGCGAGGTCGAGGTGCACGCGGTTCTTCGCCGCCGTCTTGGGCTCCGGTACGGGCACGACGTCGATGCCGAGGGCGACCGGGTGCGGCCACTGAAGGCCGCCGCCGGGGCCGGCGTAGGAGGTGGCGCCGGATACGTGCACCTGCCAGCCGAGCGCCTCCGCCCAGAACCGGCCGGCCGCCGGATGGTCGACGGCCTTGATGTTCACCTGGACGGGTCGCAGAGCCATACCGGCGATCCTATGCACCCGTGTCGCGCGTGGCGGCTCGCTTCTTGAAATCGAACACACGTATGATAGCGAGTCGTGAGCGACTACGAGTTTCCGGAGGAGTTGCTGCGGGCGAAGCGGGAGTGGTTCGCCGTCGCGCAGCGGTTGGAGGAGTTCCCGCTGCGCCCGTACACGGACAGTGCGGGCGTCGAGCACCGGGCCGGCAGCGGGTGGACGCCCGAGCTGGACCGGCAGGAGACGGTGCTGCGGAAGAGGTTCCGCGACCTGTCCATCGCGATATCGATCCACCCGTTCTGGGAGACGCTGAACGGGGGTACGGTCGCGGCGCGGATGGCGCTGCGCGAGGCGGCCCGGCCGCCGGCCGGCTGAGGCGCGGGCGGCGGGCCGGGCCAGGACAGCGGTCCGGGGTGGGCGGGAAGTCCGCCCACCCCGGGGGTGGTTCGACGGGTCTGCGGGTTACGGGATTACGGGTTACGCCGCCGGGGCCGCACTCAGCCGCGTACCGGCTCCGGGGCGGGTGCCGCGTCGTCGCCGGTACCGGCGGCGTCCGGCGCGACGGCGTCCGATCCGTCGGTGTCCGTCACCTTCTGGTCCTCCTGCGCCGCCGTGCCCGTGGGCGGCACGTGGTTCAGGAGGCGTACGGCCAGGACCGCCACCCCTGCCAGCAGCACCGCCGCGATGATCGCCGCCACGTGCATCCCGCTCACGTACGCCTCCCGCGCCGGCGTCAGCAGCGCCTCCGCCGTCCGCGCCGGCAGGTCCGCCGCCGCCGTCGCCGCGCCGGTGATGCCCTCCCGGGCAGCGTCCGCCGCCGGGCCCGGGGTGCCGGCCGGCACGCCGTCCTCCATCTGCCCGCGGTAGACGATCGTGCCGATGCTGCCCAGGGTCGCGATGCCCAGCGCGTAGCCGAACTCGCCGCTGGTCTCGTTCATCGCCGCCGCCGAACCCGCCTTCTCCGGCGGCGCGGAGCTGACGACCAGGTCGGTGCCGAGGGTCACCAGCGGCCCCGCCCCCAGGTTGATGAGCGCGAAGCCCGTGACGACGTACGGCAGTCCGCCGGAGACGTCGGCCATCACCAGCAGCAGCAGGCCCACGACCGAGACGCACAGCCCGCCGCCGATGAGCCGGGCCGGGCGGACGTAGCGGGCCGCCATGGGGGCGAGGCCGAAGCTGAACCCGGAGGCCACCACCGCGGGCAGCATCCACAGGCCCGCCTTCAGCGGCGTGAGCCCCTGCACCATCTGCAGGTACTGCGTGATGAACAGCATCAGCGCGCCCATGAGGAACGTGCCGGCGAACATCCCGCCGAGCGCGGTGCAGAAGGCCCGGTTGCGGAACAGCCGCAGGTCCATCAGCGGGTGCTCCAGCCGCTGCTGGCGGCGTACGAAGACGGTCCCGAACGCCCCGCCCGCCGCGAGCGCCGCCAGCGGCACCGGCGCCCAGCCGTCCTTCGCCAGCTCCTTCACCGCGTACACCAGTGGCAGCACCGCCGCCAGGGACAGCGCCACGCTGGCCAGGTCCAGCCGGCCCGCCTTGGTGTCGCGGTACTCGGGCAGCACGATCGGGCCCAGGACCAGCAGCAGCACCATCGCGGGCACCCCGAGCAGGAACGCCGAGCCCCACCAGAAGTGCTCCAGCATCGTCCCGCCGACCAGCGGGCCGATCGCCGCGCCGCCCATGAAGCACATGAACCAGACGCCGATGGCCGCAGAACGCTGCCGGGGGTCCGTGAACATGTTGGTGATCAGCGCCAGCGTCGAAGGCGCCAGCGTCGCCCCCGCGATGCCCAGCAGCGCGCGGGAGGCGATCAGCATCTCCGGGCTGGTGGAGTACGCGGCGACCACGGAGGCGACGCTGAACGCCGCCGCGCCGGTGAGCAGCAGCCGGCGGCGCCCGATGCGGTCGCCGAGGGTGCCCATCGTGACGAGGAAGCCGGAGAGCATGAACCCGTAGATGTCCATGATCCAGAGCTGCTCGGTGCTGCTCGCCCCGAGGTCGGCGCTGAGGTGGGGCAGGGCGAGCAGCAGGACGAAGACGTCGATGGAGATGAGCAGGACGGGCAGCGCGAGCACCGCGAGCCCGATCCACTCCCGCCGCCCGGCCCGTGTCGCGATGTCGGTGGCCATGAGGTGTGCTCCTTGTCGGAAACAACCGTCCGGCGCCCCCTTCGGGCGCCTCTCACCCGTGCGTCGAGCGGGCGGGACGGATTTCGACAGCGGAGCGGAGGAAATCTCGAATGTGAGGTGGATCACATGGCGTGGCTCAGAGGCGGACCGCCGCGCCCGTCACGTGCACCCGGGGATCGCCCGCGCGCAGCTCGACCTCCAGCAGTGAGGGGCTGCCCATGTCGTGGCCCTGGTGGAGGGTGAGCCGGTCCTGCCCGGCGGCGAGGCCGAGTTCGCGGGCGTACGCGCCGAAGGCGGCCGCCGCCGCGCCGGTGGCCGCGTCCTCCACCACGCCGCCGACGGGGAACGGGTCGCGGACGTGGAAGACGGCGGGGGACTCGCGCCAGACGAGCTGGACGGTGGTGAGGTCCAGCCTCTCCATCAGGGCGCGCAGCCGGCCGAAGTCGTAGTCGAGGTCGGCGAGGCGGGCGCGGGTGGCGGCGGCGAGGACGAGGTGGTGCGCGCCGGCGAAGGCGATGCGCGGGGGCAGCGCCGGGTCCAGCTCGGCGGCGGACCAGCGCAGCGCGGCCAGCGCCTCGGCGACGTCGGCGGCCGCGGCCTCCCGCACGTGCGGCTCGACGCTGCTGAGCGTCGCCTTCAGCACCCCGTCCGCCTCGGTCACCGCCACCGGCACCCGGCCGGGCCGGGTGTGCAGCGCGAAGTCGCCCGCGCCCAGCCGCTCCGCGAGGGCGACGGCGGTCGCGACGGTGGCGTGGCCGCAGAAGGGGACCTCGGCGGCGGGGCTGAAGTAGCGGGCGGTGAACGACCGGCCGGCGCCGGCCTCGTCCGCGGGGCCCGGGGTGAGGAAGGCGGTCTCCGAGTAGCCCACGTCGGCCGCGATGGCGGCCATCCGCTCGGCGGAGAGGCCGGCGGCGTCGAGGACGACGCCGGCCCGGTTGCCGCCGGCGGGGTCGGTGCTGAAGGCGGTGTAACGCAGTACGTCGGTCATGAAGGGGCAACCCGAGGCGGTGTGCTCGGTGTTCCCGCAGGTACGAGGCGGGGCCGCCCGGCGGAGAGCCGGCCGGCCCGCGGGCATCAGCGCCCGAGCACCGGCGGGCCCGGTTCGTACCGCCGCCAGCCCTCGTTGAGGCGGACGAGGCGGGCGGGGTCGGCGATGCCCCGTACCAGCGCGATCTTGCCGTGCACGAGGTCGAACGTCAGGGTGCCGATGACCTTGTCGCCGACCGCGAAGAGGATGGCGGGGCCACCGTTCACGGGTGCGGAGTGGACGATGATCGCGCCGTCGGCGAAGCGCTGCTTCGCGGCCGGGGACCCGAACCCGGCCCGGGCCGCGGCGGCGACGCGCCGCGGCGTGTAGTACCGCAGCATCGTCCCGGTCAGGCCGGCCGCGTCGGAGATGGCGGCCGCGTCGTCGGTGAGCAGTTCCACCAGTCGTTCCGTACGGCCCGAGGCGGCGGCGGTGAAGAACTCCTCGACGATCCGCAGGGCGGCCGCCCGGTCGACCTCGCCGCCGCGGCTGCGCGTGGCGGCGATGCGGCTGCGGGCCCGGTGCAGGTGCTGCTGGCTCGCGGACTCGGAGATGCCGAGGATCCCGGCGATCTCGGCGTGGCCGTAGGAGAAGGTCTCGCGCAGGAGGTAGACGGCCCGCTCGACCGGTGACAGGCGCTCCATGAGGGTCAGCACGGCCAGGGACACCGACTCGCGCCGCTCGAAGGTGTCGGCCGGGCCGAGCATGGGGTCGCCGTCGAGGAGCGGTTCCGGCAGCCAGGTGCCGACGCTGCGTTCGCGGCGGACGCGGGCCGAACGGAGCCGGTCGAGGCACAGGTTGGTGACGACCTTGGTCAGCCACGCCTCCGGCACCTCGATCCGCCGCCGGTCGGCGGCCTGCCAGCGCAGGTACGCGTCCTGCACGGCGTCCTCGGCGTCGGCGGCGGAGCCCAGCAGCCGGTAGGCCAGCGAGGCCAGCCGGTCCCGGCTGGCCTCGAACCTTCCGGTGTCGAAGCGGTCGGTGGCGGTGCCGTCCATACGCTCCACCCTAGGCGTTCCTGCTCACGGGGTCGGTGCCGCGATCCCGAACACCGGCTCTCCGGCCGGACTTCGGGGGCGGCGGGAGTGTCCTCCCTTGACCTCATGCCGACGTGAAGTCGCAGCATGACATCCATGACCACGAACCAGGAAGCGGTGGCAGAGCACCGCGACACCGAAGCCCTGCTTGCCGTCATCGACGCCGCGGACCGGCTGCCGGGCGCGGCCCGGCTGCGGGACCGCTCCTACGAACTGCTGGCCCCCGCCCCGGGCTCGACCGTCGTCGACGTCGGCTGCGGCGCCGGCCGGGCCGTGGCCGAGCTGGCCGGACGCGGCGTCCACGCGGTGGGGGTGGACCCCAGCCCGCGGATGCTCGCCGCGGCCCGGGAACGGTGGCCGGAGGCCGAGTTCCGGGCGGCGGGGGCGGAGGAGCTGCCGTTCGCCGACGAAAGCGTCCACGGCTACCGCGCCGACAAGGTCTTCCACGTACTCGAAGAGCCCGGGCGCGCCGTGGCGGAGGCGCGGCGGGTCCTCCGCCCCGGCGGCAGGATCGTCCTGGTCGGGCAGGACTGGGACGCCATCATGATCGACTCGGACGACGCGGCGCTCACCCGCACGATCGTGCACGCCCGCGCCGACCTCCTGGGCGCGCCCCGCGCCGGCCGCCAGTACCGCGGCATGCTCCTGGCCGGCGGCTTCGCCGCCGTCACGGTCGAGGTGCACACCAGCGTGTTCACCGACCCCGCGATGCTGTCGCTGCTCACCAGGCTCGCCGAGCCGGCCTGCGCGAGCGGCGCCGTCGCCCGGGACCGGGCGGACGCGTGGCTCGCGGAACAGCGCCGGCGTGCCGAGGCCGGCCGGTTCCTCGTCGCCGTGCCCGTCTTCGTGGCCGCCGCTTCCGCCTGACATGCCGCCCGGCCACCCGGGGCCGTCCGGGACGTCCACGGCACCGGCGTGCGCCGTCCCGCACATCTAGGCCGCCACGGGTGGGGTCTCGCCGGTCGCGTCCCACGAGGGGTCCGGCGCGGTCTCCGCCGCGGCGGCAAGCGGGTGCCGGCGCCTGGCCAGGCCGTACGTCGGGTGCAGGGTGGCCCACAGCGAGCCGCTGACGATGGCCGTCTTGACCCGCGCGGCCGTCCGGCCGGCCACGTACCGCGGCTTCGCCTCCGCCGCGTCGTCGACGGGCTGCAGGATCCCGTCCCGCCGCCCGAGGCTGATGTGGTTGAACGTGTAGACCAGCTTGGTGTACGCGACCTCGCGGCCGGTCAGGTGGCCCAGGATCGCGCCGATCGCCTGCTTGCCGGTGTAGCCGGCGGAACCGCACGACATCGGCAGCGGCCTGCCGTTGTCGCCGATGGCGCAGACGCTGTCGCCGACGGCGTAGACGTCCGGGTGCGAGACCGACCGCATGGTGCGGTCGACGGCCAACTGCCCGTTGCCGGTGACCTCAAGACCGGCGGCGGCGGCCAGCGGGTCGACCGCGAACCCTCCGGTCCACACCGTGGCGTCGGAGGCCACGGCGGTGCCGTCGGCGCACCGCACCCCCGTCGCCTCCACGGCCTCGACCCGGGTGTGCTCCCGCACGGCGATGCCCATCCGGTCGCAGGCCCGGCGCAGGTGCGCGCGGGCACCGGGGGAGAGCCGGGCGCCCAGCTCGCCGCGGGCCACGAGGGTCACCGGCAGTCCCGGCCTGGCCTCGGCGATCTCGGTGGCGGTCTCGATGCCGGTCAGCCCGTCGCCGACGACCAGCACGGCGCCGCCTTCACCCCGCCTGTCCAGCCCGTCCAGCCGGGCGCGCAGGCGCAGCGCGGCGGGCCGGGCGGCGACGTGGAAGGCGTGCTCGGCCACCCCGGGGACGCCGCGGAGGGCGACGCGGCTGCCGAGGGCGTAGACGAGCGTGTCGTAGTGCAGCAGACCGCCGCCGTCGGCGTCGGCCACGGCGACGACCCGGCTCTCGGGGGCGACGGCGGTGATGCGGGCCACCCGCAGCCGTATCCCCGTGCCCGCGAACACGTCGGCCAGCAGCGGCGTCTCGATCTCCCCGCCGGCCGCGAGCCGGTGCAGCCGCAGCCGCTGGACGAACTCCGGCACCGCGTTGACCACGGTGATCTCGGTGTCCGCGGGGGACAGCCGACGGGCCAGGTTCCCGGCCGTGTAGGCGCCGGCGTAGCCGGCGCCGAGGACGACGATGCGGTGCTTCATGTGCGGCTCCCTCTCGGTCGCTTGCTTCGGGACCTGAGCGGGACAGCGCGTCGATTGCTGACAGGAACGGCACGTGACATGGATCACAGCGCTACGGGAGCCGTGCGCGCCCGGGTCCGCGGCCGGGCGATCTTCAGTTCGTATGGCTGACGTGCGCGCGTCACTTCCCTCTCATCTCGCCGCCTGAGACTCTCCCCACGTCGCACCCCCCGAACGGAGAGGTGACCCATGCCCGAGTTCCCCCTCACCCGCCGCCGCGCCCTCGGCACCGCGGCCGCCGCCGCCCTCGCCCCGACCGTCGTCGGGCTCACCGAGGCGCGGGCCGACAGCCGCGCGAGCGGCGACGGCGAGGACGAACTGCACGTGATGAGCTTCAACCTCCGCTACGCCTCCGCCACCCCGCCCAACTCCTGGCCCGAGCGCCGCCCCGTGATGCGCGCCCTGCTGCGCGCGGAGGAGCCGCACCTCGTCGGCACCCAGGAGGGGCTGTACCCGCAACTGCTCGACATCGCCGCCGATCTCGGCCGCCACCACGCCTGGATCGGCACCGGCCGCAAGGGCGGCAGCAAGGACGAGTTCATGGCGGTGTTCTACGACATCCGCCGGCTGGCCCCGGTCGCGTTCGACCACTACTGGCTCTCCGACGAGCCCTACCTGATCGGCTCCAACACCTGGGGCAACGCCGTGCTGCGGATGGTCACCTGGATCCGCTTCCGCGACCTGGTCACGGGCGGCGAGTTCTACCACGTCAACACCCACCTCGACCATGTCAACCAGCAGGCGCGCGAGCGCTCCGCCGACCTGATCACCAGCCGCTTCGCGGAGTTCGACGCCGCGCTGCCGCGGGTCGTCACCGGCGACTTCAACGTCCCCGCCCACCGCAACCCCGTCTACGACGCGATGCTCGTGGGCGGCGGCCTGGTGGACACCTGGGACGCGGCGGAGCGGCGCAGCGACGCGTACGCCACCTTCCACGGCTACCGGCCGCTGGTGCCGGACGGCGACCGCATCGACTGGATCCTCGTGACCCCGGGCGTGCGGACGCGGTACGCGAAGATCAACACCTACGAGCGCGGCGGCCAGTTCCCCAGCGACCACCTGCCGGTCCAGGCGTTCCTGCGCTTCTGACCCACCGGGCGCCGGCGGCCGGTAAGGCCGCCGGCGCCCCCGGCTCCCGGCCGGGCGGTCTAGGCTGGCTGACGTGACCGGGCGGGGGCGGGGTTATCGCTATGTCGGACCGGCGGAGCTGAAGGCCGCGGTCCGGCCCGGTGACGGCGGGCGCCGTATCGCCTCGGCGGGCGACTTGGCCGACTGGATCGCGGCGCAACCGGCGGCGGACCCGGCCGAGCCGTTCACTTTCGTGGTCGGCATGGACGGTGTGCTCCGGCTGGCGCCGCGGCGGAGCGAGCACGTGGCCTGTGCGGGTGGGGACATGGTTCTCGGTGCCGGCGAGATCGGCTTCATGCGCCAGGCGGGCCGGTGGGCCGTGCGCGAGGTCAGCAACCAGTCCACCGGGTACTGCCCGGACGTCGGCTCCTGGGCGGAGGTCGCCCGTGCTCTGGACGCCGCGGGGCTCCGGCGGCCTTCCGGCTTCACCCACGAGGTCGTCTTCCGGCGGTGCCCCGGCTGCCGGGAGCGCAACATCGTGCGTGAGGACGACTTCGTCTGCGTCTTCTGCGGCACCGATCTGCCCGCGGCATGGAACGTGGATCCCACCCCGCCCGCCCGGCCCCGGCCCTAGTCCTCGGTCCCGTCCCGTTCCGCCCGGCCGCGGAGGCGTTCCAGTTCGCGGCGGTCGCGCTTCGTCGGGCGGCCCGTGCCGCGGTCGCGGCGGGCTACCGGGGCGGCCATCTCGCGCGGCGGCGGGGGCGGGCTGTGGTCCGCGTAGCACTCGACGGCCACCGGGGCGCCGACCCGCTTGCGCAGCAGCCGCTTGACCACGACGATCCGCTCCCGCCCGGCCAGCCGTACCCGCACCTCGTCGCCGACCCGCAGCGCCTGGGCCGGCTTCACGCGGTCGCCGTTGACGCGGACGTGCCCCGCCTTGCAGGCGGTGGCAGCCGCGGAGCGGGTCTTGGTGAGCCGTACGGACCAGATCCAACTGTCGACCCGTACGCTCCCGTCCTCTCCAGCCATGTCATCGACTCTACGGGGCGGGCTTCCGGAATAATCCCGTCCGACCCGACCTTGGAGGGGACCATGAAGGCGATCATCACGGATAGTTACGGCGGACCCGAGAACCTGCGCCTCGACGAGGTGCCCAAGCCCAAAGTCGGTCCCGACCAGGTGCTGGTGCGGGTGAAGGCGGCCGGGGTGAACCCCGTGGACTGGAAGGTCGCGAAGGGCTGGCTCGACCCCGTGATGTACGTCGGCTTCCCGCTGATCCCCGGCTGGGACGCGGCCGGCGTGGTGGAGGAATTGGGCGCGGACACCCCGGAGTTCGCCGTCGGCGACGAGGTGCTGGGGTACGTGCGCCGGGACGAGGTCGGGCAGGGCACGTACGCGGAGTACGTCGCCGCGCCCGTACGGACCCTGACCCACAAGCCCGCGGCGCTGGGCTGGCAGCAGGCCGCGGCGCTGCCGCTGGCCGGGCTCACCGCGCTGCGCTCGCTGGACCGGGTGGGCGTGGGGGACGGTGAGACGGTGCTCGTCCACGGCGGCGCGGGCGGTGTCGGCTCGCTCGGCGTGCAGCTCGCGGTCCTCCGCGGGGCGCGCGTGATCGCCACCGCCAGCGAGCGCAACCACGACTTCCTCCGCTCGCTGGGCGCCGAGCCCCTGACGTACGGCGAAGGACTCGCCGACCGGGTGCGGGAGCTGGCCCCCGACGGGGTGGACGCGGCGCTGGACTGCGCGGGCGGCGGGGCGGTGCAGGTCTCGCACGACGTGCTGAAGGACCCGGCGCGCTCGGCGTCGATCGCGGACGGCGAGGTGAAGAAGCTGGGCGGGCAGGTGGTGTGGGTCCGCCCGGACGCGGAGGGCCTGGCGCACCTGGCGGGACTCGCCGCGGCGGGCAAGCTGACGGTGCACGTCGACGCCCTGCCGCTGGCGGAGGCCGCGGAGGCGTTCCGCCGCAGCGAGTCGGGCCGTACGAGGGGCAAGCTGGTCCTGGACGTGCCGTAGGCAGGCGACTCAGGGGGCGGATCCCCGCACGGGTCCGCCCCCCACCGGCGAGGTGACCCCGTCACGGGGTCACCTCGGCACCGCCCGCGCTATCTCAGCTCCGCCCGGTGAGTCGCGCCGCGGGAGCCTTCCGTTCGTACCGTCACCCGGCCCCGCCTGCCCGGTGTCACCTCCACCGTCGGGTCCGCGCTCGTCACCGCGCGGACCGGCAGCGGGAGTTCGAGGCTGATCTGCGCCGCCGTGTGGCCCGGGTCGGAGACCGCCAGGGAGATCGCGTCGCCGCGGCGCCGCAGCAGCACCGTGGCCGGGCCTTCGCTGCGGATGCCCGCCGCCGTGGCCGCGGTCCAGAAGTGGGCCGCCGTCAGGCCCAGATCGCGGATCTCGACCGCCTGCGCCGCCGCGTCGTTCGCCGCGACCCGCACGGGGCCGCGCGCCGACCACGCCGCCGTCGCCACCCGGCTCGCCGTGGGCAGCAGCGCGTACGCGTAGCGCGCCCCGGCCGGCGACGTGCCGTGGTCCAGCCAGAGCGTCAGGTAGCGCCGGGTGTGCGGGGTGGTGGAGCCGCCGGTGTCGGCACCGGTGTTGATGTCCCGCCACGCACCCGTACGCTCCTCGCGCACCGCCCGCAGCCGGGATCCCGCGCCCCCGTCGAGGAAGACGTACCCGCCGACCCCCTCCAGGTGCGCCCACCGTGCCCGGTCGAAGTCCCCTTCCCAGCCCGTCTCTTCCGGCTGCCGCCGCCCGTCCACCACGAACGCCGGCTCGCCGTCCCCGCGCAGGCCGCGGTTCTCGACCGTCGTCTCGATCACCCTGCCGTCGCCCGCCGTGATGTCCGCGCCCAGCGCGACCACCGCGTCGTCCAGGAAGAACCACGTCTTCCTGGCCCGCAGCGAGCTGCCGTCCGCCCGCAGCTCGAACGCCGCCGCCCCGTACCGCTCGTGCAGCACCGCGCCGCCCGACACCTCGTTCGCCGGGCGGAACTCCGTCCAGGCATTGCCCAGGTTTGCGCGCGGGCGGGTGTCGACGGTCGTGCCGGGCAGCCGGTACGCGTTCACCGTGGGCCAGTAGGCGTCGCCGAACTGCCCCTGGTCGCCGGGGAGGTAGAGGTAGCCCATGCCGTCCCCGGTGTACCAGCCGTGGCCGTTCTCGCCGTTGCCCGCCTCGTACGCGGCGACGCGCTTCGACGACAGCGACAGCGTGTACGACCAGCCGGGCCGCCGGTGCACGACGCGCTCCATGGCGGCGAAGCTGTGGTGTCCCGTGAGCGGCGGTTCTGCCGGCACCGCGGGGTCGGTGAGCACGGCCTTGGCCCGCTGGATGTGCGGGAGGCCGACGAGCGAGAGGTACGGGTACGCCGACTGCCGCTCGATCCAGCCCTTCGCCGCCGCGTGCCACCGCGCGGCCTGCTCCGCGGGCGCGGCCTCCGCCAACTGCAGGATGTACGAGACGGCGAGCGCCCCGTCCACGTGGTCCGGCGCGCGCTCGCGGGAGATCGCCCGGCCGCGTACCGCGTCCATCATCAGCCCGTCGGTGATCACCGGCGCGAACGACCGCTCGACGGCGTCGAAGAGCACGGTCGTCGCGGGGTCGGTGACCGCCCACGCCGAGCCGGCGAGCAGCGCCATCAACTGGCCCGCGGCGGCCAGGAGCACCGCGCCGTACGTGCCGGTGTAGGCGACGGAGCCGTGCTGGACGAACGAGCCGTCGCGGTAGAAGCCGTCGCCGGAGGTCACGTACTGGAAGAGGCTGTTGCGCCCGCCGTCGCGCACGTCGGACAGGCCGTCGCGGGCCAGCGCGGTCTTCTCCGGGCTGCGGCCCAGCAGCCCGCGCAGCGCGACGATGACGCACTTGTCGGCGCGGTTGGCGCCGGTCTCGGAGAGCGTCGGGGAGCCGGTGCGGCGGTCGGGGTCGGGGACGAAGCGGTCGACGGTGGCGAGGTACGCGGCGAGGTCGGCGGCCGGCAGCGCGGCGCGCAGCAGGACGCAGCAGTCGAGCAGGGCGCGCGGGGAGCCGATCTCCCAGAACCACCAGTTGCCGGTCGGGGTACGGCCCGGGTGGTACGCGGCGCCGTGGAGGAAGCGCAGCGCGTCGAGCAGCGCGGCGGCGACGTCGGCGCGGCCGGTGAAGGAGGTGCCGGGGGCGGTCCAGGCGGTGGCGAGGGTGCGCAGCCGCGGGTAGCACTGGCCGAAGTTGCCGGCGTCGGCGACGGGGGCGAGGTCGGGCCAGAGCGCGGTGCGGCCCGCCGACCGGTCCAGGGTGTCCCACCAGCGGCGGGCCTCGGCGTCGAGGTCGGCGAGGGCGGCGGCGAAGTCGGGGTCTGCGGGGTCGTAGCCGTCGCCGGCGAGCATGCGGGCGGCGCGCTCCAGCAGGGCTTCCTCGTCGGCGGGTGCGGCGGCGGCCGGTGCGCCGGGCGCGGCGCTCGGGGGCGCGGCGTACACGGTGGCGGCGGTCGCCGGGACGAGGAGCGTCCCGGCGCTCGCGGCGAGCAGGGTGCGGCGGGAGGGCAACGGCGGGCGGACGGGGTGCATCGGGCTCCCTCGGTTCGTAGGAAAGGGGCCGTACTCACCGGGGGATGTAAGCGCTTGCACCAGGAGTCGGCAACCCCCGCCGCAGGACCGGGGGTTGCCCGCCGCGCACCCCTCAGCGCGAGGTGAGGTCCGCCGTCGCCTCCGGCGGCTGCGTGTCCTTCGCCGCCTCCGCCCCGGCCGCGGCGTCCCCGGCCGCCGCACCCGCGGCCGCAGCGCCCTCCTCCGGGTCGGAGCCCAGCGAGTCGATCAGCGCGTCCTGCTCCGCCCCGCCCTCGGGCCGCAGCAGCCCGATGCCCGCGTACAGCACCAGCGACGTCAGCAGCGGCAGCCCCACGAGCGCCGCCTGCGTGGTGCCGTCCAGCACCCACTTCAGCACCGTCCACAGCCCGAGCCCGCCGCCCCACGACACGATCGCCGCCGTCGGCCCGCAGCGCCGGAACCACGGCAGCATGCCCAGCATCAGCGGGATCGAGATCGGCCCCATCGTCGCCGCCACCAGGTCCACCACCACGTCGAGCACGAAGCCCTCACCGCCGGTCGCGATCGCCAGGATCATGCTGACCGACACGAACGCCACCGTCGTCACCCGCGCGAACGTCAACTGCGCCCGGTCCGTCAACTGCCGTACCCGCGGCACCAGCACGGGCGCCATGTCCCGGGTGATGACCGCCGAGATCACGTTGGAGTCCGACGCCACCATCGCCATCGTGTGGCAGAAGAACCCGGCCAGCACCAGACCCGTCAGACCGGCCGGCATCAGCTCCTTCGCCAGCTCGATGTACGACTCCTCGCTGTTCTCCAGGCCCGGCACGATCAGCGGCGCCGCGAACATCGGCAGGAAGAGGATGAACGGCCACACCAGCCACAGCCCGCTGGACAGCAGCGCCGAGCGCTTCGCGGCGGAGCCGGACGGCGCGGCCATGTAGCGCTGCGCCAGGTTCCACATGCCGCCGTTGTACTCGAAGGTCTTCACCAGCAGGAACGCCAGCACGAGCGTCGTCGTCACCGGCCCGGTCACCGGGTCGTGGTGGCTGTCCGGCAGGTCGTCCCACATCGTCCACAGCGTGTCGATGCCGCCCAGCTCCGCCAGCACGGCCACGAACATCACCGCGCCGGCCAGCAGTTGGATGATGAACTGGCTGAAGTCCGTGAGCACGTCCGCCCACAGCCCGCCGACCGCCATGTACGCCATCGTGGCCACGCCGGTGAAGAGGATCCCCCACTCCAGCGGCACGTCCGCGAAGCCCTGGAGCAGCACCGAGATCGCCACCCACTTGGCCGCGATGTCGACGACCTTCAGCAGCGCGCCGCTGTACGCCAGCACCTGCTGGGTCGGCAGGTCGTACCGCTTCGCCAGGTACTCCAGCGGCGAGGCCACGTCGTGCTTCGCGCGCAGCCGCGCCCAGCGGGGCGCGAAGAGGAACGCGCCGATCCCGATGCCGAGGCCGATGGTCAGCGCCCACCACACGTACACCGTCAGCCCGTGGTCGTAGGCGACGGCGGCGAACGCGACGAACATCACCGCGCTGTAGCCGGACATGTGGTGCGAGATGCCGGCCAGCCACCACGGTATGCGGCCGCCGGTGGTGAAGAAGTCCTTCACGGTGTGGATGCGGTTCTTCGACCACCAGCCGATGCCTACCATCACGCAGAAATAGGCCCCGACCATGATCCAGTCAGCGATGGACATCGCGGCTCCTGCCTGTGTCTTCTCCGATGGGTGGGGGGTGGTGCGCGTGCCGCGTGCCGAGCGCTCACCAACGGGCCCGCGCGGGGGCGAAGCCGGGGTGGAAGCGGCGCATGTACGCGGTGTCGTCGCGGCGCCGGACGCCGCACCTCTCGTACTGCTCGTGCAGCACGGCCAGCGCGTCGCGGTCGAGTTCGACGCCGAGTCCGGGACCCGGCGGCAGCGGTACGGCGCCGCCGGCGAAGGCGAGGGCCCCGGGCGCGATCACGTCCTGACCGTCCCGCACCGTCAGCCAGGGGGTGTGGGTGTCGCAGGAGTGGTCGAGGTTGGGGGTGGCGGCGGCCAGGTGGGTCATCGCGGCGAGGCTGATGCCGAGGTGCGAGTTGGAGTGCATGGACAGGCCGATGCCGAACGTCGCGCAGAGCGCCGCCACCTGCGCGGACCTCAGCAGCCCGCCCCAGTAGTGGTGGTCGAGCAGCAGCACCCCGATGGCGCGCTGCGCGATCGCCGGCGGCAGGTGGGCGTGCGTGACCACGGCCATGTTCGTGGCCAGCGGCATCGGCACCTTCGCCGCGACCTCGGCCATCCCCTCGATGCCGGGCGCCGGGTCCTCCAGGTACTCCACGGCCCCGGCCAGCTCGGTGCCGACGCGTACGGAAGTCGCCGGTGTCCAGGCGGCGTTGGGGTCGATGCGCAGCGGCAGTGCGGGGAAGGCGCCGGTGAGGGCGCGTACCGCCTCGATCTCCTCGTCGGGCGGGAACACCCCGCCCTTGAGCTTCAGCGAGCGGAAGCCGTACTCCCCGACGAGCAGCCGCGCCTGGGCGACGATGCCGTCCGGGTCGAGCGCCGGGCCGAAGCGGTCCTCGGGCGCGTCCGGGTGGCCGGCCCACTTGTAGAAGAGGTACGCGCTGTACGGCACTTCGTCGCGCACCGGCCCGCCGAGCAGGTCGGCCACCCGGCGCCCGGTGGCCTTGCCGGCGATGTCGAGGCAGGCGACCTCGAAGGGGGCGAAGACGGAGTCGACGGTCTTGCCGTTGCTGCCGGCGCCGGTCAGGCCGTGCTGGTCGGTGAAGACGCCGGCACCGACGCCGGCGGCCACGCGGGCGTAGAGGTCGTGGTGGTGACCGGCGTCGGCGCCGGTCAGGTCGCGCGCGGCGGCGCGCAGCCGGTCCAGGTGGGAGGCGTCGCCGTAGCTCTCGCCGAGGCCGCTGAGGCCGTCCTCGGTGACGACCTCGACGACGCTGCGCAGGGCCCACGGCTCGTGTACACCGGCGGCGTTGAGCAGCGGCGGGTCGCGGAAGGCGACGGGGGTGACGGTGATCTCGCGTATCCGCATCATCGGCCTGCCCCCGCCATGTCCAGCCCCGCGGCGACGATCAGCTCCAGCTCGGCGAGGTGCTTGGGGTGCGGGTCGACCAGCGGCGGCCGTACGCCGCCCGCGTCCAGGCCGCGCATCCTGGCGCCGGCCTTGACCAGCGCGACGGCGTAGCCGGGGACTTCGTTGCGCAGGTGGACCAGGGGGATGAAGAAGCCGCTCAGCAGGCGGCGCACGCGCGCGTCGTCGCCGGCGGCCCGCGCGCGGTGGAAGGCGAGTGCCACCTCGGGGACGAAGCAGAAGACGGCGGAGGAGTACAGCCGCGCGCCCACGGCGGCGTACGCGGCGGCCGAGACCTCGGCGGTGGGCAGCCCGTTGAAGAAGGTGAAGTCCTTCGCGGGGCCTTCGCCGCCGGCGAGCGCGGCGTGCACGGCCGGGACGACGCGCTGCATCAGCTCGATGTCGCCGAGCCCGTCCTTGAAGCCGGTGACCGTGGGGATCCGGGCCAGCTCCGCGGCGCCCGCGGGGGTGAAGCGGGCGTTGTCGCGCTGGTAGACGACCAGCGGCAGGCCGGTCGCGGCGGCGACCTCGCGCACGTACGCGACGAGGCCCGCCTCCGGCGCGGCGACCAGGTACGGCGGCATCAGCAGCAGCCCGTCCGCGCCGGCCTCTTCGGCGGCTCTGGCGCACGCGACGGCGTGCGGCAGCGGGCCGCCGGCCCCGGCGAACACCGGCACCCGGCCCGCCGCGGCCGCGACGGCGGTACGGACCACGCGCCGGTGCTCGGCGCCGTCGAGCGCGTGGAACTCGCCGGTGCCGCAGGCGGCGAACACCGCGCCCGCGCCGTGCGCGACGCCGTCGGCGACGTGCCGGGCGAGCACGTCCTCGTGCACCGCGCCGGCGGCGTCGAAGGGGGTGAGGGGGAAGAACAGGATGCCGTCGAGCTGCACCGGAACCTCGATTCATCTATCTGAACGAAAGATATGAATCTGAATTAGTGCCGGAAACGTAGAGGTGGGGGCGACGGCCGTCAAGGGGGTGCGCGCGGGTTCCGGCCGCGGGGGCCGGGTGCCCCGGGCGCGCGAACGGGGGCCTCAGTGGGGCCAGATGGGCGGGTCGGTGCAGAACGGGCCGCCGAGGTGCGCCTGGTCCGGCGCGTCCGGGGCGTCGGGGCCCAGCTCGGCCAGCAGCTTGTCCGCGTACGCCTCGGAGTCGTCCCGCGGCTCGTAGCCGAGCGCCCGCGCGGTGCCGAGGTCCCACCAGGCGCGGGTGTTGGCGGAGCTGCCGTAGACCACGGTGTGGCCGACGTCCGGCGCGCTCAGCGCGGCGTGGAACAGGCGGGCGCCGTCGGCGGGGCTGAGCCAGAGGGAGAGCATGCGCACGCTGGTCGGCTCGGGGAAGCAGGAGCCGATGCGTACGGAGACGGTCTCGATCCCGTGCTTGTCCCAGTAGAGCTGCGCCAGGTCCTCGCCGAAGCACTTGGACAGGCCGTAGAAGGTGTCGGGGC
Source organism: Streptomyces sp. CMB-StM0423 (assembly GCF_002847285.1). Lineage (NCBI taxonomy): Bacteria > Bacillati > Actinomycetota > Actinomycetes > Kitasatosporales > Streptomycetaceae > Streptomyces > Streptomyces sp. CMB-StM0423. Next base: position 2,516,894 of record NZ_CP025407.1, on the reverse strand, counting down.
GGTGCGCGGCATCCGTGCCGATCAGCTCGGCGGCGGGCACGCGGCCGGTGCGGCGGGGGCGGGGGTGGAAGCCGACGGCGTGGTTGCTGGAGGCGAAGACGACCCGGCGTACGCCCTCTTCGCGGACGGCCTCGTAGAGGTGGTACGTGCCCTCGACGTTGGCCCGCAGCACCTTCTCGAACGTCGACTCCAGCGAGATCCCCGCGAGGTGGAGCACTGCGTCGACGCCGCGGACCGCCTCGCGCAGCGCGGCGCGGTCGGCGAGGTCGGCGGTCACGGCGCGCTCGGGCCCCGGGGTGACGGCGACGCGGTCGAGCAGGCGCAGCTCGTGGCCGTGGGCGGGAAGCAGGCCGCGCATCAGGGTGCCGATGCCGCCGGCGGCGCCGGTGAGCAGGACGGTGCGCGGGGTGCGGTGGGCTGACATCGTGGCTCCTCGGTGGTGCGGGGCGTCGGGTGGACGGGGCGGCGGGGAGGCGGTCTTGACGGTCCGTCGGGGCGGCCTTAGCGTGCCTGTTCACCAATATGGACGCCGGGCAGAAATGTGTACACCCTGATGATGACACCTCGTGCTTCGGTCTTTCTGTATCCGTGGGACGTCGTCGGCGACCACGCCGCCGCGCGCCGGGTCGCGGAGTTGGGCGTACGGCAGGTGACGCTCGCCGCCGCCTACCACTCCGTCCGCGCCGTGACCCCCCGTCACCCGCGCCACCGCATCGTCACCGCCCGGCACTCCGCGGTGCTCTACCCGCCGGACCCGCGCCGGTGGGCGGGCCGGGCGCTGCGCCCGTACGAGCAGGACTGGGTGGCCGCCGCGGACCCGTTCGGCGAGGCGGCGGAGGCGCTGGCAGGGGCGGGGGTGGAGGTGCACAGTTGGGTGGTCCTCGCGCACAACTCCCGGCTGGGCGCGGAGCATCCGCAGACGTCGGTGGTCAACGCGCACGGCGACCGCTACCCCTGGGCGCCCTGCATCGGCCGGCCCGACGTGCGCGACTACCTCGTCCGGCTCGCGGCGGAGGCAGCCACCCGGCCGGGGGCGCGGGGCTGCGAGCTGGAGTCGTGCGGGTGGTACGGGCTGGCGCACCTGCACGCGCACGACAAGACCGGCGGGGTGGCCCTGGACGCGGCCGGGCAGTTGCTGATGTCGCTCTGCTTCTGCGACCGCTGCCGCGACGGCTACGCCGCGTACGGTGCGGAACCCGGCGACCTGCGGTCGGCGGTCACCGCGGCGCTGCGCCCGTACTGGGACGGCGCCGCCGCCGCGCCGCCGGCCGCGGCCGACGCGGTGGAGGCGGCGGGCACCTGGGCCCGGATCGTGGGGCTGCTGGGCGCCGAGCGGGCCGCGGCGGTGCTGGGCTGGCGGCGCGCGGCGGCGACCCGGCTCCAGCGCGAGGCGGTCGCGGCGGTACGGGCCGAGGCCCCGGACTCCGCGTTCCGTGTCCTGCTGCACGCCACCCCGGAGCCGTACGCCTGCGGCGCGAACGCGGGGGTGGACCCGGCGGAGGTGCTGCAGTTCGCGGACGGCCTGGTCCTCCCCTGCACCGGCGGCCCCGCCGCCCGTACCGCCGCCCTGGAACCCTGCGTCCCGCACCGCCGCCCGCACACGACCCTGGCGGCGAACCTCACGGTGGTGGCGGGCATGGGCGGCACCCCGTCGACCCTGGCGGCGGACGCGGCCCACGCGGCGAAGCTGGGCGCGGACGAACTCCGGCTGTACCACGGGGGACTGGCATCGGGCGAGGACCTGACCCGCATCGCGGAGGCCCTGGGGGCCTGACACCGGCAGGGCCGTCCTTGTGTGTCCGCCTGATGGCCACTCGGCGCACCGGGCTCCTCCTGCACCGCCCTGCATTGCCACGCAGCCGTAAGGACGCCGGCGTGATAATCGGCTTCGGTCCTGCTGGCCGGGATCACGGTCGCGGTGCTCTCTGCCGTGCTGCCGTACTCACTGGAACTGGCGGCCCTGCGCCGCCTGCCGACACGGACGGTGGGCGTGCTGGTCGGCCTCGAACCGGCAAGCGCCGGCCTCGCAGGAGTGCTGGTCCTCGACGAACACCTGGGAACAGTCCAATGGGCAGCTCTGGCATGCGTGGGCATCGCGAGCGCCGGAACGGTGATCCACCAGAAAGCCGAACGGCCACCCGGACCACCGGTACCCCACCATCCCACCGCGACCCCCACCCCCACCGCCTGCGAGCCACCGTCGGCAAGAACACACCGAACTCCGCCCGGCCGCACCGAACAGCCAACTTCGGCCTGTTCTCCACCTCGCTGCGCGAGCGACGTACCTTCCGGGTCGCCCGCCCCTCCGGCCTCCGATCCGCGGTCGCCCTCCGCCCCGTGCTGACGAGCGGCACCGGCAGGGGGCGACCTCGGTACATCCGGTGGGGTCAGCCGGTTGCGGGCGGGGCCGAAGCGGACGGGGTCACGTGGACCTTCGGGCCCTGGCCTGCGTCCGCCGGGCGGGTGCCGGACAGGGTTGCCGCCACCTCGTCCAGGCCGATCGTCGCCGCGATCAGCGGGCGCGGGTCCACCGAGCCGTCCGCGTACGCGGTGATCGTCGCCGCCAGGCCCGGGGACGCGCTCAGGATGCCCACCGCCGTGGCGTCCTTCAGGGCCAGGGCACGGGTGTCCAGCAGGCTCGGGGTGCCCGCCAGGCCGATGTAGACCACCGTGCCGCCCGGCTCCACCCACTCCACCGCCCGCGCGGGCAGCGACTCCGCGTTGGAGGCGTCGATCACCGCCTCGTACGGAACGGAAGGCAGCGACTCCGCCGTCCAGCAGCGGTCGAAGCCCAGGGACGCCGCGAACTCCAGCGTCGCCGGGTCGCGGCCCAGGAGGTGGACCTCCGCGCCCGCCCGGCGGGCGAACATCGCGGCCAGCAGCCCGATCGTGCCGGGCCCCGTGACCAGCACCCGGTCGCCCGGTTCGAGCCGGGCCGCGCGGGCCGCGCGCAGCGCGTTGCCGCCCGGTTCGACCAGGGCGCCCAGCGCGTCGTCGACCGTGTCGGGCAGGGAGTGCAAGGACCGGGCCGGGACCGCCAGTTGGGCCGCCAGCGCGCCCGCGCGGCCGAGGATGCCCACCTCCTCGCGGTCCTCGCACAGGTGCTGCCTGCCGACCCGGCAGCGGCGGCAGGCGCGGCAGCCCAGCATCGTGTCGCCCATCACCCGCCGCCCCAGCCAGCCCGGGTCCACGCCCGCGCCGACCGCCGCGACCCGCCCCGACCACTCGTGCCCGGGGCGTACGGGGAACCGCGAGCGGCCGTCGCGCAGATACTGCAACTCGCCCGAGTACAGCTCCACATCCGTCCCGCACACCCCCACGCGCGCGACGTCCACCACCGCCTCGCCCGGCCCCGCCACCGGCGGCTCGACGTCCTCGACGCCCGCCCGCCCCGGGCCGTGCAGCACGAACGCCCTCAAGGCAGGACCTCAGTGCGACTCACGGCTCACCTCGGCACCCGAGGAGCCCACCAGGAAGTCCAGGTCCGCGCCGGTGTCCGCGCCCTGCACGTGGTCCACGTACAGCCGCTCCCACCCGCGCCGCGGCGCCGCGTAGCCCGCCACCGTCGCCGCGTTCGGCGTCCGCGCCGCCAGTTCCGCGTCCGGTACGTCCAGCGTGAGGCTGCGCCCCGGCACGTCCAGGCTGATGAAGTCGCCGGTGCGTACGAGGGCCAGCGGCCCGCCCGCCGCCGCCTCCGGCGCGACGTGCAGCACCACCGTCCCGTACGCCGTGCCGCTCATCCGCCCGTCGCAGACCCGCACCATGTCGCGTACGCCCTGCTCCAGCAGCTTGCGCGGCAGCGGCATGTTGGAGACCTCCGGCATGCCGGGGTAGCCGCGCGGGCCGCAGCCGCGCAGGACGAGCACCGAGTCGGCGTCGACGTCGAGGTCCGGGGCGTCGATGCGGGCGTGGAAGTCCTCGATGCTGTCGAAGACGACCGCCCGCCCGCGGTGCCGCAGCAACTCGGGGGAGGCGGCGGCGGGTTTGATGAGGGCGCCCGAGGGGGCGAGGTTGCCGCGGAGCACGGCGATGCCGGCGGCGGGCAGCAGCGGCGCGTCGCGGGTGCGGACGACCTCGGGGTCCCAGATGCGCGCGCCGTCGAGGTGGTCCACCAGCGGGCGGCCGGTGACGGTGAGCGCGGCCGGGTCGAGCAGGTCGCGCACCTCGTTCAGCACGGCCGCGAGGCCGCCCGCGCGGTACAGGTCGTCCATCAGGAACCGCCCGGCCGGCAGCAGGTCGACCAGCAGCGGTACGTCCGCGCCGACGCGGTCGAAGTCGTCGAGCGTCAGCTCCACGCCCAGGCGGCCGGCGAGGGCGAGGAGGTGCACGACGGCGTTGGTGGAGCCGCCGGTGGCGGCGAGCGCGACGATCGCGTTGCGGAACGAGGCGGCGGAGACGATCCGCGACGGGGTACGCCCCTCCCGTACCAGCTCGACCGACAGCTTCCCCGACTCGTGCGCCGCCTCCAGCAGCCGGCTGTCGGGCGCGGGCGTGCCGGCCAGGCCCGGGAGGACCATGCCCAGCGCCTCGGCGAGGACGGCCATCGTGGAGGCCGTGCCCATGGTGTTGCAGTGCCCGCGGCTGCGGATCATCGACGACTCGGAGCGGGTGAACTCCTGCTGGGACATCTTGCCCGCGCGCACTTCCTCGCTCAGCCGCCACACGTCGGTGCCGCAGCCGAGCGGCATGCCGCGGAACGTGCCGGTGAGCATCGGCCCGCCGGGGACGACGAGGGCGGGCAGGTCCACCGAGGCGGCGGCCATGAGCAGCGCGGGGATGGTCTTGTCGCAGCCGCCGAGGAGCACCAGGCCGTCGACCGGGTTGGCGCGGAACATCTCCTCCGCCGCCATCGCCGCCATGTTGCGCCACAGCATCGCCGTGGGGCGCACCTGGGTCTCGCCGAGCGAGACCACCGGGAGTTCGAGGGGGACGCCGCCGGCCTCGTGCACGCCGTCGCGTACGGAGCGGGCGACCTCGGTGAGGTGGGAGTTGCAGGGGGTCAGGTCGGAGGCCGTGTTGGCGATCGCGATGTGGGGCCGGCCGGAGAACGCGTCGTGCGGCAGACCGCGGCGCATCCACGCGCGGTGTATGTACGCGTTCCGGTCCGTACCCCCGTACCACTGGGCGCTCCGCAGCTCGGCAGCCATACACCGTCCTTCTGGTGGCAGGGGCGAACTCCCGCACAGTAAACGGTTGCTGCGCACGCTGCCTACCCGGCGGCGGCGGTCCGGCCTATTATCCCAACATGTCTTGGGAAAATGACGCGCCGCTCGTGCCGCTGCGCGCGCTGGCCAACCCGCTGCGTATCCGCATCGTCTCGCTGCTCACGGGCGCGCCGATGTCGGCGACGGAGGTGGCGGAGGAGCTGGGCATCGCGCACGGCTCGGCGAGCTACCACCTGCGGCGGCTGACCGCCGCGGGCTTCCTGCGGCGGGCGGACGGCGCACCCGGCGCCGGGTCCGGGGCCGCGGCCGGTGGCGCGGCCAGGCGCGGACAGCCGCCCAGGCGGTACGAGTACGACCCGGACAGCGCCCGGCGCCTGGACCGCTCGGGCGACGCCGGTCCGCTGCTGGAGGCGCTCTTCACCGATCTGCGCCGCCGCGCGGCCGCGGGCCGGCAGGTCACCAGCGCCGACGCGGAGGTCTGGCTGCCGCGCGAGACCTGGGCGGAGGTCTGCGCGCTGACGGAGCGCGCCGTACGCCTCGTCCACGACAAGGCGGGACCGCCGCGGACCGGCGACGGCGTCCACGTCAGCTTCACCGCGATGCTGCTCGAACTCGGCGGCCGGCCCGGCGAGTCCGGCGCCCCGCGCGGCGCACCCGGCGGCGAGCGCGGCTGACTCCCACCCCGTACGCACGTGTCGCATCCCCGGCCCACAGGAGTGCTCATGAACCCGTCCGCGTACACCTCGCCCGCCTCGCCCGCCTCCTCCGGCATCCCCGCCGCCGACCTGGCCGCGTACGCCGCACTCGTCCTCGACGTCGCCACCCCCGTCGTCCCCGGCGACCTGGTGGCCGTCAACGCCGAGATCGAGCACGCCCCGCTGGCCCGCGCGCTCGCCGAGGGCGCGTACGCGCGCGGCGCCGGCTACGTCGACATCTGGTACTTCGACCCGCACGCCAAGCGCTCCCGCGTCCGCCACGCCGACGCCGCGACGCTCGGCGAGGTACCCGGCTGGCTCGACGCGCGCAACAACGAACTCGGCCGCCGCCACGGCGTACTGATCAACATCCGCGGCGAGGCCGAACCCGGCCTGCTCGACGACACAGAACCGGCCAGGGCCGGCCTCGACCGCATGCCCAACCTCGCCTCCCGCTACCGCCTCCAGCGCGACGACCTCGTCCGCTGGACCGTCATCGGCTGCCCCACCCGCGCCTGGGCGCGCGGCGTCTTCGGCGAGGACGACGTGTCCCGGCTGTGGGGGCACCTCAAGCACTTCCTGCGTCTCGACCGCCCCGACCCGGCCGCCGCCTGGCGGGACCGGCTGGCCGAGCTGAAGGCCCGGGCGGTCCGGCTCGACGGACTGGGCCTGGACGCGGTGCACTTCGAGGGCCCCGGCACGGACCTGACCATCGGGCTGATCCCGGGCGGCCGCTGGGACGCGGTGGGCTTCGACAGCGCCGACGGGCGCCGGTTCGTCGCCAACCTGCCGTCGGAGGAGGTCTACACGACGCCGGACCACCGCCGGGTCGAGGGCACCGTACGGGCCACCCGGCCCCTCGCGCTGGCCGGCACGGTCGTCACCGGCCTGGAGCTGACCTTCGCCGCCGGGCGCGTCAGCGAGGTCCGGGCGAGCAGCGGCGCGGAGGTCGTACGGGCCCACCAGGCGGCCGACCGCGGCGGGGCGCAGCTCGGCGAGGTCGCGCTGGTGGACGGGACCTCGCCGATCGGCAGGTCGGGCGTGACGTTCCTGGAGACTTTGCTCGACGAGAACGCGACCTGCCATCTGGCGTGGGGCGCGGGGATGCCGCAGACCGTGCCGGGGGCGGCGGAGCTGAGCGCCGCGGAGCGGGACGCGCTGGGCATGAGCGTCTCCGCGGTGCACACGGACTTCATGGTGGGCGGCCCGGAGGTCACGGTCACCGGCATCGGGCACGACGGCGGCCGGGTGGTGATACTGCGGAACGACGAGTGGCAGCTCTGATCCCGGACCGCCGAGACGCCGGACGCCGGGCTCTTGGCACCGGACGCCGGACCGCCACCGGCGCGCGGCGCAGGACCGCCCGGGCGCCGGACACGACGGAGGCGCGCGGGTGCGGGGGAGTGCCCCCGTACCCGCGCGCGTGTCCGCGTCCCGGCCGTCACTCCGCCGCGAACACCCCCAGCGCGTCGTACGCGATCCACGACCCGCCCGTCTTGCGCAGCGTCAGCACGTTCTCGCCCGCCGTGAAGAGGTCCGCCGCCAGCGGCAGTTCGTACGACGACGGCTTCAGCACGCTGCCCGAGCGGGCCGCGTCGCCCTCCAGCGAGCCGCGGGTCGCGCCGCCGCGGAACTCCAGCGTCTTCACCACCCGGCCGTTGAGCGCCAGTTCCGCGGTGCCCGCGGCGGTGGCGTGCGAGTCGATCAGCCACAGCGCGAAGCCGAGGTCCCGCTCCGGCGCGGCGGGCAGGTCGAAGCGCAGTGTGAACGTGTGCTCCTTGCGCCCGGCCCAGGCGTCGCCCGGCCCGGGGTGCAGATAGCACCAGTCGCGGGCGGGGTCCGAGGTGCCGTGGCGGAAGTCGACGTCCTGCGGGAAGGCCGCCGGGTACTGCGCGCTCAGGTTCGGCGACAGCGCGAACTCCAGCCCCCGGTGGTCGAACTCGCCGACCCGCGCCACCGGGCGGCCCGCGGCGAGGGACCGCTCGCTCGTCCCCGCCGCGGCGCGCGCGGGCCGGGTACGGGCGCCGGAGTCGACCACGGCGACGACGGTGTAGCGGCGGGTCAGCGGCTCGGGGCCGACGCGGTGGGTGTGGTGCGGGAAGAGCGTACGGGCCAGGAGGGTGTCCCCGGCGGCGGTCAGCTCGTACACCTCGTAGTGGTCGACGAGTTGCGCGCCGCGCGTCTTGTACGGCTGCCACGTCAGCTCGACCACGCCGAGCCCGCCCGCGGCGGCGAGCCCCGAGACGGCGCCGGGCGCGGCGCCGGAACCGGGCCGCCCGGCGGCGGAGTTCGCGGTGGGTGCGGTCATCGTCAGCTCACCTTCTGCATGCCGGGGCGGTCGTGTGCGACCAGGAAGCGGTCGAGCGTGAACCCGGCCGCCCGGTTGTCGGCCCGTACGTACGGCACCGCCCGGTACTCGGCGGTGACCGCGTCGGCGTCCGCGTGCCCGAGGACGTAGCCGCGGCGGCCGTCGTAGAACCGCATCCAGGGGTGCTGCATCCAGTCCTTCGTGTAGTTGTCCGTCGGTGCGCCGTCGCCGTCCGAGGCGATGGACGTACCGAGGAACTCGCTGCCCACGACGGGCGATCCGGGGTCGGCGAAGTCGGCGAGGAGGTCGCCGGCGATGGAGCGGTGGCAGTCGCCGGTGAAGACGACGGCCGGCGGCACGCCGGGCTCGCCGAGGACGTCGAGGAGGCGCTGCCGGGCTGCCGGGTAGCCGTCCCACTGGTCGACGCGGTTCTCCGTCACCCGGACCAGGCCGACCTGCTGGAGCAGCAGGTTCCAGCGGGCGTCCGAGGTGCGCAGTCCGTGGTACAGCCAGCGCTCCTGCTCCGCGCCGAGCATGGTGCGCCCGGGCGCGTGCTGCTCGGCGGCGTCGGCCGGCTTGGGGTCGCGGTACTGCCGGGCGTCGAGGACGTGCAGGCTGGCCGGGCCGTAGCGCAGCCTGCGGTGCAGCCGGGCGTCGGGGCCGTGCGCGAGGGCGAGCGCGGGCAGCGGGCAGTTCTCGTAGAACGCGCGGTAGGCCACCGCCCGGCGCAGGAGGAAGTCCTCCTCGCTCAGGCCGTAGTACGACTTCTCGTCCGAGTAGTCGTTCTGCACCTCGTGGTCGTCGGGGGTGAGGATCCACGGCGCCGCGGCGTGCACGGCCTGGAGGTCGGGGTCCGACTTGAAGAGCGCGTAGCGCACCCGGTAGTCGGCGAGGGTGTTCGTCTCGATCTCGTGGCGCGCGCCGGGCAGCGGGGCGCTGCGCCACATGTTGGCGGCGGTGATGCCGTACTCGTAGATGTAGTCCCCGAGGAAGAACACCACGTCGGGGTCCTGGGCGGCCAGGTCGCGGTACGCGGAGAAGTAACCGTGGTACCACGCCTGGCAGGAGGCGGTGGCGAAGCGGAACGAGCCGCGCGCGGAGCGGGGGTCGGGCGCGGTGCGGAACCGGCCGACGGGGCTGGTGTGGCCCTGCGTACGGAAGCGGTAGAAGTACTGCCGGCCCGGGCGCAGCCCGCGGACCTGCGGGTGGACGGAGTGCCCCAGCTCCGGCAGCGCCACCGCCGACCCGGCGCGGACGACCCGGCGGAACCGCTCGTCCTCCGCGACCTGCCAGCCCACGTCGTAGCCGGCGCGCGGCATGCCGCCGTGCCCGTCGCCGGCGAGCGGGTCCGGCGCCAGCCGGGTCCACAGCACGGCGCCGTCGGCGGCCGGCTCGCCGCTGGCGACGCCCAGCCGGTACGGGTCCTCGCGCAGCCGGGGCGCGCCGCCCGCGGCCCCGGCCCGCCCGGCGAGCCCGGCCCCGGCCAGCAGCGCGCCGACGCCGACGCCCGCGGCCTGGAGGAAGGACCGCCGGCGCGGGGAATGGGGTGGTGAAGTCACCTGAGCCTCCCGGACGTTGTGAAGATCCGGAAGGATGTTCGCCGCCCGGGGTGGCCGGGGCACGACGTGCAGGTGAAGGACTGCGGGACGGCAGAGAGACGATCAACGGGGCGGCGCGGGCCCGCCCGTGGGCGTACGGGCCGTCAGCCGTACTGCGCGACGCGCCGCTCGGCGGCGTCGAGGTACTCGTTCAGCACCTGCCGGGAACGGGCGAGCGTCGTGATGTGCGCGTCGAGCCCGTCCAGCCGGTCGCGGAACTTGTCGATCAGCTCGGGGCAGGGGTAGAAGTCGGGCCCCGTACCGGTGGCGCAGGGCAGGAGCCAGGCGATGTCCGGGGTCGACAGGCCCGCGTCGAGCAGCCGCCGGATCTGCGTGACGGTGAGCACGGCGTCGTCCGTGTACTCCCGGTAGCCGTTGCCGGAGCGCTCGGGCTTCAGCAGGCCCTGGGCCTCGTAGTAGCGCAACTGGTGCGCGTTGACGCCGGTGCGCCGGCTCAGCTCCCCGATCCGCATGCGCGCTCCTCTCCGCCCGCCGGGCTTGACCTTCATACCGGTGTGAACGTTGACCATTCTTCCATGACGACCAGTACACAGGCCGAAACCACCGCCGCCCCCGCCCCCGTCGCCGTGCTCGGCCTCGGGCTGATGGGGCACGCCCTCGCCGCCGCCCTGCTGCGCGCCGGGCACCCCACCACCGTCTGGAACCGCACCGCCGCCAAGGCCGACGACCTCGTCGCCGCGGGCGCCGTACGCGCCGACACCCCCGCCGCGGCCGTCGCCGCCGCCCCGCTCGTGATCGCCTGCGTCACCGACTACGACGCGCTGCACACCTTCCTCGACCCCGTCGACCCCGCCGCCCTCGGCGGCCGGACCCTGGTCAACCTCACCACCGGCACCTCCGCGCAGGCCCGCGACACCGCGGCCTGGGCCGCCGGGCGCGGCCTGACGTACCTCGACGGCGCGATCATGGCCACCCCGCAGGGCATCGGCACCGCGGAGATCACCATCGTCGTCAGCGGGCCGCGCGCGGAGTTCGACCGCCACACGCCCGCCCTGCGCAGCCTCGCGGGCGACACCCCGTACCTCGGCGCGGACCACGGGCTGACGTCGCTGTACGAGATGGCGATCGTGGGCCTGATGTGGAGCATCCTCAACGGCTGGCTGCAGGGCGCCGCGCTGCTCGGCACGGCGGGCGTGTCCGTGGCGGACTACACCGCCATTGCGGCGAAGGGCATCCAGACCGTGGCCGACTGGCTCCCCGGCTACGCCGGGCAGATCGACACAGGCGTCTTCCCGCCGGACGACGCCACGCTGGACATCCACCGGGCGGCGATGGCACACCTCGTTCAGGAGAGCGAATCCCTGGGCGTGAACGCCGAGTTCCCGGCGCTGATCAAGTCCCTCGCCGACCGCGCCGCCGCGGCGGGCCACGGCGGCGAGGGATATCCGGTGATGATCGAGGAGTTCCGCCGCCCGGCGCCGCGGCCCGCGTGACCCCAACGCCGGAATACCACCGACAGACCAGGACTTGGCAACGGACATGACCACGACCTCGTACGACCCCCGCGCGCTGCTGGCGGAGAGCCGGCTCGGCGTGCTGGCCACGATCAAGAAGGACGGCCGCCCGCAGCTCTCGCCCGTCATGCCCTTCTACGACCCGGACTCCGGCGTCCTGTACGTCTCGATGACCGAGGGCCGGGCGAAGACCGCGAACCTGCGCCGCGACGCCCGCGCCGCGCTGGAGGTCACCGCCCGCGACGGCCGCTCCTGGGCCACCGCCGAGGGCACCGCGACCCTCGTCGGACCCGGCACCGACCCGCGGGGTCCCGAGGTCGAGGCGCTGGTGGACTACTACCGCGCCGCGGCGGGGGAGCACCCCGACTGGGACGAGTACCGCGCGGTGATGGTCTCCGACCGCCGGGTGCTGATGAAGATGGCCGTGGACCACGTCTACGGCGAACGGCTCGGCTGACCGCACCCGTACACCGGGGTGACGGGCGGCCGCCCGTCACCCCGTTCGCGTCCGCGGGCGTCATCCCCGCGGCGGAGGGGGAACGGCGGCGTACGTGCTTTTCAGTACGCGGAAGTGCCGTACGGGCGACGACGACGGCACGGGGTCCCGGCGGAAACGCTGGAGGGGTTCTTCGAGACCCCAGAAGCGGAGACCCCTTCCCATGGCGACCTTCCTGTACCGGCTCGGCCGGTTCGCCTTCCGCCGGCGCCTGCCCGTGGCGCTGCTGTGGGCGGCCGTCCTCGGCGCCGCGTTCCTCGGCGCGACGAGCGCCGGAGAACCGCCCGACGACTCCTCCTCGATGCCCGGGATCGAGGCGCAGCACGCGTACGACCTCATCGACGAGCGCTTCCCCGGCGCCGCGGCCGACGGGGCGGACGCCCGGGTCGTCTTCGTCGCCCCTGAGGGCGAGAAGATCACCGGGGGTACGGGCCGCGCGGCGGTCGACGCCTTCGTCGCGGACGTGGCCCGCGCACCGCAGGTCGCCGCGGCGGCGAACCCCTTCGACGGGCAGGGCGGCGTCAGCGACGACGGGACGACCGCGTACGCCACCGTCACCTACGAGGTCGCGGAGGACGACGTCGGCGACGCGGCCAGGACGGCGCTCGACGACGCCGTGGCCCAGGCGCGGGAGGCGGGGCTGACCGTCGAGGCGGGCGGCAGCGCGGTGGAGTCCGGGGAAGCGGCGGGCATCGGGGAGGTCCTCGGGATCGCGGTGGCCGCCGTGGTGCTGCTCGTCACCTTCGGCTCGCTGGCCGCCGCCGGGCTGCCGCTGCTCACCGCAGTCGCCGGGATCGGCGTCAGCATGTGCTCGATCATGGCGCTGGGCAGCGCGCTCGGGCTGTCCTCGACGGTCGGCGAGCTGGCGATGATGCTCGGGATCGCGGTCGGCATCGACTACTCGCTCTTCGTCGTCTCCCGCTACCGCGAGGAGCGGGCCGCCGGCCACGAGCCGCGCGAGGCCGCGGGGCGGGCGACGGGCACGGCGGGCTCCGCGGTGGTGTTCGCGGGGCTGACGGTGGTCATCGCGCTGGCCGGTCTTTCGGTGATCGGGGTGCCGATGCTGACGAAGATGGGTCTGGGCGCGGCGGGGGCGGTGCTGGTGGGGGTGCTGGTCGCGCTGACGCTGGTGCCGGCGCTGCTGGGGTGGTGGCCGGACGCGGTGCTGGCACGGCGGGAGCGGAAGCGGAAGCGGCGGGGGAGCGGGGCCGCCGCGGCCGGTACGGGGCCCGGGGGCGGGGGCGTTGCGGCCGGTACGAGCCCTGCGGACCGTACCGACTCCGCGGACCGGACGGGCCCTTCGGCCCGTACACCCCTCGGCGTCCGCTGGGCCCGCTTCGTCCTGCGCCGGCCCGTCCCCGTCCTCCTCGCCACCGTCGCCGGGCTCGGCCTCCTCGCCGTACCCGCCGCCGATCTGCGCCTCGGCATGCCCGGCGACGAGGCCAAGCCCACCTCCACCACCGAGCGCCGCGCCTACGACGCCCTCGCCGCCGGCTTCGGTCCCGGCTTCAACGGCCCCCTCACCGTGGTCGTCGACGCCCGCGGCGCCGCAGAACCGCGGGACGCCGTCGCCGGGGTGGCCGCGGCGCTCGACGCCACCGAAGGCGTCGCCTCCGTCTCCCCGCCGCGCTACGACGAGCCCGGCGAGACCGCCGTGCTCTCCGCCACCCCCGCCACCGCGCCCACCAGCCAGCGCACGAAGGACCTCGTCCACGACATCCGCGGCCAGCGCGCCGCGACCGAGGCCGCCACCGGCGCGACGTACGAGGTCACCGGTGCCACCGCGCTCAACATCGACGTCGGCCAGAAGCTCCAGGACGCCCTGGTCCCGTATCTGGCGACCATCATCGGCCTGGCGTTCCTGCTGCTCCTGCTGGTCTTCCGCTCCGTGCTCGTGCCGCTGAAGGCCGCGCTCGGGTTCCTGCTGTCGGTGCTCGCCGCGCTCGGCGCCGTCGTCACCGTCTTCCAGCAGGGGCATCTGGCGGGGCTGTTCGGGGTCGAGCAGACCGGGCCCATCATGAGCATGATGCCGATCTTCCTGGTGGGCATCGTCTTCGGCCTGGCCATGGACTACCAGGTCTTCCTCGTCTCCCGGATGCGCGAGGCGTACGTGCACGGGGAGGACGCCCGCGCGGCCGTCGTCAGCGGCTTCCGGCACAGCGCCCGGGTGGTCGCGGTGGCCGCGGTGATCATGATGGCGGTCTTCGCCGGGTTCATGACCGGCGGCGAGCAGGTCATCAGGATGATCGGCTTCGGGCTCGCCGTCGCCGTCCTCTTCGACGCCGTCGTCGTCCGTATGGCGTTCGTGCCCGCCGTGCTGGCCCTGCTCGGCAAGCGCGCCTGGTGGCTGCCCGGGTGGCTGGACCGGCTGCTGCCGCGCGTCGACGTGGAGGGCGAGGCGCTGGGCCGCGGGACGCCGGGACCGCGGCCGGTCCCTGACGGCGGGCCGGGCCACGACCTGACGCGCGTCTGACGCGCCGGGCCGTAGGGTCGGCTGCCCGCACCGCGGTGCGGCGGCCGGCCCCGGCGCGTACGACCACGAGCCGGTCCACCCGAGGGGAGAACACCGTGTTCCCCACCTGGTCGCGGTTCACCGACCGCCACCCCCGCCTCGTCGAGGCGGCCCTGCTGCTGCTGGTGACGGCCGTCACCAGCAGGCAGCACGCCGGCGCCGCCCACGGCTGGGCCGCCGGGCAGCCGCTCGTGGCCGCGGCGCTGGTCCCGCTGCTGTGGCGGCGCCGCCACCCGGGCCCTGTCGTCGTCGCCACCGCCGTGTGCGGGGCCGCGTCCGCGGGGCTGGGCTACCCGCTCTCGCTGCCGCTGCTGGCGCCGTCGGTCCTCGCGCTGTACGAGCTGGCCGTACGCGCTCCGCAGCGGACCGTCTACGCCCACTACGCCCTTGTCCTCGCCATGGTCGTCCCCGTCGCGCTGCTCGCCGAGAACGAGGGCCAGGACTGGGCCGAGGAATCGGTCGGCCCCGTCTTCTGGCTGCTGCTGCCGGTGCTCGCGGGCATCGCCGTCCAGGCGCGCCGGGCGTACCTCGACGCCGTGCACCTGCGCGCCGAGCACGCCGAGCGCACGCGAGAGGAGGAGGCGCGCCGCCGGGTCGCGGAGGAGCGCGTACGCATCGCCCGCGAGCTGCACGACGTCGTCGCCCACCACATGGCGCTCGCACACGCCCAGGCCGGCACCGCCGCCCGGCTGGCGCGCACCCGGCCGGACCAGGCCGGGGAGATCCTCGGCGAGCTGACCGGCACGACCTCTGCGGCGCTGCGCGAACTCCAGGCCACCGTCGGCCTGCTGCGCCAGCCCGGCGACCCGGAGGGACCGGACGGGCCCGATGGACCGGGCCTGCCCGGCGGCTCCGGGGAGCCGCTGGAGCCCGCGCCCGGCCTGGACCGGCTGCCGGAGCTGGTCGCCGCGTTCGCCTCCGCCGGGCTGCCCGTCAGCGTTGCCGCCGAGGGCGCGGAGCGGCCGCTGCCGCCGGGGCTCGACCTCACCGCGTACCGGATCGTGCAGGAGGCGCTGACGAACGTCGCCAAGCACGCGGGTGCGGGCAAGGCCCGGGTGCGGCTCGCGTACGCGCACGACCGGCTGACCGTCAGCGTCAGCGACGACGGCGGCGCGGGCCGGCCGCCACCGCCGCCGGGCGGCGGCTTCGGGCTGATCGGCATGCGCGAGCGCGCCCGCACCGCGGGCGGCAGCCTGCGCGCGGGCCCGCGGCCGGACGGCGGCTTCACGGTGACCGCGGAACTGCCCCTGCCCGTACGGCAGGAGCCCCCCGTCCCCCCGGTGCCCGGGCAGCCGACCGAGCAGACCACCGAGCAGACCACCGAGCCCTCCGGAGATCCCCGATGACCGTCCGCGTCCTCCTCGCCGACGACCAGGCCCTGCTGCGGGCGACGTTCCGGATACTCCTCGACTCGTACCCCGACCTGGAGGTCGTCGCCGAGGCCGCCGAGGGCGGCGAGGCCGTCGAACTCACCCGCGTACACCGACCCGACGTCGTCGTCATGGACATCCGCATGCCCGGCACCGACGGCCTCGCCGCGACCGAGGCGATCTGCGCGGACCCGGAGCTGGCGGAGGTGCGCGTGCTCGTCCTCACCACGTTCCAGACCGACGAGCACGTGGCCCGCGCGCTGCGCGCCGGCGCCGCCGGCTTCCTCGGCAAGGACGCCTCCGCGGACGAACTCATCGACGGCATCCGCACCGTCGCCGCAGGAGACGCGCTGCTCTCCGCGGCCGCCACCGGCGCGCTCATCGCCCGCTTCCTCGCCACCCCCGAGCCGGGCACCGCCCGCGCCGTACCGGAGGACCTGGCGGTGCTCACCGCCCGGGAGCGCGAGGTGACGGTGCTGGTTGCGCAGGGGAGGTCCAACGCCGAGATCGCCGCGGAGCTGGTCGTCAGCCCGCTGACCGTACGCACCCACGTGCAGCGCGCGAAGACCAAGCTGGCCGCCCGCGACCGCGCCCAACTCGTCGTCCTCGCCTACCAGTCGGGGCTGGTGCGGGCCCCGGAGTGAGCGGCGGGACGCGGCGCGGACGGGTGCGGCGCGGCGGGGCCAGGGAACGAAAAAAAAGCGGCCCGGGGAGGAACTCCCCGGGCCGCTTCGGCATTTCGGACACTGTGCGGATGCCCGAGCACACCAAGAGATCGCGATGTGGCGATCTCACGCACCACCGCCCGGGCGCGGCCGCCAGTCGAGCGCGGGCGCATGGTTGAGGATCTCGTTCTCCAAGTGCTGCAGCGCGGGCCGGGGATCGATCCCCAGCTCCTCCGCCAGCCTGCGCTGGTTGGTGCGCAGCACGGCGAGGGCGTCGGCCTGCCGGCCGGCCCGGTAGAGCGCCAGGCTCAGCAGCTCGCAGCCGTACTCACGCAGCGGATGCGCCTGCGTGAACGCCTCCAGCTCCGCCACGGCCATCTCGTGGGCGCCCACCGCGAGCAGCGCGGCGCACCGCCCCTCGATGACCGACAGCCGCAGCTCCTCCAGCCGGGCGACCTCGGGCCGTACGTAGGTGGTGTCGGCCACCTCCGCGTACGCCTGACCCCGCCACAGCATGAGACCGGCTTCTAATTCACGCAGCGCCTCCTGGGGCTTGCCCCTGTCCAGCGCCTCCCAGCCGGCGCCGGCGCGCTCGCTGAACCGGCGCACGTCGACCTCGACGACGTGGTTGTCCAGCAGGTAGCCGCGACCGTAGGTGCGGAGCACGGTCGCGGGGGTGCGCGGGGCGCGGTTGGGTTCCAGGACGCGGCGCAGGTTGGCCACGTACGCCTGCAGTGACGTGATCGCCGAGGGGGGCGGATTGCCGGTCCACAGCTCCTCGACGATGACGTCGACCGCCACCGGCTGGCCGACCTTGCTGACCAGCAGGGCGAGTAGCGCGCGTTGCTTCGGGGCGCCCAGGTCGAGCAACCGGCCGTCGACGACGGCTTCGATGGGGCCGAGTGCCCGGAACTCCGCCATGGGCCGGGACGGGTCGGGGGTCATGGCCGGCTGCGCGGCGCCCCAGCGGATCGGGCGCGACGGCGTCGGGGGCGCGGACGGCGGCGCCTCCGGCAGGGTCGGAGCGCTGGGCGTTCCGACGACGAGGGCGGACGGAGTGGATTCGAGTTCGAGGTCGAGTTCCTTGGCGAAATACACCTTCAATATCTCGTTGGCGCGGCGGAGTTCCTGAACCTCACGCTCCAGCTCCGCGATGCGCCGCGCATCTCCGGTGCCCGTTCCCATACGCTGCCCGCCCTCCGAATGGGACTGGCAGCTTCCACCCGATCCAGCGCCGATAACCATCGTGTCGACGTTGGTTCTGTCGTTCGTCATCTCTGAACTCCCAACATCTCACCGCCTTTTCCGGGGCGCCTGGCCAGGGCCGGGTATCGGCCTGGCCCGGCTGCCGGCCGTACCGCCAAGCAGGATCCGGTCACCGTACGTTCCGTGCGGTGTACGCGAGTGGTGCTGCGCGGCGCTCTGCGGAGCGCTCCCGCACCGCGGCATGACAGCGGACCGCCCGTGGGGCGGCGCGGGGGGTGTGCGCTGCCGGGTCACGAGGCGGTCCGCGGAGACGACGTGCGCCGCGTCGGAGAGCGTAGGCGCCGAAAGGATTTGCCGCCGAAAAGCAGCAATCTCAACTGGAGTTTCGCGAAATTCGACCTTTGCCGGATATGGCGGCCAGGAGTTCTCTAGCCGACCGCGTGGCCAGTGGCCTGGATCCGGACCTGCGTCGATCATTAGCATTTCTGCTGCCCCCGTGTTTGTTGTCCAGTCCCCCGAGACTGGCCGGGGGTCAGCGTAGCCGTGAACGCTAATCCAGTCAAGGCCCGGCAATGCCGACCGCGGTTTTACGCGGCCGATACACAACGCAATGGATCAACGGCCGCCGGACACCGAGAGCAACGATCGATGTGGGGGCTTCGACGCTTTTCTCCCCGGCTATTCGATCTCAACATCGCAATGGGGGGTTGTCAACACGGTTCCCGCGCTGGTGATGCCTTCCTGACCCCGTATCCGGGTGTTCCCGCACGTCGAAGGTCTGATCGATTACCGCGTCCGGGCCGGAGCGGCAAGGTCCTGCCATCCGCCGGGATATGGCAGGAAGTTGCTAGCCAGAGTCTTGCCGGGACGTTTTTGCAAGATCGACCCGACCTTCGCCCGGACTCCCTCGGAGAGGTTGCCGCCCAGGTGGGCGGGGGTGCGGAGGGTGGGAAATTCGCGGAATTCTCAGCTCCGTTTTTGGCCTGTCCGCGCCACCGTCGTAGACCTCGTGTCAGCACCGCCGGGCTCCGACCGGCGCGTAGCAGAGCGTGACGGCGGATCTTGGTGTACGGGCCGTCCGCGGGCCGTCCGCGGGGACGGCCCCGCGGACGGCAAGTCCGGCAAAGTCGGCAATGAAATTTCATCCCGGTCCGCGGCGAACGAACGGATACCGCTCCCGGGCCGGTCAGGGGCCCGTCCGGATGCGGACCCTCACCTTTCCCGTGCCGGGTTCAGACGATTATCCCGGCGAAATAATCCGCCGTTCGCCGAGACGTCACCGACGCCGCGGAACCGACCCCGGCGGGCGACGCGTCACCGGACGTTCTCCCGTCGTTTCCGATTTCCCGGTGCGGTGAATTAAATCTTCCGTGCCGGTCCCGCGGGGCGGCCGGTCCTTTGCAATGAGAGCGAAAGCGGAATCGGTCCCTGGGGTGCCGGCGGCCGCGGCTCGGGGGGTGCCGCGGACCGGACCGGCAACGGTGGGCCGCCGGTGCCGGCGCGGGCCGCGGGGGAGCAGCCGCGCGCACGGGGGGCGTCCGGGGGCCGTACCGCGAGGTCCTGCCGCGCCGAGCGGGGTGGAAGATGGAACGTATTGTCCATCTTTTCCCTTCTCGGGTCGGGGGCAGCAGCGAGCCTCAATCACTTGACAGTTGGCGGCCGCGAAATGTGACCGACGATCAAGGACTTCTTCTCGCGGTGCTGGTCGGCGGGCTGTCCCGCCGGCGCCGCCAAGCCGGCGCCAACCCGCTGGATAGTGCCAGCCAAATCGCCCGGCCGATGCTGAGACCACGCAGCATCGGTAGAGAGACGTCGGCATGACGGTGTCGAGGAGGCTCATCCGGAAGC
Organism: Streptomyces sp. CMB-StM0423; assembly: GCF_002847285.1. Taxonomy (NCBI): domain Bacteria; kingdom Bacillati; phylum Actinomycetota; class Actinomycetes; order Kitasatosporales; family Streptomycetaceae; genus Streptomyces; species Streptomyces sp. CMB-StM0423. The sequence continues at coordinate 2,497,556 of NZ_CP025407.1, read as the reverse complement.
TCTGCTTCCTGATCGTGGGGATGACGACAGCGCTCGGTCTCGGTTGCCGCTTCCTGCGGTTCGGCGGCGGGCGGGGACTGCCCGGGATCCCCCGATGTCCTGCCTGAGCCGTCACCTCATGGAAGGCCGAGCATGGAAGCCATCGAAGTTCCGGTTCTGATCGTGGGCGGCGGCGGTTGCGGCCTGTCCGCGTCCATCTTCTTGTCCGACCAGGGTGTGGAGCACCTGCTGGTCGAGCGGCACACGGACACGTCGAGGCTGCCGCGCGCCCACTACCTCAACCAACGCACCATGGACATCTTCCGGCAGCACGGGCTGGTGGACTCCGTCCACGAACTGTCGGCGCCGCCGGAGATGTTCGGCAGGGTGCGCTGGCAGACCTCCCTCACCGGGGACGGCCGGCTGGACGGGCAGGTCATCTACGAGATGGACGCCTTCGGGGGCGGTGCCCTCACCGAGGTCTACGCGGAGCACGGCCCCGTCCTGCCCGCCAAGCTCCCGCAGTTGCGGCTGGAGCCGATGCTGCGCCGCCGCGCCGAGCGGGACAACCCCGGCCGGGTGCTCTTCGGCCACGAGCTGACCACCTTCTCCGACAAGGGCGACCGCGTCGTCGCCGAGATCCGCGACGTCGCCACCGGCGAGACCACGACGGTCACCGCGCAGTACGTCGTCGCCGCCGACGGCGGCCGCACCATCGGCGCCGAACTGGGCGTGGAGATGCAGGGCGTGCCCAGCATGCTGAACGTCACCACCGCGTACCTCACCGCCGACCTCTCCCCGTGGTGGCACGACGGCACGATCATCACCTGGTTCGTCAACCCCTACCGCCCCGACCTCTCCGGCACGCTGATGGAGATGGGCCCCACCTGGGGCAAGCGCTGCGAGGAGTGGGCGCTGCACTTCAACCCCGGCGACGCCGACCGCGACGACCCGGAGGCGATGACCGCCCGGATCCGCGAGGTCCTCGGCGTACCCGACCTGGAGCTGACCCTGCACCGGATCAGCCAGTGGACCGTCGAGGGCGTGCTCGCCGACCGCTACCGCCACGGCCGCGTGCTCATCGTCGGCGACGCCGCGCACCGCCAGCCGCCCACCACCGGGCTCGGCCTCAACGGCGGCGTCCAGGACGTGCACAACCTGGCGTGGAAGCTGGCCGCCGTGGTCGCCGGCCGCGCCGACGACAGCCTCCTCGACTCCTACGAGACCGAGCGCCGCGCCGTCGGCAAGCGGAATGTCGACTGGGGCCTGTCGACGTGGTTCCACCACAAGGTGGTGACCGAGGCCGCCATCGGCCTCGGCGCCCACATCCCGGTCGACCGCCGCTCGGCGGTGTTCTCCGCCTACTTCGACCCCTCCCCGGTCGGCACGGCCGTACGGGCCCGGGCCGCGGAGATCTTCCAGACCCACCGCTCCGAGTGCCAGGCGCACGACCTGGAGGTGGGCTTCGCGTACGAGGACGGCGCGCTCGTCCCGGACGGCACCGCGCCCCCGCCCCGCGCGCCCCTCGGCAACACGTACCACCCCACCACCCGGCCCGGGCACATGCTCCCGCACGCCTGGATCGAGCGGGACGGCGAGCGCCTGTCCACCCACGACCTGGTCGGCCGCGGCGGCGGCTTCGTGCTGATCGCCGGCCCCGAGGGGAAGGCGTGGTGCGACGCGGCGGCGGAGGCGGCGGAGAAGTTCTCGATCCCCCTGACGGCGGTACGCATCGGCGACGGCGCCGAGTACGCCGCCGCGGACGGCCGGTGGGCGGCGGTCCGCGAGATCACCGACGAGGGCGCCGTCCTGGTGCGCCCCGACCACCACGTGGCCTGGCGGAGCGCGTCCGCCGGAGCCGATCCGGCGGCTGCGCTGGGCGACGTGCTCTCGCGCGTCCTCGCCCACGGCGGCACCCGGCGCGGCTAGCACGAACGCAGCACGGCAACACGGCAGCACAGCACGACAACAGCACGACGGGGAGGGACAGCGGCTCCGGACACGATGCCCACCGGACGCCGCCCCCTCGCCGGGCGCCCCGCCGGACCGCCCGCGGTCCCGGCGCCGCGCCCCCCAGCCCGTACGAAATGTCCGGCTCGGCCTCGGGTCACATTCCCCCCGCCGCCCCTGTCATGAGGGTTGAGGACGCACGTCCGTCACACGCGACAAGGAGAAGATCGTGGCAACACAGAGCGCGGACGCTGCTGCCGGGCCCGGCCCGGGAGCTGCCGGAGCGGCAGAGCCCGACCCCAAGCGGTGGCTCATCCTCGTCGTCATCTGCGTCGCACAGCTCATGGTCGTGCTGGACGCGACCATCATGAACCTGGCCCTGCCGTCGGCGCAGGAGGACCTCGGGTTCTCGCTCGCCAACAGGCAGTGGATCGTGACCGCGTACGCCGCGGCGTTCGGCAGCCTGCTGCTCTTCTGCGGCCGGCTCGTCCTGCTCTTCGGCCTCAAGCGGAGCTTCCTCGTCGGCCTGATCGGCTTCGCCGGCGCCTCCGCCGTCGGCGGCGCCGCGAACAGCTTCGAGATGCTCGTCTCCGCCCGCGTCGGTCAGGGGGTCTTCGCCGCGCTGCTCGGGCCCGCCACCCTGACGCTGCTGACCACGACCTTCACCGACCCCAAGGAGAAGGGGAAGGCGTTCGGCGCGTACGGCGCGGTCGCGGCCAGCGGCGCGGGCCTCGGCCTGATCATCGGCGGCGCGCTCACCTCCGGCCTCTCCTGGCGCTGGTGCATGTACGTGAACCTGCTCTTCGCCGGCGTCGCGCTGCTGGGCGCCGGGCTGCCGTTCGGCCGCAACGCGGCCCTCAAGGCCATGCGGACGAAGCTCGACTTCCCCGGCGTCGTCCTGGTGTCCACGGCGATGTTCTGCATCGTCTACGGCTTCTCCAACGCCGCGAACGAGGACTGGAGCACCCCCCAGACGTGGGGCTTCCTCGTCGCCGGCGGCGTGCTGCTCGTCGCCTTCGCGGCCTGGCAGGCACGCGCGGCGCACCCCCTGCTGCCGCCGCGCGTCGTCCTCGACCGCAACCGCTCCGGGGCCTATCTGCTGATGCTGCTCGTCGGCGCCGGCATCTTCGGCTTCTTCCTCTTCCTCATCTACTACATGCAGACCACGCTGGACTACTCGGCGATCACCTCGGGCGTCGCCCTGCTGCCGATGGTCGTGTTCACCGCCGTGGCGGTGAACATCGGCAACATCAAGATCATGCCGAAGTACGGTCCCAAGCCGCTGGTCATCGCGGGCCTGACGCTCAACGCCGGCGCCCTGGTCTGGCTGACCAGGGTGGAGGTCGACTCCAGCTACGCCGCCGCGCTCCTCGGCCCGATCCTGGTCCTCGGCTTCGGCATGGGCTTCATCTTCGCCGCGGCGCTGCAGACCGGCACCACGGGCGTGGAGCCGCAGGACGCGGGCATCGCCTCGGCGAGCATCCAGGTCGGCCAGCAGCTCGGCGGCTCCCTCGGCACGGCCCTGCTCAACACCATCGCGGCGAGCGCCCTCACGGACTACGTGAAGGAGCACTCCCAGGGAAAGCCGCCGACCGAGGAACTGCTCCAACTGGCCGCGGTCGACAGCTACGTCACCGTGTTCTGGTGGTGCGCCGGCCTCTTCGCGGCGGGCGCCGTGATCTGCGGTCTGCTCATCCGCTCCGGCCCGCTGCCCGCACCGGCTTTCGGCGCGAAGCCGGCGGACAAGGCGGAGAAGGCACACTCCTGACGGCAGCCGCCAAGTGGACGCCAAGTCGTTGCTGTGTGGTGGCCAAGTGCGGTGCCGGATGCTGGTTTGGCGTGAGCTCGGGGTGGTGTGTTGCGCGTGTCGGTCGGGTGTTTCGGGGCTGGTTGAGGTGGTGGCCTGGTGAGCGGGAGTCCGGTGCACAAGCGTGGTTTGTATATAGGTGTTCTCGCGCAGCGTGCTGCTGCGAGGCACGGGTCGGTGCTGCTGACTTTGGATCACGATCTGGATGTGCTGCCCGAGGCGGGACGGCGTATCACGGTCAGCGAACTCGCCTACCACGTCTCCGACCTCGCTGCCCGCCTTGCGGCGGCGGGGGTGCGGGCGGGGGAGCATGTGGTCGTCTACAAGCGGCCGAACTTCGACTCCTGGATCCTGGGCACCGCCGTCGCGCGGCTCGGTGCGATACCGGTGATGCTCTCCCCGGCCCTCGACGCCCCTACGGTCGCGGCGTTGATGCAGCGCCTGGGCCGCCCCCGCCTGCTGACCGACGCCGCGAAACACGGCCTCCTCGCGGGCGAGGACCTCGATGAGCTGACCGCTTCGGTGATCACGGTGGCGGCGCTGGGCGAGTTGGAGGGTTCGCCGGGGGTCGCGGTGGTGTTCACCGGGCTGGACGAGCCGGCGATGATCACGCATACCTCGGGGACGACGGGTCTGCCGAAGCTGGTGGTCCACACCGCGCGGACGATGCGCACCAGGTTGCGGCCGCAGTTGTTCATGCTCGGGGTGATGCCCCGGCGGGAGACCGCCGCGATCAGTATCCCCTTCGTCCACTCCCGCCTGTTCGCCGCGATGGCACTGGTGCTGTTCAAAGGCATGCCGACGCTCCTGGTCAACAACCACGACCCCGAAGCCGTCGCCACCTTCTTCCTCAAAAACCGCCCCGGCCTCATCGAAGCCCTCCCGAACTCGTTCCTGGCGTGGGAGGGGCTGGTGCACGACCCGCGGCGGCCGTTCGCGTCGGTGAAGTACTTCTCCTCCACCTTCGACGCCATCCACCCCCGCACCGTCCGCCGCCTGCTGGACGCCTCCCGCCGCCGCTCCCCCCAGTTCTTCCAGATCTACGGCCAGTCCGAAGTAGGCCCCGCGGTCGGCCGCCCGTACTACCGGCGTCACGCACGTGAGATGGACGGGCGGTGCGTCGGCTTCGCCCTCCCCGGCAGCGCGAAGGTACGCGTCACCTCGCAGAACGGCCGCCAGGTCACCCCGGACAACCCCGGGTTCATCGAAGTCCGCTGGGACGGCATCGCCAAGACCTACCACGGCGAACAGGACCGCTACGACGAGAACGTCCACCAGGGCTGGTGGCGCACCGGCGACATCGGCTACCGCACCCGCGCCGGCTGCCTCCACATGCTCGACCGCGAGATCGACACCATCCCCGGCATCGGCTCCAGCCTCGAAATCGAAGACACCGTCCTGGACCGCCTCGACGAACTCGTCGAACTCGCCATCGTCCAAGGCCCCGGCAACACACCCGTCCCCATCATCTGCACCCGCAACGACGAACCAGTCGACCCCCACCGCTGGCACCAAGCCACCCGCGACTACCCCCAACTCACAGACCCCGTCCACATCCCCCTCGCCCAACTCCCACGCACCGCCACCCTCAAAACCCGCCGCGTCGAACTCACCCGCATCCTCCACGACAAACTCCAAGAACAACCCTGAACCACACCGCCGCCCGATACCGGCGGCGTGCGCGTTTACCAAGGAGATTCCGCATGAGCGTCCGCATGTTCCGTGCCAAGATCAAGGAAGACAAGGTCGAGACCGCGGAGAAGGCTGCGAAGGAACTCTTCGCGGCGATCGAGGAAGCGGAGCCCGAGGGCGTCCGCTATTCCTGGTGCAAACTCGCGGACGGGCGGACCCTCGTTCTCGTGGTGGATCTGGCGGATGACGAGAAGAACCCCCTTCTCACCATGCCCGCCTTCCAGGAGGCGATGAACGGCCTGAAGAACGAGTGGATCTCGGAGCCGCTGTCGGTCGAGCCGATGACATCCCTCGGCTCGTACCGCCTCTTCTACTGATTCCACCCGGACGACCGTCCTGCCCGCCGCGGCACCGCCGCGCGTGCGCCGGCGGCCGGGGTTTCCCCCTGGCCGGCCGAGGGCGGTAGTTCACGGGCTCACTTTCCCGTAACCGCGTTTCCCGGGTGCGGAACGAGCCATCGGCCACGAGCCTTCCGGTCACCGCCCGCGGGGTGGGCGGCCGCGGCCCGGCGCCAGTCGAACGCAATTTTCCCATCAAACGCGTGTAGCCGATGCTCATTGCGCCGCCGGCTGTTTCGACGTGCGCCGGACGGCTTTGGCGAGGAGCCTTCTCTCAACGCGTCTTGTCTGGGTGCAACAGAAACATCGAAACGGAGGAACAGGCGAAGATGCGTAGTCTGAAGAGGTTCCGCGTGCCGCTCGCCGTCGCGGCGGCGACGGCTCTCGCCGGTGTGGCAGCCGGGCCGTCGGGTCAGGTGGCCGCGGCGGAGAAGGGCTCGGGCACGCTGTCCGGCGACGCCCCGGTCGAGGTGATCGCGAAGGGGCTGCACTCGCCCCGCGACCTGATCTGGACGCCCGAGGGGCGGCTTCTCGTCTCCGAGGCGGGGGGGATCGAGCAGCTCTGTGACAACGCCGACATCATGACGGCGAAGTGCTTCAGCACCACGGGCGCCATCACCGACATCACCGACGGCAAGCCGAAGCGGATCGTCGAGGGCCTGGCCTCGAACGTGAACAACGCCGAGGTCGTCGGCCCGAACGCGATGGTCTACGCCGACGGCAAGCTGCACGTCCTGGAGGCGGGCCACGGCAACGGGCTGCCGGGGTGGCTGCCCCGCGACCTGAGCAACACCCTGAAGAACCAGTACGGCAGGGTGCTTGAGGTCAAGGGGAAGAAGGTCAGGGCGGTCGCCAACCCCGGCGCGGCCAGCTACAAGTGGATGCAGGAGAACCCGGACCTCGTCTCCGAGGACCCGACGGCCAACCCGGTCTCGCTCGCTGCGAAGCCGGGCGGCGGCTTCTACTACGTGGACGCGGCCGCGAACATCCTCGGTGAGATCGACCGCCGGGGCAACGTCGAGATCCTGAAGTGGTTCCCGAAGGCCCCGAACGGCGCCGACGCCGTGCCCACCTGCGTCGACGTCGGCCCCGACGGCGCGGTGTACGCCGGGCAGCTCACCGGCTTCGGCAACACCGGCAACAAGGCGGCCAACATCTACCGGTACGACCCGAAGACCGGCGAGCTGAAGGTCTGGGAGAGCGGCTTCGCCACCATCTCCGGCTGCGGCTTCGGTGCCAACGGCGACTTCTACGTCACCCAGTTCGACCGGACGGGCTTCCCGCCGCCCGGTGACCCGCAGGGCGTCGTCGTCCAGATCGCCAAGGACGGCACCCGCACCGAGCTGGGCGCGGGCAAGCTCTTCGCCCCGCAGGGCTTCCTCGCGGGCCCCGACGGCTCCATCTACGTCACCAACAACAGCGTGTGGTACCCGGTCGGCACCACCAACCGCTGGGACCAGGGCGAGGTCGTCAAGATCGGCTGACCCCGGCCGCCGTCCGTGACGGAAAGGCTGTCGTCGACCGGGTGACCGGTCGACGACTCCCTTGCCGCGGCGGCCGGCCCCCGGTCGCGCACGTGGTCACCCAGCAGTACCTCACCCCACTCAAGAGGAGATGAGAGCTCGATGCGTCGTCTCGCAAGATGTCGGATGCTGCTCGCCACGGCAGCGGCGACAACGCTCGCCGGTGTGGCGGCCGGCTCGTCAGGACCCGTGGCCGCCGCCGACCACGGCAGGGGCTCGGGCACGCTCGGCAAGAACGCCGAGGTCGAGGTGATCGCGGAGGGGCTGTACTCGCCGCGCTCCCTGACCTGGGGCCCGGGGGGACGGCTGCTGGTCTCCGAGACCGGTACGCCGCCGCTGACGGCGCCGTCCGAGTGCAACATGGTCTCGGAGGAAATCGTCTTCGAGATGAAGTGCTTCGGCCACACCGGCTCCGTCGCCGACATCACGAACGGCACGCCGAAGCGGATCGTGGAGAACCTGCCCTCGGCGCTGAACCTCCAGGACATGATCGGCCCGAACGGGCTGGCCTACAGCCAGGGCCGGCTGTACACGCTGCAGGCGGGCTCGCCGCAGACCCTGCCCACCGACCCGTGGCTCTCCGACGGCCTGCGGAACAAGCTCAAGCCGTACGTCGGCACCCTGCTCGACGTCACCAACCCGAAGAAGCCGCGGGTGGCCGCCCGGCCGGGCGCGGCCGACTACGACTACATCAACGAGAACCCGGACCCGACGCCCGACTTCGACGTCACGAACCCGTACTCGCTGACGCCGAAGAAGGGCGGCGGCTTCTACTACGTGGACGCCGCGGCGAACGTGCTCGGTGAGATCGACCCGTGGGGCAACGTCGAGATCCTCACGAGCTTCCCGCTCAGCCAGGCCGGCTCCGACGCCGTGCCCACCTGCGTCGCCCAGGGCCCGGACCGCGCGGTGTACGTCGGCGAGCTGACCGGCCACGGCAACACCGGCGAGGAGGGCGCCAAGGCCGCCAAGGTCTACCGCTACGAGCCGTGGAGTGGTGACCTGGAGGTCTGGCAGCGGGGCTTCAGCGCCATCACGGGCTGCGGCTTCGGCAAGAACGGCGACTTCTACGTCACGCAGTTCACCTCGACCGGCTTCCTGCCGTCGCCCGACGACGACGGCGGCAGCGTCATCCAGATCGGCCGCGACGGCACCCGCACGGAGCTGGGCAAGGGCAAGCTGTTCTTCCCGCACGGCTTCCTCGCGGGCCGCGACGGCTCGATCTACGTGACCAACAAGAGCCTGTGGTGGCCTCCGGGCACCACAGGCGACTGGGACAAGGGAGAGGTCGTCAAGATCGGCTGATCGACGACCGGGCGTCTGCCCAGGGGCCGGTGCCGTGGCTGCCAAGCCGTCGGCCCGGCCCTCGCCCGTGTCCGCCCGAATCGTGCGCGGTGCGCACCGGTTCTGTCCGCACGTGTCCGTAACGGAGGGGTCTCATGCGAGTTGGCATCTGGTTCATCGGCGCCCGCGGGTCGGTCGCCACCACCGCCGTCATCGGGGGGCTCGCGCTGCGCGCCGGCCTGACCGAACCCGTGGGCTGTGTGACGGCCCACCCGGACCTGGCCGCCGGCGTACTGCCGGGCTTCGGCGACCTGGTCTTCGGCGGCCACGACGTGAACACCGGCACGGTGGCCAAGAAGGCCGAGCAGCTCGCCACCGCGGGCGTGGTGCCCGCGCGGCTCGTACAGGCGCTGGAGGCGGACCTCGCCGAGGCGGAGGCCGAGGTGCGGCACGCGCCCGCCGGCGGCACCCAGGCGGAGACGGCCGCCGCGGTCGCCGCCGACATCGGGGCGTTCGCCGAGCGGCACGCGCTGGAGCGGGTCGTCGTCGTCAACGTCGCCTCCACCGAGCCCGCCGCCGAGCCGCACCCGGCGCACGCGGACCTGGCGGCGCTCGACGCGGCGCTCGCCGCCCCCGGCCGGGTGCTGCCGCCCAGCTCCCTGTACGCGTACGCGGCGTTCACCGCCGGCTGCGCGTACGTCGACTTCACCCCCTCCACGGGGGCGCGGCTGCCCGCGCTCGACGAACTGGCCGCCGCCCGCGGCCTGCCGTACGCGGGCCACGACGGCAAGACCGGTGAGACGCTGCTGAAGTCGGTGCTCGCCCCGATGTTCGCGATGCGCAACCTCGCGGTCCGCTCGTGGTCGGGCCTGAACCTCCTCGGCGGCGGCGACGGCGCCAATCTCGCCGAGCCGGGCGCCAACGCGGCCAAGTCCGTCAGCAAGCAGCGCGTGCTGCGCGAGACCCTCGGCTACGCGCCGGAAGGCGACACCCACATCGACTACGTCGCCGACATCGGCGACTTCAAGACCGCCTGGGACCTCATCACCTTCGGCGGCTTCCTCGGCACCCCGATGCGGCTGCAGTTCACCTGGGAGGGCTGCGACTCGGCGCTCGCCGCGCCGCTGGTCCTCGACCTGGCCCGGATCTCCCTGGCCGCGCACGCGGCGGGGCGCACGGGCCCGCTGACGCCGCTGGCCTTCTTCTTCAAGGACCCCCTCGGGGACGGCGACCACGCGCTGCACGCCCAGTGGGCGGAGCTGCGCGCGTTCGTGGCCGGCCTCGACGGCGACGTCCGCTGAGGATGCCCGGTACGGAGTGAACGGCCGGGCAGGTCGCGGTGGTACGCGCCCTGCCCGGCCGGTCCCGGCGTGACCGCCGGCGCGAGCGGCGGTCAGTCCTTCACTTCGCCCTTGATGTACCGCTGGACGAACTCGTACGCGAGGTCGCCGAACTGGGTGCCGAACTCCATGGACCGCTCGACGGTGGTCTTGAAGTGCACCCCGGCCCAGACCCTGCTGTAGCCGCAGTCCTTCACGAACTCGGTCCAGGTGTCGTAGTGCAGCTCCATGTCCTCGGAGGGGGTGATCCCGGGCTCCGTCAGCGTCCAGCCGGCGGGGATGGGCCAGGTCCAGTCCAGCCGGTCGTCGCCGAGGAAGCGCCGGGCGGCCTGCGCCTCGGCGGCGCACAGCGTGGTGGAGCCGGACGGGTAGTCGGGGTGGTCGCCCACGGGGATGAAGCTGGTCCACTCGTCGGCGGGCATGTCGTGCACGGTCCCGATGCCGGGCCCGCCCCAGGCGGACACCTTCTGCTTGCCGTACACGTGCCTGATCGCGGAGAACGGCCGGGGGGCCTGGTACTTGACCTTGAAGTGCCAGGCGGCGATCAGGTCCTCGACCTGCGCCAGCGAACTGGTGTAGATCAGGTGGACCCATTCGTCCAGCTCAAGGTCGTGGGCTATCCCCGCGGCCTTCGTCGACTGGCCGATGCCCAGGAACTTGTTGTCGAAGAACTCGGTCTTCACCTTCCGCTCGTCGTCGAGCGTGGCGGAGGCTTCCAGGATCTCGTCCACCGAGCGCTTGAAGCGGCGCGGGTCGGTGTGGTCGAGGTGGTCCGGCGGGGCCAGCCGGAACTGGCTCGGGTGCCGGTAGGTGTCCGGCTTCACCAGCCCCATCTGCGGCGTGACCATGTGCTGCACGGTGAAGATGCCCTTGTCGCCCGGGCCGCCGCCCACCCGGCGGCGGTGCGGGGTCCTGGCCGGCTGCCACTTCGACGGGTTGACCAGCTTGTAGGCGGTGTTCACCGGCTCGAAGCCGGTGTAGTCCTCGTAGGGCTGCCCGTGGTACTTCCGGCCCTCGTCGCCGAAGAGGTTCATGCCGTCGCGGGCGCGGGCCTTGAGGACGCCCTTGGCGGCCAGGTTGCCGATGCCCACCGGGCTGCTCGGGTCCGTCGACTGGTCGTCGGGGTCCAGCCCGAGCGTGGTCATGACCTGCCGGAAGGCCGCCACCCGCTCCTTGAATACGGACGCGAACACCACGTTGGCGGCGTGCAGCGCGGCGACGTTCTTGTTCCGGTTGGTGTGGGACTCGCTGGCGGGGCGGCGGGCGATGCGGGTGTGCCGGCCGACCGCGGTCGGGTGGTAGGGCGCCAGCGCGTCGAACCACGCGGTCATCGTGAGATGGGTGAGGTAGACGAGGACGGTCGCGTCCATCGGGCCGAGCGGCTCCTCGGACGGGTTGGCCGCCGTGCTGAGCAGGTCCCGGTGGAAGTTGCCGGTGTCGAAGTCGAATTCGATGGCGGCGGCCGGCTTCGCCGCCGGTCCCGTGCCCTGGCTCGCGGCGGCGGTGCCGGTTCCCAGGGTCGCCAGCGCGGCGGTCGAGGCGCCGCCGAGCAGCAACGACCTGCGACCTGGGGAGAAGCCTGCGGAGGAGGAGTTTCCGGACGTCATCGTATTTTCTTCCTTGTCCCTAGCGAGGATGCGTTGCACGTCCCAGGCGGGGCCCGTGGGGGGTCGGGCCACGCCTGGGAGACCGGAGTCGGCCGTTGTTCGCCCGAGTCGTGCGGTGGTGCGCTATGCCGGGTAGTTCCCGTAGCGCCGTTCCCGCGCCCGCAGGTCGGTCAGCGCGGTGTCGAAGTCGGCTCGCGTCATGTCCGGGAACAGGACCGGGGAGAAGTGCAGTTCGGCATACGGGGACATCAGCGGGAAGAAGGACGACATCCGGATCGCCCCGCCGGTGCGGATGAGGAAGTCGACCTGCTTCGGGACGTAGGCGTTCTCGGCCAGGATCTCCTCGGTCAGCTCCGGGACCTTGCCATTGAGCCTGTTGAAGAGCTGGATGACCTCCTCGGTGAGGGACATGCCCATGATGTAGTGGAGCGTGAAGCCCGCCTCCCTGTTGGACTCGTCCCGCAGGTTCTCCAGCTCGGTGAGGTACTTCTTGGGCACCAGGTCGAGCGACCCGGAGAAGTCGAACCGGCAGTTGT